>JBAQJU010000022.1:0-22366 GCA_049300475.1 Terriglobales bacterium | reverse complement strand
CCACGCCCATTTTGTGCGCCAGCGCGTAATTGAAAAACTTGTCGTCGGCGGTCCACCAGAAAGGATTGTTGACGACGATCGTCCCCTGCAGCATCGCGTTCTTCAGATAGGCGCGGTAGAAGGGGATGTCCTGCGAAATACGGTCGATGATGACATCGTACTTCTTTGGTTCGTCCATGCGGATGCCGCCGATTTTGACGAACTCGGCAGTCACGCCGTCGATCTTCATTGCGTTAATCTTCTCGACTAGAGCCGGCGGAAAAGTGTTTTCCATGCCGAAGAGGATTCCGATTCTCTTCACGTCGTATCTCCTTCATCCACCATCTATGAAAAGTATTTTTGCGCCATTCTCTGCCACAGTGGCCAGTCGTGCTTGCTATTATCGCCGTAAATATCCAGCCAGTGCGGGATGCCTTTGGCGTGCATGATGCCCGACATCTTGACGTTCGCGTCCAGACACATGTCCCAATCCGCCGTTCCCAACACGATTTTCATCTGCCGGATACGATTCAGGAGCCAATCGTCGCTCAGATTGGGCAGGTAATCGGGGGGATTGTTGAAATAGACATTGTCGTCGTAGTAGCCGTCGAGAAAGCTCTTGATGTCGAACGAGCCGCTCATGGGAACGCAGGCGGAGACGACATCGGGATGGCGCAGGGAAAAATTCAGCGCATGATAGCCGCCAAAACTGCATCCGGTGACGGCGATCTGCGGAGCCCAGTTCTTGAACTTGAGAAATGGCAGATATTCATTGACGATATAGCGCTCGTACTGCACGTGCCGCCAGATGCGCGAGCCCGGATGGACGCTCTTGTTGTACCAACTCTCGCCATCCACTCCGTCGACGCAGAACACCTGGAGCGCGCCCTGATCCAATTTCCCGGCCAGCGCGCGGATCATACCCGCATCTTCGTACTCAAAAAAACGGCCCATCGAGGTGGGAAAGACCAGGATCGGGCGGCCGGCGTGGCCAAACACCAGAGACTCCATGTCGCGGCCGAGTTCGTGGCTGTAGTGCTTATAATATTCGCGGTTCATGCGCGCGAGGATTGTAACCGAAACTCGCGGCGTTCAGCAGCCCGCGCGCCCCCGCATGCTCAATGATGTTCACGATCGAGGGTGTTCCGATATTACTCTGGGGAGCTGCGCTCTGATATAGTGTGCGCGCGTTTGCTGAGAGGTTTCCAATCTCCGGCTGGGAGGATTCGAATGTCAATACTGGCGTGGATTGTTCTGGGATTAGTGGCGGGCTTCATCGGGAGCAAGGTCGTCAACAAGTCGGGCGAAGGCTTCTTCCTCGACATCATCCTCGGGGTCGTGGGGGCAGTGGTTGGAGGATGGCTTTTCAATACCTTTGGCGCATCGGGCGTGAGCGGCCTGAATATTTATAGCCTCTTTGTGGCTGTGATCGGTGCAATTATCGTGCTGGTCGCTTACCACGCCATCAGGAAGGCAGTTTAAAGCGCGATCGCGTGGCAACTGCGGGCGGGGTGATACCCTCCGCCCGCAAATTGCCCCCCGAGTGCACGCCGGAGTCTTTCCATCGCGCAGGGCTACGAGAGCGGGGGCAGTACTCGGGGATTGATTCCCAGAAGCTTCAGTTTCGATTGGAGCGTAGTCCGCTTCAAACCCAGTCGCGCCGCGGCTCCGCGTGGTCCGCTGATCTGCCCACGGCTTTCTCGCAAGGCTTGCAGAATGTGTTCGACCTCCTTGGCTTTCAGGGTTTCATCTTCGGTCCCGCTTTTCTCGGTGGCTGTCGGCCGCAATTCCCCGAGCGGCGCCGCCAGCACCAATCCGTTCGTCAGGATCACTGAACGCTCGACAAAGTTCTCGAGCTCCCGGATATTGCCCGGCCAATCCCGTCCGGTCAATGCGGTCATCGTTTTGGTTGGAATGCTGGTGATCGATTTGTTCATCTTCCGGCAGCACTTCTGCACAAAATGCTCCACCAGCAATGGGATGTCATCTCGCCGCTCCCGTAACGGCGGCAGATGGATGGGAAACACATTCAGCCGGTAGTACAGATCGCTGCGAAATTCGTTGTCTTGCACACTCGCGGCCAGATCCCGGTTGGTGGCCGCAATTAAACGGAAGTCCGACCTGAGCGTTTGCGTTCCGCCCAGCCGCTCGAACTCGTGATCCTGCAGAACCCGCAGCAACTTCGGTTGCAGCTCCAGGGAGATCTCGCCAATCTCATCCAGGAACAGGGTACCCTTGTCGGCCAATTCCAGGCGTCCAATCTTCTTGCTTACGGCGCCCGTGAAAGCACCCTTTTCGTTTCCAAATAACTCGCTCTCCAGCAGCCCGGACGGAATCGCCGCACAATTCATTTTGATGAACGCATTCCCGGACCGCTGGCTCCGCCGGTGAATGGCCCGGGCCACCAGTTCCTTGCCCGTTCCGGTTTCGCCAAGGAGCAGCACGGTGGCGCTGCTGCTCGCTACCTTGCCGACACTTTCCATTACTTCCTTCAATGCCTTGCTCTGACCGATGATGTCGTGAAACCCGAATTCGGCGTCGATCTCCTGCTCCAGATAGAGCTTTTCTTCGGTCAGTCTTTCCTTCGCCCTCCGCAGCTCTTCTTCCATCCGCTTGCGCTCGGTGATGTCCTGGCAAGTACCCATTAGGCGCGCCGGCCGTCCTTGTCCATCATGAAAAACCCTCCACTGCTCCTCCAAGACTTTGACGCGGCCGTCGGCCATGACAATCCGGTATTCGACCTTGGAGGGCGCACTCTTTTCGAGCGAAGCCTCAAAGGCTGCATCCACTTTCGCACGATCCTCCGGATGAACAAGTTCCACAAAGTCTGGACGCGTGGGGTGAAAATGGGAGGGGTCAGTCTCAAAGATGCGGTGTGTCTGCTCGGACCAGGTTATGTCAAGACTGGGCAACTCGGTTTCCCAACTGCCCACTTTTGCCACCGCTTGGGCCTCGATCAAGCGGGCGCGTTCTATCTCCAATTGCTCTGCGATCTTGTGCTGCTCCCGCTCACTGGTGCGGAGGGCTTCTTCCGCTTGTTTGCGCTCGGTGATGTCTCGCATCACTGCCGCCACCCGATCGATTTCGGTTGCACCTTCCACCGGCAGGTAGGTAACGGCCAGGTCTCGCTCGCCGACCCCCGGGTACTCGTACTTCATTTCATAATCGACGACATGGCCGCGAAAAGCTTCATCCAGTTTTTCCTTGATCGTCGTTTCATACGAATCAGGGTGCACGATTTCGGTCAGATGCCGGCCAACTACCTGCTTTCTGGTCATGCCTCGAGGGCGCAAGAACGCCTGGTTCGCGATCACGTAGCGATGGTCCCGGCTGACCACCACGATCATCTCCGCCAGACTTTCGACCACTCTTTCATATTCCTGCAGTCTTTCAGTGCGACGTCTCCGCTCGGTGATGTCGCGCGACAGGGCCACCGCGTACTCTTTGTCAAGTTGCACGCGCTTTACGTTTATTTCCACGGGGAAGGTGGTTCCATCCTTTCGCCGGTGCAGGCTTTCCAGGATCACAAATCCGGATTTTCGCATCTCCTCCATGGATCGCGCGACTATCTCTTTGGTGGCCAGCGGGTCGATGTCGAAGACCGTCATGGATAAAAGCTCTTCCCGGCTATACCCCAGTTCTGCGCTCTCCGTTTCGTTCACATCGAGGAAACGCATCGTCTCCGGATCGATTACCTCGATTGCGTCATTCGATTGGTCAAGTAGCGATCGAAACAGCTGTAGCTCGCGCAATGTCGATTCCTGCTCGTGCGCCTTCTGTACCAGTTTCTCATTCACGTGCCGCAGGGCCTTCTCTGCCAGTATGCGGTCGGTAACATCGTGCGCAATGACGCGCACCACCGGGGTCTCCGCTCCTCCGGTCATTAGAGTGCTGTGATACTCCCAAAACTGCCGGTCGCCGGTTCGCGTTAGCACGGCCATCACGCCGTGTGCCTGGCCGATGCGCTCGACGTCGCGCAGATAGACGTCGAACGGATCGCGGAATTTCGGATCGATCAAATCGCGCAGCGGAGTCTGCAAGACTTCTTCGGTGGTGTAGCTCAGCAGCCGGCCGGGAACCGGATTGACCGACAGGAGTCGGCCTTGAAGGTCATGGACACACCACAAGTCTCGGCTACGTTCGACGAGGTCGCGATTCGAATCTGTGCTTCCCGCCAGATCCAACCGGTTGGGATGCGACGCGAGTGGCTGCGGATCAATGGATAAGTGCTTAGATTCCCCAGAGTGCGAGGACATAGCCCATTCCCGTTCCCGCCGTCTAGAAGCGATATTCGCTACTCGGCCAGATCAAGGCTGCTAGACAGGCGCCCTACACAATTTGCACAAGTGACCACAGGTCGCTTCCCCTCATCGTTATGCTCCGCCTTTCAGCCCAAAATCACAAGTCTTGGGGCGCGATATTTCCATTGGAATTCCCGATTTGGTTTTTGCATGAACACTTCAACCGGGCTGACTGAAAAGTTCGATCAGCCAGGGAATGGACGGTGGCCAGATCAGCATGGAGCAAGGCCGGCGCATTTGCGTTTCACCAAGTCAGCGAACTGGAAGCCGGGTACGCGAAACTTGAAGGACGGAGGGACTGCTCCTGTTTTTTCAATAACTTACGCTTCCATTCCCTGCATCTTTTCACCGTTTAACCCGCGTTTTCACCCTCTCCCTGCCCCGTGCGTGCCTAACAATCACATCTTCAATAGGATAACCATGAGCCGTTCCACGCATCGAAGCTTCCAGGTTTCTTCGTGGAACATCTACTTTTCAAAGTTCCCGCATGCAGGATAGTGGGGAAAGTTCTAACTCCCGAGTGGAGGAAAGCGAGAGCAGAATGCATAAGCCGATCAAATACGTTGAGAAGGCGGTCACGGTGGCCGCTACGGGCGCCTGGGCGGTTTTTGAACGCCTCAACCGCGTTGCTCCCAACGCGTCGCCGACTCCGAAATGGTCTGATAAGCCGCTGCTCAAGTCGTGGGAGAAGTCCAAGCCGCCGCTCGGCTGGCCTCGTACAACGGACTCGCTGTGCCCGAAGTGTGTGCCGGAAATTCGGCAGCAGATTCTCGATGGCCACCTGCCCTATGACGTTTTGATGAACGAAAAGGTCGGCGAGATCAAGGCTCAGATTGTGGAGCACGACGGCAAAATCTGGATGGTCAAAGACTGCCCGAAACACGGTCACTTTGAAGACCTGATGTCCATTGACCCCGAATTTTCGCAACATCTGGAAGAAGTGTTCCCCGGCCGCGACATCAAGGCCCACAGCGACGAGCACCTGCACCATCATGGAACTTCGACCGTGAAATATGGCCGCGGCTCGGTGCTGACCGTCGACCTGACCAACCGCTGCAACATGATGTGCGATCCCTGCTTCATGGATGCGAACCAGGTTGGGTTCGTGCACGAGCTTACCTGGGAAGAGATCAAGACGGTGCTGGATAACGCGATCACCATCAAGCCCCGGCGGCAGATGTCGGTGCAATTTTCGGGTGGCGAACCGACGCTTTCGCCGTATTTTCTGGACGCGGTGCGTTACGCGCGCAAAGTGGGCTACAACAGCGTGCAGGCGGCAACCAACGGCATCGAGTTCGCCAAGAGCTTTGAGTTCGCACAGCAAGCCGCCGAAGCAGGCATGCGCTATGCCTACCTGCAGTTTGACGGAATCGGCAATGCCGCCAATTCGCACCGCGCGGTCGGCAATCTGTTCGACGTCAAGCTGAAGGCGATTGACAACCTGCATCGCGCCGGTATTGAAATTGTTCCGGTCATTACGATCATTAACGGGATTAACAACGAGCAAGTGGGACGCATCATCCAGTTCGCGCTCGATAATCCCAAGAAGATCGGCTTTCTCAGCTTCCAGCCGGTCAGCTTTACGGGTCGCGACGAAGCCATCACTGACGACCGCCGCGTAGCGCAGCGCTACACCCTGGCGCACCTGGCGCACGACGTGAAGAATCAGACGGGCCTCGGCGAGCCGGCCCGCGACTGGTATCCGATCAGCTTCATGTCGACGTTCAGCGACTGGGCCGACCTGATGCACGCCGATGACGCCAACAACAACTGGGGCCAGCTTTCTTGCGGCTGCCATCCGAATTGCGGTACAGGCATGGCGGTAATGATCGATAAAGAAACAAAAGAGGCGGTGCCTGTTACGGCGTTCTTGAAGGGCGATCAGCTCGCAAAGGACATCGCGAAGGTCAACGATGCGGCGCGTGGAAAGTTCATGACCATCTTCGGCATGGCTTTGTGCCTGATGAAGAACTACGACCCGTTCCAGTCGCCGACCCACTTCAAGTTGATGGACCTGTTAAGGAAGTTCGATAAGAACTTCAATGCGACGGGCAAGAATTATGGGAAGGTCGGTCCGGATCGCACCATCGACGACGTTATGAAACGCCGCCAGGATCGCTGGAACTTTCTGTTTATCGCGGGCATGTGGTTCCAGGACCTGTTCAACTACGACTTCCGCCGCACCGAGCAGTGCATCATCCCCTACGCCACGCAGGAAGGCGAGATCAGCTTCTGCGCCTACAACACGGGCGTGGGCTGGCGCAACATCATCGAGAAGATGCACATGACGGCCACTCTCACCAAGTGGTACGAGGAGCACGGCCGGCACGAAATTTTCGCGGGCGGCAAGAAGGTCAACCTCGAGGACAAGGAACATGCCCTCTACCTGCGCGACAACATCGTGACCAACGAAGTGCAGCACGATCTCGACAAGTTGGGGATCGCGAAGACCGCGCGCGAAGAAAAGACTCGGGCGCGCGATGCGAAGCTGGCTACGCAGCATAACTCTCAGGGAGCAGGCGCGAACGAGCACGCTGTGAACGAGCACGCCGCGAACGAGCGAGGCCCGAAAAAGAACGATCCCGCCTACGACGCCCGCATGGCGCAGCTCTACCGCGAAGTTGTGCTCAAAGAGAAACCGGCCACGTCCAACGAAGCGGGATTCATTCCGCTGGGTGCGATCGCTCCTGCAAACGGGAACGGACACTCTAATGGCAACGGCGCTGTTAGGACGACAGAGGACATTGCCGAGCCCGTGGCGGGCGACTAAGTTGTGGAGCGCGGACACTCCTGTCCGCGGGCTTGCAGCGAATGAGCGGTCTGCGCGGACAAGAGTGCCCGCGCTACACGGCGCGGCTTGAAGCCGCGCCGTTTCAATTTCCGAAGGTTCTCTAAAATGCGGGGAGGCTTGATTGTGGCCTGCTCGCGCGAGGGCGTCGCCATGATGGAAGTAATCCTCAAGCGTTTCGAACAGCCCGACGAGGTTCGAACATTCGAAAAAGGAAAGTTCGAAATCGTCCGCATCGGTGGCCTGACTATCGGCCGCGCCACCTACCAGCCCGGGTGGAAGTGGTCACTTCACGTTGGGCCGAGCGTGGGGGCATCGCGCTGCAATGTCGAACATGTTGGGCTGGTGCTCTCCGGCTGTGCCACGGCGGCGATGGATGACGGCTCCGTCCACGAACTCCGCGCCGGCAATCTCTTCTACATCCCACCCGGACCTCCCGGTCACGATAGCTGGGTAGTGGGCGAAGAACCCTACGTTTCCTTCCACTTCCTGAGTGCAGAACATTACGCAACCAGATAGTCCGTCCTGCCTGTTGGGGAAGTGTTGCCGAGCGTCATCTCTGACGTGGATCCCGATGGATCGCAAGATACCAGCGGCGTACGGCCACGACTGACCAGATGGCCTCTACTACTCCAAAGGGCCACGCGCCTTGCAGAAATCCGTAGGCAGAACCGAGCGCACAGGAAGCGGCGAAGGCGAGAATGAACCATGGGCTGCGGCTTTCCAGCGCATAGGTGACGAGCATCGCGGTGACCGCGAACAATCCGAATAGAGTTAGAAAAGTCAATCGACGTTTCCCTGTTGGCGCTACGCGCCGCTCCCCATGCTACTAGAGACTTTTGGTCTTGCTCGCCCGGGCCGTGATCGACTACACAATTGTTGACGCGGATTCTCACTTTCCCTATGCAAGAATGCGAACCTGGCTGGTCGGAGGCGTACTCGCGAGTGACCGACGAACACGAGATCCAGGAAGCATCGCTGGCTGAGATTGCGCTTGTGTTCCTGAAGTTGGGGACGATAGCGTTCGGCGGCCCGGCCGCTCATCTGGCCATGATGGAAGAAGAGTTTGTGCGGCGGCGCAACTGGATTACGCAAGCGGAATTTCTGGACCGGCTTGCGACCGCGAACCTGATTCCGGGGCCGAGTTCAACCGAAGTCGCGATCTTTGTCGGCCAGCTGAAACGTGGCTGGCGCGGACTGATTGTCGCGGGTTCCTGCTTCATTATTCCGGCCGCGCTGATTGTCTCGGCGATCGCCTGGGCGTATGTGCGGTTTGGCTCTCTGCCACGGGTCCAGAATGTTCTCTACGCGATCAAACCTGTAGTTGTGGCGATCATAATCCAGGCGATTGGCAGGCTAAGCCGGACCGGCATTCGTACGGCGCTGCTGGCATTGATTGCGGCTTTGGCAGCGGTGCTCAGTTTGCTGGGCGTTAGTCCGGTGCTGGTGCTCGTATTTGCCGGAGCGCTCTCGGTTCTGGCTTTCGGGATGAGAGGACGGTTACTTGGTGTTGGAGTCCTGGCGACTCCGAGAATCATTATCGCGTCGCTGGCTGCGGCAGCCGTTGCTACGGCGTGGCCGGTCGGGTTGGCGCGCCTGTTTCTTTCGTTCCTGAAGATCGGCTCGGTGGTGTTTGGGAGCGGATATGTATTGCTGGCTTTTCTGCAGAGCGAGTTCGTCGAGCACCTGCATTGGCTCAGCGAGCAGCAGTTGCTGGATGCGGTCGCGGTCGGGCAGTTTACGCCAGGACCCGTCTTCACGACGGCCACGTTCATTGGATATATCGTATCCGGATGGACGGGCGCGCTCGTGGCGACCGTCGGAATCTTCCTCCCCGGCTTCATTCTGGTAGCTTTGAGCGGGCCGGTGATTCCGCGCCTGCGGCGGTCGCCCGGGGCCGCGGCGGCGCTCGATGGAGTGGTGGCCGGATCGCTGGCGCTGATGGCAGTGGTGACGTGGCAGTTGGGGAAGTCCTCGATTGTGAGTTGGACTACGCTGGCAATCTTTGGCGCCGCTTTAATTGGGCTGCTGCGCTTTCGTCTAAACTCAGCGTGGCTGATTGCGGCGGCTGTGGTCTTCGGACTGGTGATGAGGTGACAAAGGGGACAAGATGCTGGCGGAATTTGGCGTCTCGGAGGCCATCGAATGAGCGGTGTGCGCATCCGTCCGGCGGAGCGCGACGATTTGCCGCGCTTAACCGAAATCTACAACTACTACGTTCTTCACACGCCTGTGACATTCGACATTGAGCCCTATACGGTGGAGCGACGTGAGCCGTGGTTCGCTCAATTTGGAAGCTCGGGTCGTTATCGGCTGCTGGTAGCCGAGTTCGACGGATCCGTGCTGGGATACGCGGGGACTACGCGCTTTCGTCCGAAGGCAGCGTATGACACCACGGTCGAGACGACTATTTACTGCGCGCCCGAAGCGATCGGGAAGGGAATCGGAAGCAGGCTGTATGCGGAGTTATTTGCGATGCTGAAGGGGGAAGATATTCAGCGTTTTGTCGCGGGCTATGCTTTGCCGAATGCGGCGACTGAGGCTCTGCATCGACGGTTCGGGTTCAAGGCGGTAGGCGTGTTCAGTGAGAACGGCCTCAAATTTGGAAAGTATTGGGACGTGTGCTGGGTGGAACGGGCGGCGTGACATCGCTGATCGCACCCCACGGCTTGCGCCGCGGGATGCGTTCGTATACGCCTTCGCTGTTGAACTCCGTTAGAATTTTTGCTCGTCCGCCGATGGGCCGTACAGTCCGGGAACAGGGACATCCAGCAGGCGAAGATACATGGTCAGTTGTCCGCGGTGGTGGATCATGTGGTTGAGCACCATGCGGCGCAGGACGTTGGCGCGCGGCTCGCGGAAGAGTTCTTGTGCGCCCATGAACAAGGCCCAGGGCTTGGCGTAGGTAGCATCGCTGCCGCCCGCAAGCGCGGCGCGGGCCTCGGTCCGATTCTTCTCGAAGAGTTCGAGCAAGCCCTTGCGATCCGTGGGCGGAGGCGGGCCAGAGTTGCGTCCGGGGGCTGAAAGGTCCAGCGACTCTTCTTCCATGGTAATCTTCGCCCACTGAGGAATGGTGGCGATATGGATGGCCAGCCAGCCGAGCGTGCCCGACTTGGCATGCGGCTTCCAG
Source organism: Terriglobales bacterium (assembly GCA_049300475.1). GTDB lineage: Bacteria > Acidobacteriota > Terriglobia > Terriglobales > Acidobacteriaceae > Acidiflorens. The sequence continues at coordinate 12,168 of JBAQJU010000022.1, read as the reverse complement.
CCAAACTTGTCATCCGGAACGCGCTCCAGCGTTCGGCGCGTATTATCCATCTCCATGTCGAACTCGGGAAGTACCGTATCTTTGTAGGGCAAGGGGTTATCTCCTAGGGAAATTTGTTATTGCTGATTTGTAATTCGTGATCTAGAACCCGATGGCTCTGAACTGCGGTTCAAGTACCAAATCACAAATTGCAAATTAGCGATTGGAAGTTCCGCGCCATTTTATCAGCTACTTGGGCGATCAGTGAGTCCATCCGACCCACATTCGCCCGATGATGTTTAGATTTCGCCCTTTATGACGAAGAGGTTAAAATAGGTGATTCCGCCCGGCCGGTTGGGCATAGTGACATGACACAGAAGGTCGCGCGGAAGACCAGGTCTTTGGATCATTGATTGGTGGAAGATTGGTGGAACCTGTCGACAATTTCGTAGGGGCAGAGCACAACGTCCCCCATGACGGCAATGCGCCGGGGGGGGCGTCGGGGATCCCGTCCGTTGTTGCTCCGTTATATGTTGCCCCGTCATCGGCGCGTCCGCGGCCCTCGTCGCCGGTGTACTGGCGCGTTGAAGGGAGCTTGCTGGAACTGACGACGATCCGGCCGATTGCATTTTTCACCTGGAACAGCCAGACGTTTATTGCGCGCGTGGTGCGGCGCAGCCTGGTGCTGTTGATGGCGCTGTTGCGGCCGTTCCTTTACGCGGCAAACCGGGTGGCCGCGACCCGGATCGTGCATTCCGTGTTACGCGGCGTTACGCGCGACCGGCTCGATCTGTTGGGCGAGGAAGAGTTCGAATACAAGCTGAAGCCGCTGCTGAAACAGGAGGGGGTGTGGCACCTGAAGGCGCTTCAGGCTACGGGAGCCGATGTAGTGCTGGTGAGCCAGGGACTCGATCATGTCATGCGTCCACTGGCGCGCCATTTGGGAGTCCGATGGATTATCGCGAACCGGCTCGATTTCAGGGATGGCGTCGCGACGGGACGGCTGCTGAGCCCGGTGATCCGGCCGCGCGGGCTGTTTGCGCGAATCCGCGAAACAGGTCCGGAAGGGCAGCAGAGTCCGGCCCGGTGGGTGCGCGCTCTTGGTCTGCGCGGGCCCAAGGCATTGGCATCCGCAATTGTGCCGGCGGTTCGGGTCGAGACGCCGCGCGTGCGCCCGATTGTCTATTTTGACGAAACTCGGCATCCCGAGCGGTTTTCGGTGCGGAAGGCTCTGGCTGGAAGACGCGTGATGCTGATTGGCGTCACCGGCTTTATCGGCAAAGTCTGGCTGGCGAATATCCTGATGGATCTTTGCCCTAACGGGCCAAAACCGGCGCCGCTGGGGACCCCGAATCTGCCCGAAATCGGGAAGTTGTATTTGCTGATCCGGCCTCAGAAGTCGTCTCCGGCGCAGACGCGTTTCGAGAAGATGCTGGAGGACTCACCGGTCTTTGATCCTGTCTTTGAAAAGTATGGCGACCAGTTGGGTGCTTTGCTGGCGGACAAGATCGAAGTGGTCGAAGGCGACGTATCGCAGCCTGGCATGGGACTTGAGCCTGATGTCGCGGCGCGGCTCGGTAAAGAGCTGGATCTGATCGTCAACAGCTCAGGGCTTACGGATTTCAATCCCGATCTGCGGGATGCGCTGGCCGTCAATGTGGATTCGACGTATCACCTCATCGAATTCATTCGCGCGTCGGATCATACGGCTTTGCTTCACCTTTCGACCTGTTATGTCGCGGGACAGCGTGACGGACGCGTCGGTGAATTCGTACGCGCCAATTACACGCCGGCGGGCGTGCACAACTTTGATGCCGAACGGGAATGGCATTACCTGCATGAACTGACGGAGTCGGCTGCGTTGCGTGCTGAAAGTCCGGAGGTCACCGAGGAACTGACCCGGCAGGCCCTGGAAAAAGAACACGCGGCGAAAGGGTTGAGCGGGCAGGCGCTCGAAAACCAGATTCGAAAGAATCGGGTTCGGTGGCTGAAAAATTATTTGACCGAAGAAGGCAAGCGGCGGGCGCAGGAACTGGGATGGCCAAATACCTACACCTATACCAAAAGTCTTGCGGAGTCGCTGATTGCCAACTATGGCGCGGGATTGCCGATCGCAATCGTGCGTCCGGCAATCGTGGAAACGTCGGTGGCAAAGCCGTTTCGCGGTTGGAATGAAGGCATCAATACCTCGGCATCGCTCTCCTATTTACTGGGGACATCGTTCCGGCAGCTGCCTTCGAACGAACGCAAGCGGCTGGACATCATTCCTGTGGATGCGGTATGCGCGGGAATGACGCTGATTGCGGCGGCGCTGGTCGAGCGGCGGCATGATCCGCTGTACCAGTTAGCGACGTCGGTAACCAATCCCTGCGACATGGGGCGATCGATAGAACTGACGACGCTCGGGCACCGGCGACACTATCGTGCGCAGGAGGGCCTGGAATGCTGGTTGCGCTTGCGGATGGATGCGATTCCGGTTTCGAAAGAGCGGTACAACCGGATGTCGGCACCGGCTCAGAAGATGATCATCCGTTCGATTCAGACGGTCATGGCTCCTTCGCCCATGCGCAAGGCGCTGGCCAAGGCAGAGCGCAATCTGGAGCGCGTGGAAAAACTGATCGAGCTTTTCGAGCCCTTCATCCTGCACAATGAGCACGATTTTGTTGCGGATAATGTCGAGAAACTTTCGCAGGCGCTGGTGCCGGAAGAAAAGGAAGTGTTCGGGTACGATACCGCGGGCCTCGATTGGTGGGAGTACTGGATTGATATTCACATTCCCGCCTTGCGGCGCTGGACGTATCCGCTGATTGAAGGGCGGCCGCTGGAGGCGCGCGAACCCAGGGTGCTGCAGATGCCAACGGCCATCGACAACGGGGATGGCGTAAAGACAGGGACAAACGGAGCCACGTGGCGATATTCCTGACCGGATCGACCGGCTACATTGGTGCTCACGTCGCTGCGAATTTGCTGAGTCAGCACGATGCGACTGTGAATGTGCTGGTGCGCGGCCGTGATGCGCGCAACGCCGAGCTGCGGCTTTGGAATGCTCTCCAGTTGCACCTGCCCTTCCCCGCGTTTTACGAGTACTTGCAGGCGAAGATTCGGATTTTTTGCGGCGACCTGACTGCACCGCAGTTTGGGCTGGATCGCGCAGATTACGACCGGTTGGTGCACACCACCGATTCGGTCATTCACTGCGCGGCCTCGCTGAATCGCAAGTCGGAGAAAGCTTGCCTGAACGTGAATCTGCGCGGGACGCTGGAAGTAGTGCAGTTGGCGCGGCAATCGCAGTATTACCATGGGTTGCGGCGCTTTTCGAACGTCAGCACGGTGGCGGTTGCGGGCAAGCGCAGCAACGAAGTGGTGAGCGAGGACCGGTCAATTGATTGGGATCGGTCGGACTACGATCCTTACGCGCGAACGAAAAAGTTTTGCGAGCACATGGTGCGCGAGTTGCTCCCCGATGTGCCGCTGACAATTTTCCGCCCGAGCATCGTGCTCGGCGACAGCCGCTATCCCGAGACCACGCAGTTCGACATGGTGCGGTCATTTGTATTTCTGGCGGGATTGCCGGTGCTTCCGTTTCGTCCGCATGACAGGATTGATATCGTGAATGTGGATTTTGTTGCGGATGCGATCACGACGCTGCACATGAAGGAAAGTCCGGCCTACGATACTTATCATCTTTCCTCGGGCAATGGCTCGCAAACTTTTCGGGAATTGACGAAGGCGCTGGCCAAGGAGCAGAACAAGCGCGGGCCGCTGTTTTTGCCGGTCCTGGAAGGTCCGTTTACGTCGGTCGTGAATTTACTGGCAAATCGCAAAGGTAAGATTGGGCACGGCGCAGCGCTGATGAAGGTATTCCTGCCCTATCTGACCTGGAACACGGTGTTCGACAACACGCGAGTCACGACGGAGATGGGACGAAAGCCGGTGCCGTTTTCGCAGTACAGTTTTCCGCTGCTGCGCTTCAGCCGGCAGCATAACTTCTCCTATCCTTATAAAGAGTGGCCGACCGCCGCGAAGGCCGGGGGGTCTGCCGCATGATGGACTTCGTTCTGGAAGCATGGGTATCCGGCATCATCGAAGGCAAGAAGGTGCAGTGGATGATGGGCAAGGGTGAACCCTGGCGGCCCGGAGAAAAATTGAAGCTGCTGTTTGCCGGTTATAACGGGACGCGCAACACCGGGTCGGACGTGCGGGTGGAGGAGATGCTGCGGCAAGTGCGCCGGATTCTTGGGCCGGAGCGTGTAGAACTCAGCATGATGACGTTCAACTTCGACCGCTCGCGCGGCTATTTCGAAGGCACGTCCCAGGTCCATTTGCCGGACATTTTCCCTCCATTTTTGGCGAATGAGGTGCCGAAGCATCATGGCGTGGTGGCGTGCGAAGGGTCGATGTTCAAGTCGAAATTCGCGAACGCGCTGGCCACCATGATGATCGGCTCGCTGGGCATCGCCGCCGCGGAAAACAAGCTTTCGGTCGGTTACGGTGCTGAGGCGGGGCAGATGGATCCTCTGGTAGCGAAGATGTGCGGACGCTATTGCAAAAATTCGCTGGTAATCACGCGCAACGAGGAATCACGAAAACTCTTGCGCGAGCTGGGTGTGCCCACCGAGTTAGGTACGGATACGGCATGGACGTTTGAGCCGCTGGGCGCCGAATACGGGCAGAAGGCGCTGCGCGATGTTGGTTGGGATGGGAAGATGCCGGTGCTGGCGATCTGTCCGATTAATCCGTTTGAGTGGCCGGTGAAAGCTTCGATTGCTAAGGCTGCCTTGCATAGCGTGACGGGTGCTTACAAGACGAGTCATTATCGCGGGCCGTACTTCCATCATTCCGGGCCGGAAGCGGACCGGGCTTACGAGCACTACTTGAGCTCGATCGCGAATGCGGTTGCAGCTTTTCGGCAGAAAAAGAATGTTTTTGTAGTGATGGTCGCGACGGAGCGACTGGATGCTCGTCCCTGCAAGCGAATTTCAGAAAAACTGGGCGGCGTGCCGGTGCTGACTTCCGAAGACTACAACATGTATCAACTGGTGAGCATTCTGCGCGCTTGCCGAATGATGGTTTCCTCGCGCTATCACGGGATTGTGACTTCGATGCCCGCGCTGGTCCCATCGGCCGGGATCACTATGGACGAGCGCATTCGGAATCTGATGCATGACCGCGGGCATCGGGAGCTGCTGATGCACGTGGACGATGCAGACCTGGAAGCGAGGACGCTATCGGCGCTCGAAATCCTCGATCGTGAAGGGGAGCGAATTGCCGACGGGATCGGGCGCACGGTGGTTCGCAAATTGAAATTGATGGCACGCATGGGCGTCTATTTCGAGGAAGAGGTGCAACGGCGCTATCCGGAATTTCCGACGCGGCGGGGAGAATGGGGCTGGGAAGATTACCTGCCGCCGATGAGCGAAGGCTTGCGAGGACTGGTTCAGGCTCACGGCTAATTTGGAGGATAACAGGTGATCTGCAGAGTGTGGCGCGGGTGGACAACGCAAGAAAACGCGCAGAACTACGATGACTACCTGCAGAAGGACCTCTTTCCACATTTGCAGCAAGAATTACGAACGCACGGTTTTCTCGGCTACCAGTTGCTGCGGCTCACTCGGGATGGAGAAGCCGAGTTTATGACCATGCTGTACTTCGAGTCGATCGAGAAGGTAAGGGCATTCGCAGGGGAGATCTACGAGACGCCCGTGATCTCTGCGAAAGCGCGGGCGCTGTTATCGCACTACGCTGACCGTGCGGATCACTACCAAGTCAGCGGTTTTCAAGTCGATTCCTCCGGCGAACGCTGGATTCCGCGATCAAAATCGCATGTCATTTCTTGACCAAATCTTCTTGAGCCTGGCCCACGACCCCGATGCTGTGGTGCTGCAGGAGGTGCGCGCCGAGCAGACGATTTCTTTTACGGCGCGGCAATTGCTGGCGCAAGTGCAAGTGGCTCGGGCTTATCTGCGGCGGCTGCGCTTGAAGAAGGGCGACCGCTGCGCGCTTCTCGCCAATAACTCGATCCGGTGGGTGGCGACGGATTTGGCCATCATGGCGGAAGGGTTAACGGCCGTACCGCTCTACGCGCGGCAGTCGCCTTCGGAACTGGTGGCGATGATGAAGGATTGCTGGCCCGCAGTGATTGCTTGCGGGGAGAAGGCACTCGGAGAGGCGATCCTCCAGGAATGGCCGGAGGCCCCTCCATATTTTTGCTTCGACAATGTTTTTGTGACGGGACGGGAACTCACCGATAGCCCTGTACCGACAGTGGCGGAAGCCGATGTTGTCGCCATCATTTACACCTCGGGCACGTCAGGCGAAGCGAAGGGTGTAATGCTGAATGCCGGCAATGTGGGGCATATGTTGGGCTGTACCTCGGGACGGCTCCACCAACTCATGAAGAATCGGCCAGGGCAGGACACGGTTTTCCATTACCTGCCATTCTGCTTTGCCGGTTCATGGATCATGCTGCTCACCTGCTTGCTGCGCCCGAGCAAGCTGGCTTTGAACACGGATCTGGGCAAGATTGCCGCTGACATGCGGGTGGCAGCGCCCGATTACTTTCTGAATGTTCCTGCCTTGCTGGAGCGCATGCGCAAAGCTGTCGACGAACAGCTTTGGAAGACTGGCGGATTCCCGCTGAAGGTGTACAGCAAAGCGAAAGGCGCGTGGGCGCGAAAACATGAACGCAAGTCGCGCGTCGGGGATAGCCTTTGGCTCGCGATGGCGAACCGACTGGTGTTTCCCACCATTCGCAAGAAGATGATTGGCCCGCGCTTGCGGGCGCTGATTTGCGGGTCGGCTCCGCTGAACGTCGAGACCCAGCTTTTTTTCATGATGCTGGGAATTCCGGTGCTGCAGGTCTACGGGCTCACGGAAACCACGGCGATTTGCACGATGGATGATCCCGATGGCGAGGTAATACCAGGGCGCGCAGGGCCGGCAATTTCTGGAGTGGAGATGAAACTGGCGGAGAATGAAGAGATCGTCGTGCGCGGGTCCAATATTTTTCCGGGTTACTGGAATCGCGCGGACGAGACCGCGAAGGTGCTTCGCGATGGGTGGTTTCATACCGGCGATCAGGGCGAAGTGGATGCGGCGGGAAACTGGAAGATTGTTGGGCGCATCAAGAACCTTATTATTCTGGGGTCGGGACACAACATTGCGCCCGAACCGATCGAGGATAAGATCCTGCAGCAGTTGCCGGGAGCGGCGCAGGTAGTAGTTGTGGGAAACGCGCGCGGATTTCTCACCGCGCTGATCACGGGCAAGGTGAGCGGCGAGAAAGCGCAGGCAGCCCTTGACGTTGTAAACCAGGGTCTGCCGCACTATAAACAGGTGCGGGCCTTCCGTATTGTGGAAGCCGCGTTCACGATCGAGAGCGGACTTCTAACCGCGAACGGCAAACTCAAGCGCGACCTGATCGCGGATCGCTTTCGAAATGAAATTGACGCGATGTACGGGGCAGCCGCCACGGCATGAGCGAACACCATGAGTGAGCACCGGGGGCAGGCCCTTTCGTGGCAGATCATCAATGGCGCGATTGAGTTGACCCTTCATCGCGATCCCTGCAACGAGATCGGGTTCCTCGTGCTGCAGGAGTTGGAAGGCTTTGTGCAGGCGTTGCCGGACTTGATGACGGGTGCGCATGCGCTGATTCTTCATTCGATTCAACCTGCAGGATTTTCGGCGGGAGCGGACTTGCGCGAACTATATGAGCGGTCGCAGGGGATGGAGAAGTCCGCGGCCACGCGCGGGGTGCGCGAGTTTCTGGAGCGGATTCACTCGGTGATGAACGCGATCGATGCGCTTCCACTGACGACGATCGCGGCGGTCCACGGTGTCACATTCGGCGGCGGTTTTGAACTCGCGCTGGTGTGCGACATTATTATTGCGGACCGCATGGCGCGCTTCTGCTTTCCGGAATTGCGGCTGGGGCTGATTCCAGGATTCGGCGGAATCCCGCGACTGAAACGGGATTTAGGCAATGCCGTGGTTCGTGACCTGCTGCTGACCGGGCGCAGCTTTAACGTCATGAAGGCGCAGCAGATCGGGCTGGTCAGCCAGATTGCTGCCGAAGGCGAAGCCCTGCGAGTGGCGCGGGCAACCGCCAGCCAGGTACGAAAATTTGATCTCGCAACGGCGGCGGCTGCTAAAAAATTCGTGAAGCCGATCCCTTATGACGAATTGAAGCGGGAGATCGATATTTTCTGCGACCTTTTTTCGCGTCCGGCGGTCGAAGAAGGGTTGCGGAAGTTTGTGGAGAACGAAAGCCCGCAGCCGTATTTGCCGTGAATTTGTAATTGGTAATTTGTGATTCGCGATTGGAGAGGCCCGATAATCAGCACTATGCCAGCAATCGACCACACTCTTGATGAGATCCTGAATCTCGCCGCAAGCCACTTCAAGGTGCCGCGGGAAAAGCTCACGCCTGATGACGACTTCTTCAAGACGCTCGGCATTGACAGCCTGCAGGCGCTCGACCTTCTCACTCGCATTGAGCATCACTTCCGCATCGAGTTGCCCGATTACGAACTGCAGGGCGTGTCGGATTTTCGCACCCTGGCGAGCAGGATTCAGGCCCGGCTTTAGGCCAGCTTCCCTATGGACATCGGAGAAAATCTTCTCGATGGCCTTCGGCCTTGGCCGCAACGGGGCAGAGCCCCGTCACCACACGGGCACGGCGACTCGGTTACGTTCTGATAAACTCTGTTTTCTCTGTGTCTCCGTGCCTCCGTGGTGAGGCAAATAGCGAATGCTTGATCTCCATCAATATGCCAGCCTGGGCGCGGCTCTGAGCGCTGCGCTGGATCGCTGGCCCACCGAAACCTGTCTGATTGAAGCCGATCGCGACCGCGAGAAGGTCCGGGTTACCTATTCTGACTTCAAGGAAACGGCACGCCCGCTGTGCCGCGCGCTAGAGGATGCCGACTTCAAGCCGGGTGATCGGGCGGCGATCATCATGACGAATCAGTCCAAGTGGCTGATTTCGGCGTACGCAATCTTTTTCTGCGGCGGAGTGCTGGTGCCTTTGGATTACAAGCTCTCAGCCACCGAGCATTTGCAACTGCTCGCCCATTCCAAGGCGCGGTTCCTGATTGTCGAATACTACCTGTGGCGCGCCATCGCGCAGTCGCCTGACTTTTCGAAACTCGCAACGGAGATCGTGCTGGTGACCGAGGCGCCAGCCGGTGCGGATTTGCACGGTGCATACCGCTGGGAGGAATTTCGCCGAAAGGGCGATCCACAGTTTGTGGCGCGGCAGCGCGAAGATACAGCCTGTATTGTCTATTCATCGGGAACCGGCGGGCGGCCCAAGGGATGCGTTCTTACGCACGATGCCTATCTCGAGCAATGCGCGGCGTTGACGGCGTGGTATCCATTCTGGCCGGGCGTACGCTATCTGAGCATTCTGCCGACCAATCATGCCATCGACTTTATGGTCGGCTTCATCGGACCGTTCGTGTGCGGGGCCTGTGTCGTGCACTTGCGAACTTTGCGTCCGGAGTTCGTGCGCGATGCGTTTGTGCGCTATCGCATCACCTATGTGAGCCTGGTGCCCATGGTGCTGAAAAACCTGGAGCGTGGGCTGCGCGCGAAGTTTGATGAATTGTCCCCGAAAAAACGGTGGTTGCTCGACCGGCTGATTGTTCTAAACAAGATGCTGACACGGGGGCGTCCGCGCGTTGAACTCAGCCGGCGGCTCTTGCCGCAGGTCCACAAGGCATTTGGCGGAGAGCTGCGCGCATTGATCGTGGGCGGCGCATTCACCGATCCTTCGACATTGCAATTTTTTTATGATCTCGGCATTCCGGTGACATGCGGGTACGGGCTCACCGAGGCTTGCACTGCCGTTACGCTCAACGACCTGAAGCCGTTTCGGGCGGACACGGTGGGAAAGGCGCTGCCCGGCACCGAGGTGCGTGTGCTGAATCCGGATACAGACGGGATCGGAGAAGTGGCCGTGTTGAGCCGCTCGGTCATGTCGCATTATCTCGACGACCCCGAGCTAACGGCGCAGACCATCGTGGAAGGTTGGTTGCTGACTGGCGATCAGGGACGCTTTGATCCGCACGGACATCTGCAACTGTTCGGGCGCAAGAAGAACATGATCGTGACTGAGGGCGGAAAGAACATTTATCCCGAGGATATCGAGTCAGTGTTTGACGGGCTTCCTGTGAAGGAATACAGCGTGTTCGCCGCGAATTATCTGTGGCCACAGAAGACGCTCGGGAAGGAGATGCTGATTCTGGTCATACGGCTCGAACAGAACCAGCAGTTGGACGAACGGCTGCGCGAGGAAATCGTGCGGCGCAATCGGACCCTGGCGGACTTCAAGCGCGTGGGCAGTTACCTCGTGTGGGAGAAAGATTTTCCGCGTACCGCGTCGATGAAGATCAAGAGGGGAGACTTGGCTGCCGAGATTGGAGCGGCCGCGTCGCGCGCACAAGTTGTGGAGGTCTAGGAGAGGTCTCAGGTGTTAGGTCTCAGGTCTCAGGAAAATCCATCAGCTTTGAACTTTACACCTGGTGATCGAGGCCTAAGACCTGACACCTGAGACCTGAAACCTAATCTTGTGAACGAAACATTTCTTGCCATTATTAATCCGGCGGCGGGCGGAGGGCGGGGCCGCGAGCGCGTGGGTGCGGCGCTGGAACGGCTGCGCAAGGCCGGGCTCGTGATCGAGACGGTGGAGACCAGCGCCGCGGGAGAAGCAACACAAATTGCGCGGGGAGCCTATCGGCGGGGCTATCGCAAGTTTATTGCGGTTGGCGGGGATGGCACGTCGTTCGAGATCGTCAACGGCTTATTTCCAGAATCGCACGGAACGGCGTCATCTACGGCAGCGGTTGGTTCGGAAGACGCGATGGCAACTCTTGGATTTCTACCGGTCGGCACGGGCAATTCGTTTCTGCGCGATTTTGAGGAGCCGGACTCGGAGCGCGGCAAGGGTCTGGAGCACGCTCTTCGGGCATTGGAGGCGCAGCGCGTGCGACCTTGTGACGTTTTGCAGCTGACACACAAGCACGGAACCGTCTATTACACGAATCTCCTGAGCATGGGATTTGCCGCGGATGTGGCGGCGCTGCGGCATCGGCGGTTCCGTGGCTTCGGTCAGATGGGCTATCTGCTGTCTATTTTTCTCTGCCTGGCGCGGTTGAATCGGCGGCCGTTTCCGGTTCGCGTCGACGGTCAAGGCGAATTCGATTTGCGTCGCTGCCTGTTTCTGACTTTTAACAACAGCAAATTTACGGGCGGCACCATGATGATCGCGCCCGACGCGGTCACCGATGATGGACTGATCGAATATGTGCGTTGGGGACCGATTGGACGGCTCGCGTTGATCTGGAATCTGGCGACGCTTTATGACGGCACGCACACCCGGCACCCGCTGGCCAAGCGACAGGCAGCACGGCAGGTTGAATTTCGGCTGGATGGGCCGGTGGATGTGATGGTGGATGGCGAGGTGCTTACGCTGGAATGCCAGAAGATTGAAGTGCTGAATTCGGCGCTGCGGGTAGTGGTGTAGAGAATCACATTTGAACAGTCGTTCTTGAATAATCATAATTTTCGGAAATCGTGGCCGAAACGGTCGTGGTATAAGGAATTCATGTCGCAAGAGAGGCGAGAGCGTCGAAATAAACAGGCGATGACCGAAGCTGCTCCGGGCAGGTGGAAGCGGCGGGCGGTTTCCGCGGTATTGATCGTGGCCGCGTTCGGGCTGGCCTATTATCTGGGCAACCGCACCCAGCATCGATACGATGGCTTCGCGCGCTGCCTGAGCGCCCGAGGTGTGAAGATGTACGGGGCCTGGTGGTGTCCTCATTGCGAGGAGCAAAAGGAAAAGTTCCGCGCGTCGTTCGAGTACGTCCCTTATGTGGAGTGCGGCGTGAAGGGCGATATGCACGCGACTTCGCAGGTCTGCAAGGAGCAGAATGTCCACCATTACCCTACCTGGCAGTTTCCACCAACGGGCGAGCGGGTGGAGCGAATCTTTACCCTGGAAGAGTTGAGTGACCGCACCGGATGTTCACTGCCGTGAGTGGGATCGCGAGACGATTGATGAGTCTTATAGCGATTTTGGCAGTCTGCGGAATCGTGGTGTCGTCGATATCGCTGCAGCGCCATTATGCAACATCAAAGACCGCCTATTGCGAGATCGCGGCGACCTTCGATTGTGACATTGTGAAC
>JBAQJU010000021.1:0-16478 GCA_049300475.1 Terriglobales bacterium | reverse complement strand
GCGGTATTCCGCGTTCGTGCTTGGTAGCGCCCGGCCGCCAGCAGCGCCAGTCACCCATGGAAATAATCGGTTCGGAAATCAGAGCGACTCCCCCGGAGGCGAGCACTCGTCCTATTTCTTGCACGTACGTGCTGACGTTGGGTACATGGTGCAGAACGTTCAGGCAGGTGACAAGGTCGAAGCTGCCGGTTTCGAAAGGCATGATGGCAGTCGGGTTAGGCCGTACATAGCGAAATCGTGGGTTCGTAAGACCTTGGGAAGGATCGAGAATTATGATCTCCCCGCAGCGCGAAAGGACGGGGTCAAATTCGTATCCCCATGCGCTTCCGACACCAAGAACTCGACAAAATTCCTGCTGTGCCAGATGCCGGAAGCCGTGCTCAATATTCTGGGCGTGATACTCGTACTGGTAGGGGCGGCCATACCCCTTGGTGAGCTCGGCATAGCCCTCCTCTTCGTCTTGGTACCACTGTTCCCGTTCTGCTTCGCTTAAATCTTCGCCGTAAAGCTTGTATCCGGAAAAGTACGCACCCATTTTCGATCGCACTATGCATCCCCGTCCCAAGCATTCACAGATTGCTGCGGGGCGCTGCCCGCGCTAATAGAACGATAAAAAGAGAGGCCGGCCGCGGCCGCATAGCCCGCCGCCGAGAGCAGCATGCCGTAGACGGCTCCGCGCAACCCCCAGCGCATCACCAGCGGAATGCCCAGGAGGAAGGTGGTGGCTCCGCTCGCCAGGTAGGCGTAAAAAACCGTCTGCGGCCTCTCGCTCGCCTTGAGGGCCGCGTTGGCCGCATGGCCGAGTCCCATGAGCACAGGCAGCAGCACATACCACCGGAGCAGCCCAGCCGCATCGTCGAACTTGCCTCCATACGCCAGATGCAGCAGCCGCAAGCTCCCCGCACCCACGATCAAGGCAAAACCGGAACTCATCCCCAGAAACGCCAGAGAACACTGGTGCCACATCTGGCGCAGCTTCCCCCGCTCGCCCGCGGCGAAGTGCAACGCCATTTGCGGCAGCACCAGCAGCGTGATCGCGACAAACCCCTGCTCCACCGGCTGGACCAGGTTGTACATGGCACGCAACTCGGCCACATCCTTCAAGGAGAGAAATGCCGCCACCACCCAGAAATACGCCTGCCCGGTAAACTGAAACACCAGCGCCGTCACCAGCACCCAGCGGGAATACTTCCAGTGCTCCCGCCAGTAGCCGGGTGTCGCCAGCAGAAAATCCGAGGGATCGGCCGAGTCCACCCACCCAGGGCGCTCCCCGGCTACGAAGAGCGCCGCCACTATCCAGGCCAGCGCGGCAATCACAAATGCCGAGAGGCCGTTCAGCAGTCCAAAGTGCATCGCCAGGGCAAGCAGGCCAATGCAGACCACAAAGAATGCCGACGAAAATCGCAATGCCAGGTCGGGCCGCCGCCGGATGTAAAAGGTGCGCCGCAGAAATGCCGCCGTCAGCAGCACCCCGCAGGTCAGCCCCATCCCCAGCAGCGCGGGAGTAGCAAACGCCGGGTGCAGCCAGTCGAGAGCCAGCCAACCGAGCAGCAGGAGCCCGGTGACGGCCGTCACCAGCCAGGCATTGGTTCGCCAGAGCAGCCGTTCGTATTTTTCAAGGCGGCCGTGATAGCGCCCCGATCCGTAGATCGTGTAGGCCTCGAGAATGGCGGCGTTATATAAACCCGCGAGGAAGCTGAAGACGGAATAGGAGAGCGCGAAGATTCCATATTCTTCCTTCGAGCGGGCTCGCGCCAGCGCCATGTTGACGACAAACATCCCGCCGATGGCGAGGACTTGATCGGCCGAGCTGTAGCCGAGCTTGCCCAGCCGCAAAGCCGACAATACGTCGAACCAGCCCGCAATCCGCGATCGCTCCTCGACCGGGACCGGGACATCGGCCGCCGCCGGTTCCGGCAGGACTACATCAATCATGCGTCTCTGCCGCCGGCTCGCCGCCCGGGTTTACAAACCGGATCCACACCCGATGCGTGGCCGCCTGCCAGCGCGACCCGTTCGGCGGCGCCCAGGGCATCGCGGAGTTCATGCCGTGAAAGACCTCCTGGGCAAACTGTTTTCGAGGATCGCCCGCGTCCGTCCGCTCCCACCGCTGTCTGGCCACCACCCAGGCCATCGTCCCCAGACTCGTCGCAAAGCCGCACAGGATCGTAATCATCAGGCGGGGAGGAAAAGAACGCCGTTCGGGCAGATTGGCGTCGTCCAGCAATTTGACGGTCGGCGTTTCCTTCACTTCCTCGACCTTGGCCGTCTCATACTCCTTGGTGAGCGCTTCAAAAACCACTTCCTCGATCTTGGCGTGGCGGTAGAGTTCTTCATACTTCACCCCCAGCAGGGGAAACTTGCGCAGTGACGGATAGATGGAATCGGGGTCGGTGGCGTTTCCCGATTCCAGTCCCGCCGTCTTGCCGCCGCCCAGCTTCTCCAGTTGTTGGCGAAGCTCCGCCGCCTGCGCCTCAGCCGCGCGCACGCGGGCGTTGTTCGGGGTATAGATCGCTTCAAGCGCCCGGCGTTGCGATTCGGCGGCAATCAGCGCGCCCTGCAGCGTGGCCGCCGCCGTCACCATGGCGCGCCCTTGCTCCTGAACATCAAGGGTGGCGTTCTGGCTGGAAAATTCACCCAACGCGCGGGAGGCCTCGTCGAGCTCCTGTTTGACGGCCGCCAGCCGTTCTTCCAGAAAAACACGTTCCCGGTGCGCCGACGAGGTCGAGACCTCCGCCACCAGCCGGTTCAACTCTTCCACGTACGCGGTCGCCATCGCCCGGGCTCGCCCCCGGTCATGGTCGCTCACGCTGATGGTAATGATTCCGCTCTTCCGGTCCTCGCCAATCCCGGTATTTTGCGCCAGCTCTCTGCGCGCATCCTCATTGAGCCGTACGCCATAGATTTTCTTGAGTTGGTAGCGATCGATCATGCGGTCTTCGACCGTCCGGCTGCGCAGCACGCCGATGAAGAGCGAGCCGGGATTCTTGAGCCCGAGCACGTCTCCCGCCATGCTTTCCATGCCCCCCGCCGACTTCGCCATCGCGGCCAGCATCGCCATACCGCCGTTCGACGGGCTATCGGGAGGCATCAACTGCACGGTCGATTCATAGCGCACGGGAATCAGCAGGGCAATGAGAGCGCCCGCCGCCAGCCCCATCAGCAGGGCATTGCGCAGCAGCGCCCGCTTCGCCCATAACAGATAGGCGTGCTCCAGAGTCTTGTGCTGGAAGTCCTTGTGCTCGAAGCCGCTCGCGGCGGAGTGAACGGGAACATCCGAGGTGCGCGCGCGCTCTTCCGTGCGTTCGACGTACTCGCTCAATCCTGAACTCATTTTGCCTTGTGTGGAACAAGACCCAGTTCTACGACGGCCGTCAGGTTGTTTTGCGGGCCTGGGAACAACAGCGGATAGCGCGAGATGTGCTCGAGCTGCACCTGGCTCTTCAAATAGAGCCCGGAGCCGAAGTACATTTCGTGCCGTATGCCATAGTCCTGCCAGAACCCGCCCTGCGGTACGAAGTCCGGGCTGACGGAATTGTGCTTGTAGGTAAATTGCAATGTGCTTTGCGGAGAGATCCACCAAGTCAGCCAGCTCTGGATGGTCCGCCCCATGCGCCCGACCGTATTGCCGATCAAGTTGCCGTTGTTGGTGTATCCGTCGCGATATTGATAGTTCCAGTAATTGAGATTGCCAATGTTGTCGGGCTGCCCCGGAGACTCGCTGTTGGCCGCCTCGACATGAAGATCAAGTTTCGGCAGCCGGGGGAACCGCGTGATGTAGATCCCGGGCCGGTAGGGGTTTTTCGGCTGGTTGACGAAAGGTACGGGATCATCATCGGCGTACAGGTCGCCGTAGAAAACAAGATAGTGATTAACCTTGGGAACGTAAAAGGTCCAGTCAAAACTGGAGTGGCTGTCGCCTGGGACCGAATTGAGTTCCTGGCTGGTCCGCCCGAAAAAGCTGAGCAGGAAATTCTTGCTCGTGAAGGGAGTCCCGCCCTGCCCGCCGATGGTCACCGTGCGTCCAAAGCCCAGTTCCAGGTTCGGCAAGGGCTTGAAGTTGATCTTGTTCCCATAAATATAAGGATGGGGAACAAAGCTGTGCCCGCCGAGCCTGCCCATGAAATTGTCGATGCGGGCGGGGCCCAGGAACTTCAAGAAGCTGGGCAAGCGCACATCGCTCTCGAGCAATCGAACCATCGGAACCGGCTCCGCATTATCGCTCCACAGAAACGATCCGCCCGGCCCAGGCGCCCAGGAAAGGCTCTGCTGGCCGAATGAGAGTTGCCAGCCTGCGCCCGCGTTGAGAACAACGTATGCATCCAGCAGCCGCGGCCGGTTGATGCTCTGGAACGGCTCCGACGGCGGCATCGGCACCAGGTCCGAGGTCGCAATGAAGTCGCGAACCTCCCCGGAGAGTGGCGGCGCCGACGGCGCGTGCTGAAACTCGGCGCGCACGTAGATGGCTGCCGGCCCCAGAGCCGCATAAAAAGAACCTCCCGCCTGGCCATTGGTTCCCCGGCGAAAGGGACGGCCAAAATCGTAGGAAAAGGTCTGGCCAAAGTGATAGCCATCGCTTAACACCGGCCCGCTGGCGGAAACGCCGCGCGTGTAAATGGATTCCACCGTAACCGTCGAATTCCGCTGGCCGTCCAGCAATCCGAACTCGTAGGCGAATTCCCGCTGCAAGCGGGCCTGCAAATCTGCCAGATCGCTCCCCGATCCTTCTTGCCGCTGCAAACTTTCGCCCGCCTCCTCGGTGAGCCGCGCACACTCCATGCGGGTCCAGGGTTTGAGGCCGGCGAACGCGGTTTCGACCAGTCCGAACGCAGCCATTTTTTCCAAAGCCGGATAGACCCAGCTGTCCAGAGGAACCGAGGGCGATCCCATTCTTTGCGGAGATCGTGCTTCCCGCGGCGCGCGTTCCTCCGCGTCGTCCCGAAGATTTCCCCAGGCCCCGCCCCCCAGTTCCGGTTCGTGACGCGCCCGGAAAATCTGCCGGCCCGGATACCAGCCGAGCGCGCTGCCGACAACCACGTCCGAGGAGAAGTGCTGCTTGCCGGTGACGCGCGTGACGGTCACCGCCGAGGCCATACTGTATGCCAGCAGCCTGGTGAGAGGCCCGGGATACTCATGCGCGACGATGCTCGCGACCGACCAGGCGAGGGCGGCGTGCTCCGATGGAAACGAACTGCCGCCCGCAAAAAAATGCCCGGCTCCCGTCTCGTCATAGGGCCGCTGCCGCTCGGTCGCCTCCTTGAGCGCGTATGCGATGAGCGTGCTGTTAAGCGCAGCCTCACTGCTCAGAAATCCTGTCTCCCTCAAATGGTCGTTGCCCGTGAGCCGGCCCAATGCGTAGGCTCCAGCCGCGGCGCCGGCCAGCGAGAACGCACCGTAGTTCGAGAAATCCTGGCTGCGCCGCAGTTGATTTGCACTGCCGGGGACCTGTTTCGAGATCCAGCTGTCCTCCGCAATCAACAATCCGGTGAAGCCGGCAAAGGGAAGAAACGTCTGCAGAGCCTCGGGCCGGCGCAGCTGTTTCGCACTGCCCCAGAATTCGCGTTGATCCTCCGTCATGTGTCTGAGAAAAGGCAGAAGCAGCCTGTTCTCGGGATCGGCGCCCGGCTCCAGAAATTCCGAACTTGTATTGGGTTGCGACGCGCCGGCTGGCGACGCCTTGGTCAGCGCCGGCGCGATGGCCTCTTCCTGGCTCGCTCCCCGCTCGCCGCGATCCCCGGCCGATTGCGACCTCGCTCGCAGCGCGCTGGTCAACAATAATCCCATCAGGATGAGCCTGGTCAGCGCCGGCCATGCTAACGACGGCGGGCCGGGCATGGTCAAAAAGTCTTGCCCAAACTGACCGAGAACGCGACCGCCTGCAGCAATTGCGCCACCTGCAAGGTATTTTTCCACTTGGTCGTGCCCGCGAAGGCCTTTTCGGGCACCACCACCATGTCTCCCGCCAGCAGCTCGGTGCTTCCAACCCCGCCGTTAAAAAGGCCTCCCGGCCCGCCGGCTACCGAGCCATCGGCGCGGATGACGAAAATTGCCTTCTGGTTGGCCATGTTCGTCGGGCCTCCTGCCTGCCTCAAATACCACCCCGCATCCTTGCCATGTTTAAAAGTGACGGCAGTCGGGTTGTAGACCGCTCCGTCGATCAGCACCACGTTCGGCCGCTTGGGCACGTACATGACATCGCCCGCCCGCACCTCGATATCGGCGTTGGTATTCGCCCAGCGTTTCACATCGCGCGAAATATGAATGACCAGCCGGCCGCTGGGAGCGGTATTCTGGAGGCGCTCCATGGTCCGCTGCCACTGCAATAGCGATGCCTCTTTCACAGTCTTGTCTTCGGGATTCGTATCCGGAACGGCGCGCAAGGCGGTACCGTCGTCCTGTACCTCGCGAATCAGCACGGTGCGGTTGCTCTCCTCGATCGCCCGCACCTGCGCCCGCTCGAAGATCACGCCGTAGGGATAGGCGTCGCTGCGGAAATCGCCGGCCCGCGCCAGGATCGAACTCAGGCGCTCGCCTTCCCGGATACCGTACGTCCCCGGATGGAGCACTTCGCCTTTCACCGTGATGGTCGCGCCCACATCGTTCCATCCCGCGAGTTGGCGGATGGTGAGCACGTCGCCATCATGCAACCGGACGTCGGTGTCCGGTTCGCCCGCCAGCGCTTTCGCAATCGGAACGGTCCTGCTCTCTCCGAGGACACTGGAGCCATGCTCAATCGCATAGCTGGTCAAGTCGGCCAGTTCGGTGTAGGCGCCGCGTTTGAATCCGCCCGCCACCCGCACCAGGTCCGCGGCGGTCATGTTCTCACCCAGCGGGTACTTCCCGGGCTGCTCGACCTCGCCTTCGATTTTCACGGTGGGTGGATCGACTCGGGCCGAGCTTTGGTGGACGAAGACGCGATCTTTCGGCTCGAGCAGGATGTTGCTCCGCTCGTCGCCGGCCAGGGCCCGCACCAGATTTACGCTGATCACTTTGAGTTCGCCGTCTCGAGTCTTGCGGAAGACCTGAGCATCTGCGAGTTCGGCGTCCGAAGTTGTGCCGCCCGCCAGGTGAATGGCGTCCCGCAGCCGGGTAGCTCCGTTGGTGAGGTGGTCGCCCGGATCGCGGACGGCCCCGTTTACCGTGATCACCGGCGGATCTTCAAAGTCGAACCGTCCATAAACCCGGATGGTGTCAAACGGTTGGAGGACAAGGTCCTGGTTTTTTCCCGATAGGGCGTCGTCGAGGTTGAAGGCCAGCACCACCGGAGCGTAATCGGGCGGGCGCAGCCGGATGATCTCCGCGTGATGCCGGGACGGTTCGGGGAGAAGGTCGCTATAGGACTTGATGACGTCGGTTACCTTCATGCCATCGCGGTAAGCGAATTTGCCGGGGCGGAAGACATGCCCCTCCAGATACACCGCCTTGTCCGCGTAGGGCAGGATCGGGGAAATCTTGATCTTGTCGCCGTCCTGCACCTTGAAATCTTCGAGCGCCTGGGTGACGCTTTCCGGCTTTTGATCCTCGGGAATATCCAGCAGCAGCATGGTGCGGCTCAAGTGCGCTTCCACGCGTTCCACATCGACGTGCCGCAGGGTTCCGGAGGGGAGCACTCCACCGGCCAGCTCCAGCACCTCCGCCAGATTCTTCTCCCCGCCTAATTCATAAATGGCCGGCCGGCGAACCATCCCTTCGATCGTTACCTCGGGGCCGAGCGCCGGAACCAGTATCGTGTCACCCGGCTGCAACCCTTTGAGATCGGAGCGAATGCCATGAAGCAGCAGGTCGTAGACGTCAATCTCCTGCAGGAGTTGCTTCCCGCGGTAATGCCGCAAAACGCGCAGCGAGCCGCGCGCGGTCGGGCCGCCCGCCTCATAGACCGCATTCAACGGGGTGGAGAGCGAGCTGACGTCATAGGCGCCGGGACGTTCCACATCGCCGACCACGTAGACCCGCACCGTTCGCAGCCGCGAGAGCGATACGTCCGCTTCGACATCGCGGAACTGGGTCCGCAGCACGCTTTGCACCAGGCGCTGCACGTCGCCCAGGTTGCGTCCCGAGACCTCGACCGCTCCGACCTCCGGCAGTGTGACTCGCCCCTGGCGGTCCACCACGCTCTGGAAGCGCTCGGCCACGCCTCCCCAGAGATTCACGCTCAAGCCATCTCCCGGCCCCAGCACATATTCCGGTCCCACCGGCATATCCATGGGCAGGTCGTCGAAATTGCCGGTTCCATTGCGAAACACATCGAGCCCAAAACGCTCCAATGGTCCCGATTTCCCGGCGTACTGCGAATACAAATCGTAAAGCGAAGGCACGTCCGCATAGGGATTCGGACGATGGCGCAAGCCACGCTGCTCGGCGGGGATTTCCGGCGGTCGGTAGGGTGTGCCTTGCAGCCTTCGTTCCGCCCGCTGGCGAGCGCCGAATGCATCGTCGAGCAGAGGGTTGGCGGAGGGTCCGGCGGGGGACGAAGAAGTTGGATTGACCCGGGCTGGATACCCGTCGGCCAGAGCTTTCGGTCCCGCGCGTGGATTCAGCAACGGATCGTTCGTGCTGGCGGCAAGCAAGCCAGGCAGTTCGTCCGGCCGAACCCGCGGGAGAATCGACTCATCGTTGGGAAAGGCTCCAAAGGGATCGTCAGCCGGAAACTGCGACTGAGCCTGCTCCACTTGCCGGCGCGGATCGCGCGCGGGCTGGTTCTCCGGCGCCCGAGGGGCCGAATTCTCGAAAGGAATCGGGCTGCCGGCCTCAGGCAGACGTTGTTCCGCTTCCCGCTCCGGGTTCTCCGGCTTGGAACGATTGTAGTAGCGACCCTCGATCGCGTGTGTAATCAGGACCCGGACCGTCTGGTCCTCCTGGATCAGGCGAAACAGTACGTCGTCCTCCAGGTCTCTGGCATCGAGCATCCGGCCCTGCTCATAGGCTTTCTTGACAAGCGCCCTCTTGACCTGAAGAAAAAGGCCGGGGTCCTTGCGAAGAATGTTCTCGATCGTGTCCGCCGAGAGCGAGACCAACTCATCGGCCGCCAGGTCGGCGCTCGATTCATCGCTGGCGGAGGTGCGGGAACGATCTTGGGAACGATCCCCATCCCCATTCGTGTCCTTGCTGACTTGCGCCCCCGAGGGTAGCGCGCAGGCAACGCCGAACACCACCATGATGGCGCTCCATGCCATCCAGAAATTTGCCCACCGTAGATGCTTCTTCATGGAATTCTTAAACGCCGCCGCCCGTCCGGCATGACTCGGTTTCGTTCACACTCATGAGTGGTTCGCATTTCTTGAGCTCCCAATCCGTTTCAAAAGCCAAGCCCCGCCCCGAATTCAGAGCAGCGGCTCGATGTCGCCTTCATCGACCTCGGCCGCTACCGAGCGCGCGATCATATCGATCGAGATGATGACGCGGAAGCTATCCTTCCTGCGAACCAGGATGCCCTCCACTCCCGCCATGGGTCCATTCCGGACACGCACGCGCCGTCCTCTTTGCAGATAAGGATGCGGTTGAATCGAGAGCCCGCTCTCCACCCCAACCCCCAGAGCCCTGATTTCGCAGTCGGACACAACCGCCGGCTGGCCGTGAAAAGTCACGAAGCGGGCGACTCCAGGGAGAACCAGCACCCGCAGCCGCTCCGTCAGCGCAATGTTGACGAAGACGTAGCCCGGAAACAGCACCATCTCCAGCCGCTTTTTCCGGTCTTTCCAGCGCCGCAGGCTCGAGTAAAGCGGCAGCAGATAGTTCACGCCTTTCGCCTGGCACATCTGCGCCACTTGTTTCTCGTGCCTCGGATACACCGACACCGCATACCAGCTTCGGCCTACGGCCGCGTCTTCCATTACCTGGTCAACCATTCCCGGCGTCAGCCCGACCGCACCATTCTCGATTTCTAAACCTACGCTCGACATGACCTTCGCTCCGCCGACCAGATACAGCTTCGCCCCCTGACTTACATGGTTGATTATGATGTAACTCTATTAACTATCAACCAGTTATAACTACTATGCCGCATTACTGTCTGGCCTGAGCGGGTTCGCTCAAATTACCAGGCTGCCTACCGAAGGCGGCCGTGTCCGCAGTGCATCCAGAACATTCGCTTCGCTGCTCTCCAGCCTTTTAAAGTGGATATCAACCACCGCCCAGAAATAGATTCCCTCATTCCGCTCCGGAGCCAAAGAAAGAATCCTCATTTGCGGGTATCGTCCAAGCAGGAACCCGCACAGCGCCGAGTCGGTCTCCGGATTACTGAGCGCCAGGATCAGCGCGTCGGGCTGCAAATCCTCGATGATCTCGGCCAGTCCCGACTCCTCCGATACCTCGCCTACCACCTCGATGTCGGGCTGGTCCGCGATTGTAGCTAGTACAAGCTCCCTCATCAGGCGAGGACGGTTGGCCACTAGCACACGCAGACGCTTCATGCATTCCTTCTCCTGATCTCTTCTACCGCCCCGAGGAGAATGGGACAAGATTCAATTCCGGTCCTGCTTTCATTGCTACTGTCTGTTTCACGACGTACCTATGAGTACTAAGTCGCAGTTCTAACCCTGCGGAGAAATAGACATTTTGCAAGATAGTGTATGCACTTTATCGGCAGATATTTGCAGTCTATAACGAGAAAGTCATTGAAAATAATGCGGAGGTATACGTCTATTCGTGTGGGCTACCAAAGTGGAGTCGACAAAAGTGGACGGCGCGGACGCGTCAAGATAGTAGGAGCGTTAGATCACGCATGATACGCTTTGTTATCTCGTGCCTGGCAGGAGGCTCGGGAGTTAGTAGGGCGAGGAAAGGGATTGCGAAGTGTATCCCCAGTGTATTGCAGTCTTTTTAATGGCGGAGAACTGCCTGCTCCGCGAAGCCCTGGTTCGGGTCCTGCGCTGCAAAGAAGACGTGCGGGTGGTGGGTGCTGCCGCCTTTTCCCCCTCCGCCCTGGAAGTAATCTCGGCGGCCAATCCCGATGTAGTTCTGTTTGATTCCGCCAGCATCGCGTTGGCTGGTCCCCGCCTGGCTTCCCGTGTGCACCAGACCATGGAGACCCGCAAGGCGGTCATGATCGGCATGGATGAAGACGAGGCGACCTTCTTATGGGCGGTGCGGGAAGGGGTCGTCGGCTATGTTCTGAAAGATGCGTCGGCGGCTGAGATCGTCCGCGTCATTCGAGCCGTCGCTACCGGTGAAGCGGTCTGTCCCCCTCGATTCTCCGCGTCACTGTTCCAGAGCGCAGCCCGCGATCTTGCCCTTTCCTACAAGCCTGCCCAGGACACCAAATTTGGATTGAGCCGGCGGGAACAGCAATTGGTCGGCCTGATTCGTTTTGGATTCTCCAACAAGGAGATTGGAACCCGCCTGAGTCTGTCGGAACAGACGGTCAAGAACCATATTCACCGCATGCTCCGGAAGGTCGGGGTCAGCAATCGCCTGGATATTGTCGAGCGATGCCAATCGATCGGACCGATGCTGCAAGCCAGCCAGGGTTGCTGGACACCATCTTCTGAGAGAAGGGATCGGATCATCGGCGAAGACTATAGTTAGACGCAACGGCTCGAAAAGCAGCGACCTGGCGTGCCTGGGTATTTTCATCCCAACCCAATTCAGGAGCCATCAACGCCGCCACCGCCGGCGCCATTTCCATGGCCGCGCGCGCATTCAGAAACAATGCGCGGGTGCGCCGTGCCAGCACATCTTCAACTGTGCGAGCCATCTCCTGCCGGGCCGACCATACAACTTCCGCCTTCACATAAGGAAGAGCCGGATGCAGCGGATCTCCAAGACTGCCGTCACCTTCAACCAGCTTGCGAATCTCATCTGCGTCCGAACCATAAACCCGGAGTGCACCCAACTGCTTCGCCTCGCTGTGAAAGCCGTGAATGTGCAGGTGATGCGTAACGCACGCGCGTTCCGGCAACTGCGCCAAAGTCGCTGCCTGGTCGACGCAGTCTTCCGCCATGTGCCGGTAGGTCGTCCACTTTCCGCCCATCACGCTCACCAGCCCTGACCGATCGATGTGGATGACATGATCGCGAGAAAGCGCCGCCGTCGCCGCCGCGCTCGTTGCCCGCACCAGCGGCCGGATGCCCGCGAAAACACTGAGCACATCGTCCCGCGTCGGCGCTTTCACCAGATACTGCCCCGCCGTCGAAAGAATGAAGTCAACTTCCTGTTCCATGGCGACCGGTTCCAACGTCGCCGCTGCAATCGGTGTATCAGTCGTTCCCACCAGCGTATGGCCGTGCCACGGAATCGCAAACAGCACGCGTCCATCGCTGGTATGCGGAACCATGATCGCGCTCTCCCCTGCCAGAAACGCCGAATCGAAAACTAAATGAATGCCCTGGCTGGGAGCGATCATGGGCGCCGCCCCACTCTCTGCCAGCAAGCGCAGCCGATCGCTGAACGCCCCGGTAGCGTTGATCACAACCTTGGCGGCGGCGTGAAATTCCCTTCCCGTCTCGACGTCGCGCGCGTTGACGCCATTCACAAAGCCCGGCGCGTCTTTCGTCAATCCCGTAACTTCGACATAATTCAGCAGGACTGCGCCCTGCTCATAAGCCGTCGCTGCCATGTGAATCAGCAGGCGCGTGTCGTCGAACTGCCCATCGTAGTAGACAGCCCCGCCGCGCAATCCCTCGGTTTTGAGCGTGGGCAAATGTTCCAGCGTCTCTTCGCGCGACAGAATGCGCGAGCTCCCAAACCCATACTTTCCCGCCAGCAATTCATACAGCTTCAAACCCAGCCCATAGAAGGGCGCTTCCCACCAATCGTAGTTAGGCACGACAAAGGCCAGGTCGCGCACCAGATGTGGCGCGTTCTGCAAAAGCAGGCCGCGTTCCTTGAGCGCTTCCATCACCAGCCCGATGTCACCCTTCTCCAGGTAGCGCACCCCACCATGTGCCAGCTTTGTGCTGCGGCTGGAAGTACCCTTGCCGAAATCGCTCTGTTCGAGCAACAGGACGTCGTATCCGCGCGAGGCCGCGTCGATTGCTACCCCGACGCCGGTCGCGCCGCCGCCCACCACAACCATGTCCCAGGCGTCAGGATGCGCCTCGACGCGGCCCCACATTTCGCTGCGATTCATGGGTTTATTTCGTGCTCCCTTGTTTCTTTCGTCCCTTGTTTCTTCGGCCCACAAATACGACCGCCGTTTACTCCGCCCAGTCAAACGACCGCGTCACCGCCTTCTTCCAGAAATGATAGAGCCGCTCCCGTGATTGCTCGTTCATCGCCGGCTCCCATCGCCGATCGGCCGCCCAATTAACAGCGAGTTCGTCAGTGTCCAGAAAAAAGCCGACTGCCAATCCCGCCGCATAAGCAGCGCCCAGCGCGGTCGTCTCCTTTAACTTCGAGCGCACAACCGGCTTCGCTAGAATGTCCGCCTGGATCTGCATCAGCAAATCATTCGTGACCATTCCGCCGTCGGTGCGCAAAACATCGAGCGTGATTCCGGAATCCTTCTCCATCGCCTCAACCACCTCGCGCACCTGAAATGCCGTTGCCTCCAGCACAGCGCGGGCAAGATGGCCGCGATTCACGTAGCGAGTCAATCCCGCAATCACTCCCCGCGCGTCAGCCTTCCAATAAGGCGCATACAATCCTGAAAAAGCGGGAACAAAATATACGCCTCCGTTGTCGCTCACCGTGCGCGCCACAGCTTCAATATCCGCGCTCTTTTCAATCAGCCCAAGATTATCGCGCAGCCACTGCACCAAAGCCCCCGTGATCGCGATACTGCCTTCGAGCGCATAACACGGTTTACGCGCTCCAAATTGATACGCAACCGTAGTCAGCAAACCACAAGTTGACGGCACTGCCTTTTCGCCAGTATTCATCAGCAGAAAGCAGCCGGTGCCATAAGTATTCTTCGCCTCTCCCGGCCTGAAGCAGGCCTGACCCACCAGCGCTGCCTGTTGGTCGCCAAGGTCGCCGGCAATCGCGACTCCCGCACTGGCAGAAACTGTTGCCTGCCCGTACACCTCGCTGCTCGAAACAATCTTTGGCAGCATCTGCCTCGGGATGCCAAAATCGTCAGTAATCTCAGGATCCCACCGCTGCGTAGTGAGGTTCATTAACTGAGTGCGGCTGGCGTTAGTGACATCGGTGACGTGCACGCCTCCATTCGGTCCGCCGGTGAGCTTCCAGATCAGGAACGTGTCGATGTTGCCGAACAGCAACTCGCCTGCCTCTGCCTGGGCGCGCGCGTCCGCAACCTCGTCAAGAATCCATCGAATCTTGAGTCCGCTGAAGTAGGTCGCCAGCGGGAGCCCCGTCCTGGCCCGGTAGCGATCCTGTCCTCCACTTGCATTCAACTCCGCCACCATGGGAGCCACGCGCGTGTCCTGCCACACGATTGCGTTGCAGACAGGGTTACCGCTCTTGCGGTGCCACACCACCGTGGTCTCGCGCTGGTTCGTAATTCCGATCGCCGCCAAGTCATTGGGCCGCAGCGAGCCCATCTCCATGGCGTCGTGAATTACCTCCTGCGTGCAACGCCAAATTTCCTCCGGATCGTGCTCGACCCAGCCAGCCCGCGGATAAATCTGCTCATGCTCTTTTTGCGCCATGGCCACAATTCCGCCAGAGCGATCAAAAACGATGAAGCGCGTACTCGTCGTCCCTTGATCGACCGCGCCCACATAGCTGGCCATTCTCGCGCTCCCCAATCCGCGGCCTTGAGAGGCTGCCCACCATTCTCCCGGCGCAGAACTTATGGATTCTATCCCGGGTGGCTTCAGAAGACGCTGACCATGGCGGCCCTTCAGAAAGGGCACGACTCCTGTCACTCCGTGAAGTCGATGACAACGTGTCCGCGTCCTAGCCCCGAGGTAAATCCCCAGCGAGTCGGATCAAGACCCCAGCCCAACCGGCCTCAAAACAAATGGCGCCTTGATCTTCGTCCTTCAACTCGCTTGAGCGATAGGTAGTAGTCCTTGTGTTGGCCGGACTAGGCCAAACAGGTGATTGTAACGGCAGTCGCGAAAGCCTAGGATTCCGGGCCTTGGCTCACTCTCAGTCGTAGCGATCATGGGGTCATCCGCCCACGGCTGAAAACGCCCCACAAAGATTCTGGAGGATCAAATCAATGAAAAAATCTGTGTATGTGCTGCTTGGAATCCTCACCATCGCTCTCCTGCTCGGCGGGAGCGCCTTCGCTGATGACACTTATATGGTTACCTACTACTCCAATGCGAATACCACCAATGCGCCGGATGGAACCCTGCGTTTCACAAATACCGGCGCCACAGTCGCAGCTGGCGTATCTCAAACTCTGAACGCGAACATCTACGTGTTCGACGACACCGAGGAGTTGCAGGAATGCTGCGCCTGCCAGGTATCGCCCGACGGCTTACTCTCGGAATCGGTAAACCAGCAACTCACGGGCAACAATCTGCTGCACACCAAGCTGACCGCCGGCGTTATCAAGGTCGTTGTGAGTACGGGTACTCCGGACCCCACGAGCATAACCGGCCTGGCCCACGGGATGGCCGGATGGATGACTCAGACGCAGGGCTCTTCCGTCACCCTGAAAAATGGGAAGTGGACCGGGCCATTTGTTACCACCCAATCCCCCTTGTGGGAGTCCGACCTTAGCGCGGCTGAACTTACTGCGCTCACCAGCTCCTGTTCAGAGGTGCAATCATTGGGCAGCGGGGTGGGCCGGGGAATGTGCGGCTGCACGAAGGAGGGCCAGGACTTTTAAGTCCTCCTACCTCACGGATGCCAACCGCCATCGCGGGGGCGGCCAGGAAGCCCATAAGCTTCAGACTCGGCCAGCGCGTCGAAGAGATGACGGAGTGTTCGGCCCATGGTAGAAAGTGCCCCACAAAGACTCTGGAGGATCAAACCAATGAGAAAATCCGCGTATGTGCTGCTGGCGGTACTCACAATCGTTCTGTTGCTTGGCGGAAGTGCTTCCGCTCAATCCGATGTTTATCAAGTCGCCTACTTTTCCAATGCGAATACCGTGAGTGCGCCGGATGGAACCCTGCGTTTCACGAATACCGGCGCTACTGTCGCAGCGGGCGTATCTCAACCTCTAAACGCGAACATCTACGTATTCGATAACAGCCAGGATATAGAGGAATGCTGCGCCTGCCAGGTATCGCCGGATGGGTTACTCTCGGAATCGGTGAATCAGCAACTCACGGCCAACACCCTGCTCCACACCCAGCTAAGCGCCGGCGTCATCAAGGTCGTTGTGAATACGGGTACGGCAGACCCGACGGCCGTTTCAGGAGCAAGCCTGGCCCATGGGCTGGATGGATGGATGACCCAGGCGCAGTCCGTGGCCGTGACTGCTTTGAAGGCCGGGCCATTTACCTCCACCCAATCCCCGTTGCAGGAGTCGGCTCTCACCGCAGCTGAATTGATTGCGCTCACAACCTCCTGTTTAAACGTGCAGACACTGGGCAGCGGGCTGGGCCGCGGAGTGTGCAGCTGCACGACGGAGGGAAAGGACTTTTAAGTTCTCCGACTTTCGCGGATGCCAACGC
>JBAQJU010000020.1:0-2934 GCA_049300475.1 Terriglobales bacterium | reverse complement strand
TCCGTTAGCCGACCTGCTGTCCGTTGGCGATGAAGAACTCGACCAGACGCGTTAGAGCCGAAACCGCAAGGAGGCCGCCAGCCGTGAGCGCCCAGGGCATGAAGCCGCGGCCCTGCCGCCACGAGATCACGCAGCCGACGATGGCCAACGCTGCTCCCACCGGGCAGATCACGTTGCCGATCCAGTCGACGAGGTTGAGGAAGGCGCCTTCGGGTTGGCTCGCCTGCTCTCCCTGTACCGCCTGGCCTGTCGCTGGTTGCTTGCCGAGGTTCTGGGCATGGCTGACGACAGGCCCGGACACCAGGCTAAAAAAGACGAGTGTGGTACCGATCGCCCGAATCAACGGCGAGCCATACCAGTTGAGGTGCCGAGTGTTGCTCATGAGGCTCTCTCTCCAGGGCGGTGATTCCGCCGGATGAGCGCAATGTATGGTTCTTCGGGAGTAGCCTCAAATTTCTGCAGCACCTTTAACAGCGCGTACGGGCGAGAACCCGCCCGTTTTCAGCGCAAGCTCTCGAACGAAAAATATGAGTGATGCTCATACGACCTTTTTTGTGACTGGGGAACTGAGATGTGAAACTGCAGTGCGAGCCTTCGCAGTCGCCCGAGGATCGCAGCAAGTGCTTTCGTCGTAAGAAGTTCACTGCTCCGGGAACCTTGGTGAGCTGCGACACGGTTGTCGATTGCGGATTTTGCAGATACGTTTAATCCGGATTCGAGAACTGGTGCGATGTTGTTCTTGATTCCGGATTGTGTTGCGAGAGCGATGCCGGATTCGAGATCATCTGCGATGTCTTTCTCGTTTCCGGACTATGCAAAATGGGCGAATCCGGATTCGAGACCAGGTGTGATCTTTTTCTCTATTCCGGATTACGCAAGAGAGCTAATTCCGAAATCTGAATCCCTGCGCAAACAAAAGAAAACCCCGTCACGCGGACGGGGCTGGGGAAACCGAGATACCGGGGAATTGTCGAGAATTACTGGACGCTGGGGTTGCTGTTTGCCGCTCCGCGTTCGAGTCGCTGTAGTTCGCCCAAGGCTCGTCTGCCTGACCTCTCCTCCGGTTGTTTCTCGAAGACCACATAGATCCGCAGGCCTGCCGGCAGTGTGACGATCGGATGCTCCATCATCACCTGACGATTGATTTCCTCATCGCCGGCGCGGCCCACGTTCTCCGACATTTGCATGCGCATCAGGTCGGCCTCACTCACCGCTCCATTCAAGTTGCTCTGCCCGACCAGCATTGCACTCATCTGTCCAACGCCAGTGAGAGCACGGACGGCGAAGTTCTTTCCCCTGCTCGTTCCGGTGACTTTCCCTCGCAAAGGCCCCAAGTCAGGGTCGGTCGCCAGGGCGTCGATGCCGACGCTTGAGCCGTCGGGCATTTCCAGATGATCGAAATGCAGTTGCAGGTAGCCACTGCGGTCCGCCTGTCTAACCGTTCCTACCGCCTTCGATCCGGCGGGGACAATAATCTGGCCATCGTGCTGGTAGCCGTATTCGATGATCGCGACAACGGGTTGATCGACGGCAGTCGTCACCACCGAGGCCAGTCTGGCCGAAAGACGTGACCCAACGCCAAGATCCAGCGTCGGAGCTGGGTTGTCCCCATTGACCGTTGGGTTTAATTTTTCGCCGCCTGCGGTAAAGACCAACGACGGCTTGGCGAGGCCATCTGCGACAGTTTTGTCCGTGGTTGTTTCAGTGCGGTTCTGCCCGTAGGGCGGTGGAGTCCAGTTATCGCCATTGCTCGGAGGCGGCGGAAACGACGGAATCTGCGCCAGGTTCTTCCCTCCATTCGGCGTGGCGTTGGAAACTGCATCGCTTGCACCAGTCCGCACTTTCTTGGTGTTCTCCACGTCATGTGCGTTTACCTGGCCGGGCTGCCGCTTGTCCTCCTGCATCGGTTGCATACTGCCGCCGGGAACAATGGAGTCGTTGCTGGCAGGCGCTGTTTCCGCCACCTTCGGACGTCCAAGGCCCGCCTCTCCGCTCTTCTTCAGCTTTGGTTTGCTCTTCTGGGAGAACAGAACCAACATCAGGAACGCAACGGCAACGACCCCGAGAAAGCCGATCACAAGCCGGGCTGTCTTATCGTCCTTGGCCATGCGAAAACTGCGTGTTGCGGCTATTGGTGGGCGCTGTTCATGGGACTCGCGCTCAGCATCATCCGCTTCGGCAGTGCCTGGGTTCAGATCTGGGGCCAGGTCCGCGATGTGCAGTGTTGCCGCCTTCGTTCCTTCTGCTTTTGACCCGTTGTTGTTTGTGCGCTGTTTGAATTGAGACATGGACTCCTCGCTTAGTTGCCAGCTTTGAGATTGGCGGTCGTGGGTTGGGCCGTGAACGGCAACTCGAGCAGCAATGGCCGATTCACGGCATCGGCAGTGGCCAGCACCAGTTGCAGACGTTCCTGGTGCTGCTTGAAATCCGGGCGCTCAAAGCGCACAACGCCATCGGCGCGAGCTCCCGGCGCCAGCTTTTGCTCGGTAAAGCGGAACTCCCGGACAGCGACCTGATCCGCCAGAACTTTCTTCGCCTTTCGGTCCTCTGTGCTGTTCTTGCTCCCCTTACCGTTGGGATTTGCCAGTTCCACCTGCGGCGGCAGGATCTCGACCCAATGGCTGCTATTGTTAAGAACGGAGAAGGCGACGAGCACGTCATCTCCGTCGCCCGTCACCATGCCCATGCTGGCGGCGATTGCACCGCTTTGGTCCTTCCATGCTGGACTGGACACTTGCGTCTGCTCACTCAGAGCCAACTCGTAGGGGGTTAGGCCTGCTTTCGGAGCATGTGCGGGTGTCGTTTGGGCCTCATCCATTGCGCCGATCAGAAAACTCCCACGCCGTTTGTAGATCAGCACGAAATCAACAGGCTTCGCACCGCCGGAAGACGATCCGTCGCTCAACAGACGCAGGCTGACCACCAGACCAGACT
>JBAQJU010000019.1:0-5906 GCA_049300475.1 Terriglobales bacterium | reverse complement strand
TTGTCACCGCATTCATCAGCCGCTCGGACAACAATTTCACAAAAGTCACCGCCTGGTGCGCGGAGTCGTTATTTCACGATATGCAGCCAGCATTCGAAAAACTCGTCACTTCCTATCACAGTTCACCTAGGCCCGCCGTTGCCGGTGACCGATAAGGAAACCGGTCAGGCAGCGCCTTACCACGGAGACACCTATGGAGCATTCGATCGCGCTCGTCACCGGCGAAGTAGAGAAGGCGCTCTTCGCGCGCGCCGAGGAGCTCTTTGTCTCCGCTCCCCAGATTCAGAAGGCCGATATTCCGGCAGAGAAATTCTGATACATGGCTGTCGCAACCGCACTCTCTCCTGGACAAGACATGGAGGCCCCTGACGGTCTCGATCATCAGGATGCGGACGAGGCGTGGAAGCCAAAGACGAATCCCTGGGTAATCGCTCTTACAGTCACGCTGGCGACGTTTATGGAGGTCCTGGATAGCTCTATCGCAAACGTTTCCCTGCCTCATATCGGGGGCGCACTAGGCGCGACGCAAAATGAGGCTGCTTGGGTTCTTACCAGCTATCTCGTCGCAAACGCGATAGTACTTCCCGCTGCGGCGTACTTGACGACATTCATCGGCCGGAAAAGGTTCTACATGATCTGTGTGGCACTGTTCGGTTTCTCGTCGATGCTATGTGGTCTAGCTCCCTCGTTGCCTCTTCTGATTTTCTTTCGAGTCCTGCAGGGTACCGGTGGCGGCGGCTTAGCACCGTCCGAACAAGCAATCCTTGCCGATACCTTCTCTCCAAAACAGCGAGGCCAAGCCTTCGCGCTCTATGGTGTTGCCGTCGTCATGGCGCCTGCGATTGGGCCTCTGCTCGGCGGATGGATCACCGACAACTTCACCTGGCGATGGATATTCTGGATCAACGTCCCAGTGACGCTTCTTTCGCTTTATCTCGTGAACCGGCTCATCGAGGACCCTCCGAACCTTAAACGAGAGGTTGCTAAAGCAAAGGTTTCCGGTGCTATGCCTGACTTGTTAGGTTTCGGGTTGCTCGCGTCAGGGTTTGGCTCTCTCGAATTCGTGCTCGACAAGGGTCAGGAAGACGATTGGTTTGGCTCGCATGTCATTCTCTTCTTCACTATTCTCTGCGTCACGTCACTGGTTACGCTTCTCGTTTGGGAACTCTACCAGTCGAAGATCAATAAACGGCCCATCATCAACCTCACTCTGTTCAAACGGAAAACTTTTACTATTCCGTTCGTCTTCATGTTTGTGCTCGGGTTCATGTTTTACTCAACCCTGGTGCTTATCCCTCAATACGCCCAGACACTGCTGGGATACTCTGCTGTTCTGGCGGGAGAAGTCATCTCTCCTGGTGGCTTCGCGCTCTTGCTAACCATGCCACTCGCTGGATTCCTCATCACCAAAGTCGATGCACGTTGGCTGATGTGTTTTGGCTTCTTCACGTTGTCGACCTCGATGGTCTTAATGCACACGATATCTCTTGAATCCAGCTTCAGATACATCATGTGGATCAGGGTCTATCAAATGGCGGGGCTGAGTTTTTTCTTCATTCCCATCAATACCATTGCCTACCTTGGTGTCGCCAAGGGCGAGAATAACGACGTCTCCGGTCTCATCAATCTCGCAAGGAACATTGGCGGCTCCGTCGGAACAGCTTTTGTAGGAACCATGTTGGCCCGCGGATCGCAGCAGCACCAGGCTTACATGGTGAGAAACCTAACTCCGACCAGCCCCGGCCTCGTTGCTCAGATGGCGCGACTCAAACCGCTCTTCCATGGGAATGTTCAAGCCGCCTACGGGTACATTTACATCGAGCTCCAGCGTCAGTCGGCCATGCTTGCGTACTTGGACATTATTGCGGTGATCGCCGTAATGTGCGGGCTAGTCGCGCCACTCGTGTTTCTGCTCGGCAAGATGCAGCCACCGAAAGACGGCCCCGCAATGCATTGATGGCCAGGTCGCATCTACAAGGCGGTGAGCGAGGGCCGCTCCTGCTTCGCCAAAGAATTAGGCAAGTCTAGATAGCACCATGCAGACCGGTAAGGAGGCATATCAGCATGCACGACTTAGTAGTGAGTTGTTTGGTGGCTGCTTATCTCGCCACGAACGTGTACGCGATGGTGAAGCTACGAGTGTTCGAGTTGGCTCGTTCGCGAAAACGTCTCGTACTCTACAGCGTCCCCTTCATATTGTGGGGCTCTCTCATCCTCTTGGGATGCAAGCTCATGGAGATCATGCGCCGATTCGATGAATGGGCGGCCTGATGGCCCATTGACACTCCAGCGGCCCGAAAACGATGGACCTTATTCTGTGTCCCGACAAAAACGACCGGCAAATCGAGGAGAAGTCATGAGAGTTGGCTCCAACGCCTTGGAATTGGAGCTCAATGAGGCGATCGTTGAGCTTGGTCGTACGGATTTCGTTCTTGCGAACTTTGATTTGCAAGCTCTTTTCGTGAAGTCCCTCGGCAAGTACTACAGCGAGGATGTCGCGCTTTGGCTTCAAGACAAATTGACGGAAGGCAAACTCGCTTCATTTCGACGGATGGCGGACGCACTTGAGCCGATCCACACTTTACTCGAAATGGGTATGGCATCCATCGATAAGTTCCGGTTGACATCGACTTGCCTGAGTCGGCAAGGCGAACACGCCGCAGATTGGGAATTAGTGCTTGGCGGAACGTATTCAACGGGCGTTCCGATCCGCTGGCGGACCAATCGTGTCTGGAAGGAAGGAATCGTTGTAAAGGAGTTTATTCGGAGCCTACCCTGATGGCTATTTCTTCCGAGAAGCCGGACCGCGGGATCATCGCGACCGCGAAGCACAAGCTGAACTTTCCGGTGCTCGGCGACTTTGGCAACGAGCTAGCGCGGCAGTTCGGGATCGTGTTTCAGGTTCGCCAGCAGCGGCAGGAGTTTTCGAAGAATGTGTTCAAGGACGATATCGCTCCGCGTAATGCGCGGCTCAATAGGAGTTTTCCACGGTGTGCCGGCAATGCGCTTCCCCCATGTCGGCCAGTCAGCTAGCCTCGGCTAGCGGATGGCGAAATTCTCGCAAGGAGGGGCCTTGGGTCAGAGAGACCAAGGCCCATTCTGCTCGCATCGGCGGCTGGATCTGGCGGCTTTGCCCATCTTCGGAGCGTGGTGGCGATCCGCGACTCAAGACGTCCGGTCCGCATCCGGTTGCTTGCAGAGAACGGTCTCAAACGTCCTCCGATCGTGCTCCGTTTTCAGGATCGGTCCCCATAAACGTTAGGGCCCTATCGGGACTGCCCCGAAAGAAGAAGTGTGGGGGTGCGCGGTCGTGTGGTCGGGGCAGTTTCGATAGGGTCGTTTGAACTGAGCCGCTGGCGTTTGCGGTGGACGCGGTGGACTATGGGATTTCAATCGGTCCGTACCGGGTGCAGGGCGTGTCTAAAGCAAGCAACCGAGACGAAGGGAGAGACGGCGTTGTTCTTGAACATCGCATTGGAGTCTTGACCTGTGACAGAAGGGGTGGTGTTTGGGGGAAGCCGTCGCTGCGTGAGCAAACGAGGGCATGGCGTGCTGGAACACACCTACAACAGACGTTGATCGAAGCAAGTTGCGCGATCGGTATCTCAGGAGGAGTCAAGGCTGCACCTCTGGGAATCAGGCCTGGTCTGAGCCGATTGGAAATAGAGCTGGGTATTGGTCAGCCGTTCAATGGTGAACATGGGACCGGCGCAAACCGGACAGCGCAGATGGGCTGTTGTGTCAGCCTCTTTTGAGCAGTGCGCCCTGAGCAGATTGCGGCAGCGTGACAGCATATCGCCACGTCTGCGATTAGCGAAAAGTCCGAAGTGGCGGATGCGGACCAACCCTTTCGGGAGAACGTGGATCAAGAATCGTCGCAGAAACTCATCTGCGGAAACCGCCATGATCTTCTGCTTACCGCCCTGTGCGTAGTCTTTCCAGCGAAACGAAACTCGATCATTCTGGAACGCCACCAGTCGATGGTTGGAGATGGCGACGCGGTGCGTATAACGGGCGAGATAGTTCAGAACATGTTCAGGACCTCCGAAGGGTGGCTTGGCGTAGACCACCCAGTTTTCGCGGAAGAGGAGTCGCAGGAACGCGTGGAATCGGCGGGACTCAGCAAGACTCTGGAGTGAGCCATGGAACTGGAGTTTGTGCTGAAGAAAGAGTTGCTTCAGTCCGGCTGCGAACTTGCCCCGGAAGACGCGACTCAGCGCGGCGACGGGCAGGAAGAATCGTCTCGAGGAGGGGATCCATCGGGAACCGTCGGGGGCAAGACCGCCAGCAGGAACCACGTAGTGTATGTGCGGATGATGGTGAAGGTTCTGTCCCCAAGTGTGGAGCACGCCCAGAAACCCGATGTCGGCCCCCAGATGTTTCGGGTCGCCGGCGAGTTCGAGCAGCGTCGCTGCACTAGCTCGGAACAGCAGATCGTAAAGCAGTCGCTTGTTCTGCAGAGCTAGAGCGGAGAGTTCGTGCGGCAGCGTGAAGACGATGTGAAAGTAAGAGACGGGCAACAGCTCAGCCCTGCGCTTGGCGAGCCAGCGGGAGCGGGCGTTGCCCTGACACCTGGGGCAGTGCCGGTTACGGCATGAGTTGTAAGAGATAGCCTGATGTCCGCAGCGCGTGCACTGATCACGATGAGCGCCCAAGGCCGCGGTGCGGCAGCGGACGATGGCATCGAGCACCTTGCGATGCTGCCACGCAAGGTGTGATCCGTAGTGCTCCCAAAATCTGTTGCCGGATGTTCGGACGATGTCGGCCACCTCAAGGGTGGACCGACTCATCGCTTGATCAGCCTCCTGGAACGCTTCACTTGGTCAGGACTGGATACCTCGATCGCTTCCAGCGGGCTGGGAACTGCTTGTAGATGACGCCGGGACAAGTGCAGGTAGACCGTGGTGTCGGCGAGCTTGGCATGACCCAGCAAAACCTGGATTGTGCGCAGATCGGCGCCGGCTTCCAGCATGTGAGTGGCAAAACTGTGCCTGAGCGTGTGCGGAGACACATGCTTACTGACGCCAGCATGTTTCGCGGCCTCTGCCACGGCCTTCCAGACAATCTTCGCTGTGATGGGCACGTCGGCCCGCCAGTTGTTGACGGTGCCGGGAAACAGATATGTCTTCGGCTTCATCCAGCGCCAATACTCGCGCAGGGTGTCCAGCAGCTTCGGGGTCAACAGGACGTCACGGTCACGGCCGCCCTTGCCCTGGCGAACATGAATGACCATGCGTTCGCCGTCGATATCGCATACCTTGAGGTGGCATAGTTCGGCACGTCGCAGGCCGGTCGCATACAGCATCATCAGCATGGTGCGGTGCATCAGGTTCTGCGCGGAAGCGATGA
The DNA here is from genome assembly GCA_049300475.1 of Terriglobales bacterium. Taxonomy (GTDB): domain Bacteria; phylum Acidobacteriota; class Terriglobia; order Terriglobales; family Acidobacteriaceae; genus Acidiflorens. Next base: position 557 of record JBAQJU010000019.1, on the reverse strand, counting down.
GCCGCGCCACTTCCTCCTGACTCAGTACTGTGGGCATCCGCCGCTGACGCTTGGGAAACGGAATGTGATCGGGAAGATACGGCCGTCGGAGTGTCTTGACGAAGAGAAAACGCAGAGCAGCGGTACGACCTTCGATGGTCCCCGGCGAGAGTTTGCAGTCGCGAAACAGGTGAACCTGGTACTCGCGAATATGTTCTGGGCCAAGGCGATCTGGCGAACGGTGGAAGTACTTCGCGAAATCCTCTATGGCGTGGATATAGGCACGGACGGTGTTCTGGGCGTAGTTGCGACGCTGGAGTTCGTCCAGCATCAGCTTCCTGAGTCGGGTCACAGTAACCTCCTTGTGACCCAAAACCTTACACGGGCAACAATGCTGGCGACGACCACGCGGTAGCGTCCGCCGCGCTAGCGGCTTAGTTCAAACGGGCTTGTGTTGAGTGATCGAGCGAACTTTCCGGATTGTCGGCTTAACTGGCCAAACTGTTTACTTCTAGGGCGCTTCGCTGAAAAAGCAAGGAGCAAACAGATTTGGCCAGTTAGTTTTAGCAACCCTTCCC
>JBAQJU010000018.1:0-7676 GCA_049300475.1 Terriglobales bacterium | reverse complement strand
GTGTGAGGATTGAGATGCCGTTATCGAATGCGAGTTGGAGCGTGTTGTAGCTCATGCGTAAACCTGAGATCGGTATTCGTACCTTGTTCAGTGGTTTTTCACCCTGAACAAAACGCTTGTCATCCTGAGCGCAGCGAAGGACCTGCTTGCCATTGAACCACGGTTCACTCAGGTCTCCCCATGTCGGATTGCCGGACTCAATCAGCGCAATTTTCTTTCGCCGGAGCTATCCTTTGATCGATTTCTCGCGCGCGATGGCATTGTTCACATACTTGAACGTTTCATAGTAAACCAGACGATGAACTTTGTAATCGCGCGTAAAGCCGGGGTGCACATCATTCTTATGTTCCCATGTGCGGCGATAGATATTGTCGGTGATGCCAGTGTGAAGCACGCGTGATTTGCTGGACAGGATGTAGACGTAGAAATGACGGATGGGAGCGCGGGGCTTCGCCTTCGACAAGCTCAGGGTCAGCATGACAAGCTTGAGGGTAGATTGGATGTGGGAAGAATCACAAGCAATTTGTGAGATTTCGGCGTTGTGGTCTTGAATGCCTCTCGATCCGGCTGACGGCATGGGCGACGCCACCGAAAGCAGGTCCTTCGCTTCGCTTCGCTCAGGATGACAATTTAGTTGAGGTGCAAGCGTTGCTGCTCGAGAGAATTTTTGTATCTCGCGCCGATCTCGGCTGTCGCCCTTAACAGCGGGTCCAACGGTTTTAGCACCGGCAGTTGCGCTCCCGAGCTGCGCAGCGCTTCGATCACCTTCTCCGTAGCAATATTGCCGACCAGGGCGTCTTGGGCGAACGGGCAGCCTCCGAGACCGCCCAGGACCGAGTCGAAGCGGCGGCATCCGGCATCATAGGCGGCGAGAATTTTTGCGGCGGCGTCATCCCGGCGGCTATGCAGGTGGACGCCGATTTCCAGGTAGTCATACTTCGCCATCACCGCAGAAACAACTTCGCGAATTTTTTCGGGTGAGGCCAGGCCCACCGTATCAGCGAGCGAGATGGTGTGAATGTCCTGGACTTCGAGCAGCGCGACGGCCTCGACGACTTCTTCGGGAGTCCATGGATCACCATAAGGGTTACCGAATGCCATGGAAATGTAGACGACCGTACTCATGCCCGCTTCGTCGGCGGCCTTCTCGATCTTTTCTAGCTCTTCGATCGCGTCTTCAAGGGTCTGGCGCTGGTTGTTTTGCAGAAAGGTCGGGGAGATCGAATAGGGAAAACCTACCGTGGTGACAGCTTCGGTCTTGATAGCTCGCTGCGCACCTTTCTCGTTCACTACGATGCCGATAATCTCGACATCATCGGGCGGGTCGAGTTCCTTGAGAACATCTTCGGAGTCGGCCATCTGCGGCACGGCATTGGGCGAGACGAAGCTGACGGCATCGATATGTTTGAAGCCAGCACTGATTAGAGCCTGGAGATAGTTGACCTTGAGCTCGGTCGGGATCTGACCGTTTAGCCCTTGCCAGGCGTCGCGGGGGCATTCGATCAACTTCACGTTTCCAGAACTGGTAACCACTGATCACCGTTGCGGTCGATGCCAGAAATGACGGATGTCGATAACCACCGATAGGAACGCAGCTACTAGCGAAATCATTCCTATTCTGAACACTGCCCGGACCAATGGAAGCACGTAAGGTTGTTCCAATAATTGCAACACATATTCTTGCCCTCTCCACGACGCGCGAAGTTTTTGGTAATGGCGATAATCCCTACACTCCGCCACCGAAACAAATGCTGCACACGCGACGACCAGCACCGCGAATACTCTTGTGCGTTTGCTAATCATGTCGGCTCCCGTGACAGCTAGGCTCGATCACCCGATTACGTTTGTAAAACTCCAACCTTGAACTCCGGCACATCCGGATTGAGGGACGCGGCTTCCAGCGCCTGTGTTATGGCTTGCCGCGTTTCCATGGGATCGATAATTTTGTCGATCCATAATCTGGCGGCGCCGTAGCGCGGGTCGGTTTGCTCGTCGTATGTTTTCTTCGTGGAGTCGAACAGCTCTTTTCTTTCTTCTTCGCTCAGCTTCTTGCCGCTGCGTTCCAGTTGCTTTACTTTGATTTCCACCAGCGTGCCGGCGGCGGCGTCTCCGCTCATTACTGCGTATTTTGCGGTTGGCCAGGCGAAGACAAACCGCGGGTCGTAGGCTTTGCCGCACATCGCATAATGGCCAGCGCCGAAGGATCCCCCCACGATCACCGTGATCTTCGGCACAACGGAATTCGATACTGCATTCACCATCTTCGCGCCCGCCTTGATGATGCCACTCCATTCGGCATCGCGGCCGACCATGAAGCCGTTGACATCGTGAAAAAAGATGAGGGGGATCAGATTCTGGTTGCAGTCCATGATGAAGCGCGCAGCCTTTTCGGCGGACTCGGTGTAGATGACGCCACCGAATTCGACACGCTTATGGCCTTCGTGATCAGTCTGATGGGCATGGAGTTTCTGGTTGGCGACGATGCCGACAGCGAAACCTCCGATGCGAGCGTAGCCACAGATCAGGGTTTTGCCGTATTCGGGCTTGTATTCGTCCAAGCGGCTTTCGTCGACGATGCGCGCAAGGATCTCTTTCATGTCGTAGGGGCGGGCGGGCGAGGCGTCATAGATTCCGTAGATTTCTTCGGCGGCGAGCGCGGGGTCGATCGGCTTTTGACGGTCCCAGAGCGACTGTCTGCGGTATCCCCATTTTTCGACGAGCGAGCGGATGCGGGCGATGCAGGCTTCATCGTTGGGCTCGCGGAAATCAACCGTGCCGCTGATCGCGGAATGCATGGCGGCGCCGCCTAAATCTTCGGCAGAAACTTTCTGTCCAATTGCAGCTTGCACGAGGGCCGGACCGGCAAGGAACAATCCGCTGCCGTCGGTCATGAACACGTGGTCGCACATCACGGGCAAGTATCCGCCGCCGGCCACGCACATCCCCATGATGGCGGCAATCTGCGGAATACCCATGGCGGACATGACGGCGTTATTGCGGAAGACGCGGCCAAAATCGTCGGTGTCGGGAAAAACATCTTCCTGCAACGGAAGAAAAACGCCGGCCGAGTCGACGAGGTACATGGTGGGGATGCGATTTTCGATCGCAATATTTTGCGCGCGAATCACTTTTTTCGTCGTCATCGGAAAGAACGCGCCCGCTTTCACCGTGGCATCGTTGACGATCAGCATAACCAGGCGACCCTGGATGCGCGCCAGCCCGGTAACGACGCCGGCGGCGGGTGCGCCTCCCCATTCTTCGTACATTTTGTACGCCGCGTAGAGGCTGAGTTCAAAAAAAGTGCCGGGATCGGCAAGCAGGTTGATGCGCTGGCGTGCCGTAAGGCGCGATTTGGCGTGCTGGTTTTCGATCGCTTTAGGGCCGCCACCCTCGCGAATCTTCTCTTCCTCGTTACGGATCTGCGCGACCAGATCGGCGAGGGCACGCATGTTGGATTCGAATCGGAGAGAGGCTGGATCAACCTTGGTCGCGATCACGTTATTGATTGTGAGCGCCGTGGATTCGGTACGTTCAGACATAAGAGCGGGTGCGCGATTCTCTAATATACCAGCGGCGTGCGAGCCAGTGTTCATCGCCCTATGCGTCGTCAAACCGCGCCGGTGGGCGCCAGTTGGCGCATCGCCTCCGCAATGGGATCGTCGGCGATGGCATCGACCAAGCCGATTTCAAGCGCGCGAGCAGCGGAGACTTTTTCCGCGGCAACGAATAGTTCCAGCGCTCTTCCCTTCCCGATCAGGCGCGGGAGTCGTTGCGTGCCTCCCCAGCCGGTGATCAGGCCGAGAGCGGCGCCGCGATGTCCGAAGACCGCGTTGGGCGCGGCGATACGGCGATGGCACGCCAGAGTGAGGTCGAGGCCTCCACCCATGCAGTGACCTGCGATGGCTGCGATCACGGGCGCGGAATACGTGGCGATCGATTGCATGAGAGCTTGGCCCATGGCGGAGAATGCATAGGCTTCGGGGCCGGTGAGCGCTGCGATCTCGTTGAGGTCGGCTCCGACGGAGAAAAACTTGGGATTGCCGGCGATGATCAGCGGAGGCGGTGGTTGCGTCGGTTCGTGTTTCAGTCCCGCTTTCAGTGCGTCAATCGCATGCGTCAGCTCGTGGACGCAGTCGCGGGTGAGGCGGTTGGTACCGTCGGCAGAAGTGAGGCAGAGGAGCCGGAATGCACGAGCGGACTCGATCGTAAGAAACTCAGAAGACACGGGAAACATGATGCACTATTGCCGAACGCCGTGCTGGTGAAGGTAGGGATCCCTCCACTGCGCGAACCGATTCGCGAAGCGAACCGGTCCGCTCCGGTCGGGATGACACCGGGGAATGATGACATCCGAAAGATGGTCAATCCGAAAAGATTGTCAATTATCCGGCCGCTGGCACGCCGTGCGGTTTCACATTTTGGCGGATGAACTTGACGATGTCGTCCATCGGCGTGCCGGGCTGGAAGATGCCGGCGACGCCAATCTTTTTCAGGCCTTCCAAATCCTGATCGGGGATAATGCCGCCGACTAGAACGAGCACGTCGTCCATTTTGTTTTGCTTGAGAAGGTCCATCACTCGGGGAACGATGGCGTTGTGCGCGCCCGAAAGAATCGAGAGGCCGATAACCTGAACGTCCTCCTGGAGGGCGGCGTTGACGACCATCTCGGGCGTCTGGCGGAGGCCGGTGTAGATGACCTCCATGCCGGCATCGCGAAGAGCGCGGGCAATGACCTTGGCGCCACGGTCGTGGCCGTCGAGCCCGGGCTTGGCGACCAGGACGCGGATCTTCTGATCAGGCAAGGAATTCGCTGAATTCACCATCGAGAACATTTAACCACAACGTAGTCGAGGCGCACAGGGGAATGAGGAAAGAGGAATGAGGAAACAGAGGTCCAAGCAGCACGCACCGGCTGCTCGGCGCCAACAAAAGTAGGGGTGATCTGTGCATCACCCCTGCCACAATGATCGTCCAAACCGCTAGGCAACATTCATCAGTGACGGCCGGCCTCGATCAGGTCATGGATCACATCCCGATCGGTGAGTTGCTCATAGGCGTGCTCGCCGTGGAGCGACTCGTCAAGGCCGACCTCCTCCGACGACTCACTGACCTTGACGGGGGTGAAAGCATCAATGATACGAAGCATGGCGTAGGTAAAGGCGAAGGCCCAGACCGAGGAAAAGACAACGGCGGTGACCTCCTTCAACAGGAAGACCGGGTCGCCATAGAGCAAGCCATTGGCGCCGTCGGGATTGAATTGTTTGCTGGCGAAGATTCCCAGCATGACGATACCGAGGAAGCCGCCGACGCCGTGGACTCCCCAGACATCGAGAGCATCGTCCCATTGCAGCTTGTTTTTCATTTCGACAGCGTAATAGCACACCACTCCGGCCGTAATGCCGATGATGACTGCGGTGGTGGGAGAGACATATCCGGCGGCCGGAGTTACGGTGGCGAGTCCGGCGACAGCGCCCGTGAGCAGACCGAGAAGCTTGGGTTTCTTTTCGTTCAGCCATGCAACCATGAGCCAGGCAACAGCGGCGAATGAGGCCGCCACGTCGGTATTCAAAAAGGCCGTGGCGGTCACGGAATCGACGCGCATTTCACTGCCCGCGTTGAAGCCGTACCATCCAAACCACAAAAGGCCAGTGCCCAGGGCTACTAATGGAATGCTATGCGGGCCGCGGTCGGCGACACGCCGTTTGCCTACATAGATGACCGACGCGAGGGCCGCCACGCCGGCAATGTTATGCACGACGATACCGCCCGCGAAATCTTTAACGCCCCATTGCTGCAGGAATCCGCCACCCCACACCATGTGGACAAAGGGAAAGTAGACGAAGGTTAGCCAGCCAGTGAGAAACAGCATGTAGGCCTTGAAGGTGACGCGGTTGGTGAAGGCTCCGGAGATGAGTGCCGGAGTGATGATGGCAAACATCATTTGATAGGCAATGAAGACGAACGCTGGGATGGTGAGGTTGGGAGATGGCGTGTTGAGATCGATCCCGCGCAAGAAGGCGTTGTGAAAATTTCCGATGACTCCGTGCCAGTCGCCGCTGAAGCACAGAGAGTAGCCATAGAGGTACCAGATAACCGTGGTCCAGCCCATGGAGACGAAGCTTTGAATCATGATGGCCAGAACATTCTTGCGGCCGACCAGACCGCCATAAAAGAATGCGAGGCCGGGGGTCATCAACATGACCAGGCTGGTGCATAGAATCATGAAACCGGTATTGCCGGTATCGAGATGGAGCATACGATCCTCCGACCGAGATGTAGAGATTTTGCTCGCGGATAGCGAGCGGGGGTCCGGACACAAACTCGCGCGGGTGGAGGGCCCTCAGACCCAGGCGCACGCAAAACGCAGTTACAGTCCGATGCTGGACCTGATCACGCCTTGAACTCAGTGCCGCTTGTCACAGGATGGGGTGATAATGTTTGGGGGGAGAAAGGCTAATATATATTTACGCCGCGCAAATACACAGATTGAAGCCTAGCCGATCAAAAACGAAGAGCTCGAAATCCCGATCGGACAGTGGGACCGATTGGAACCGATTGCGACGTAGGAACGCGCGCGGCATCCGCAAGGGGATTGAGGCGGACCCCGATGTTCATGCCACGGATGAAGAGTTCAGGAAAAGCGCTCAAGTCGTTATGCCGTCGCCCAAGGAGATCGTGACCATGCGGCTGGATGCGGACCTTCTGCGCTAGTTCCGGCAACAGCGCGGCTATCAGACGCGCATCAACGCGATCCTGCGCGCGTATATGAAGGCGCATGAGTCGGTGTAAGAGTCAAATTTCATCCAGGACGGTACAGAGTGTCTGGCGCGGAATAAGATCGCTGGCCAGCTTCCACCCGGCGTGACCGCGACCCGTCTCTCCCCACAATACTTATGGCGTCATCCCCAACTGCCAAAACAGGAACGAGTACATATCCGTGCTCTCTTCGACCTGCTTGGCTACGGGTTTGCCCTGGCCATGGCCGGCTTTGGTGTCGATGCGGAGCAGGATCGGCCGTTCTTTACTGGCGCCATTCTTCGCTTCTGCTTGCATAAGGGCGGTCATCTTCTTCGCGTGCATGGGATCGACGCGGGTATCGGTGTCAGCCGTCATAAAGAGGATGGCGGGATACTCCTGCCCGGGCTTAACGTGGTGATAGGGCGAGTAGGCGTAGAGCCAGTTGAACTGATTCGGGTCGTCAGCGGAGCCGTATTCGGGGATCCAGAGTTTGGCGATCTGGAAGTTCTGGTAGCGGAGCATATCGAGAAGTGGAACGGCGCAGACCACGGCGCGGAACAGGTCCGGACGCTGCGTGATCATGGCTCCCATCAGCAACCCGCCATTCGATCCGCCAAAGATGGCGAGGTGATTTTTGTCCGTATATTTCTGCGCGATGAGATATTCGGAGGCCGCGATGAAATCGTCGAAGACGTTCTGCTTTTTTTCGAGCATGCCAGCGCGGTGCCAGTCTTCGCCGAACTCGGAGCCTCCGCGCAGGTTGGCGACGGCATAGATGCCGCCATGCTCCATCCAGAGATACATACTGCGGCTGAAAGTAGGACTGCGGGAAATGTTAAAGCCGCCATAGCCGGTGAGCAACGTGGGGTTGCTGCCGTTCTTGACCAATCCCGTCTTGCTGACGATGAACATCGGAACCCTGGTGCCGTCCTTGGAGT
>JBAQJU010000017.1:0-11824 GCA_049300475.1 Terriglobales bacterium | reverse complement strand
GGTAGTGACAACCGCCAGTATTGGGATCGCATTTTGCGCAACTTCATACACTAATTCAGAGGATTTGGTACGCGATGCTGAAATAGCGATGTACCGAGCCAAGCGGGAAGGGAAAGCACGATGTCAGGTGTTTGATAACGCGATGCACGTCCTTGCCGTCAAGAGATTGCGCCTCGAAACTGACCTGCGCCGCGCACTGGAACTGGGCGAATTCCGGGTTCACTATCAGCCCATAGTCTCGTCACAAAGTGGAAAGATCGTGGGATTCGAGGCACTCAGCAGATGGGCACGGCCTGAAGGACTTTTGTCACCTGCCCATTTCATCCAGATCGCTGACGAGACTGGAATCATCGTGCCAATGAACCGCCTTTTGCTGCGTGAAGCCTGCCTACAGCTTCGCGCATGGCACTCTCAATTTCCTTGCGATCCGCCGCTGACACTAAGCGTGAACATCACCCCAAAAGAGTTTGCCCAGACGGATTTGGCGGCTCAGATCGGCACGATTCTGGTCGAAGTCGGAATCCACCCGAGCAGCATCGATGTAGAGATCACGGAAAACATCGCGATGGCAGACCCGCGGAGGTCGAGCCTCGTTCTCTCAGAACTCAAGGCACTGGGAGTTCACGTAAGTATTGACGATTTCGGAACTGGATACTCTTCACTGAGCCGATTACAAGGGTTCCCGGTGGACACCTTGAAGATTGATCGTACGTTCATTTCTAAAATTGACACAGATAGCGAAACAAGTGAGATCGTGCGTATTATCATTATGCTGGCTCACAACCTCGGTCTGAAGGTCGTAGCCGAAGGCGTTGAAACAGCAGAGCAAGTCAGCTTGCTCAAAGAGCTAAAGTGCGAACTCGTGCAAGGATACTTCTTCGCCCGACCCGGAGATCACGCCGCTGCTCAGGCGCTTTTGATGAGCACCTATACGGCGGAAGCCCGTCCTTTACCTACAGCAGCTATTTAATCAACACATCTCGTGGGCACTGCGTCTCAAAGACTATAGATGCAGACCAGCAGCCGATTCCCGAAAACATGTGCAAAAAGCCGCATAAAATGAGTTTGCGGATTCCACCCTTATGGGCCGGGGGCTGGAAAGTCCCGAAACCGGGTCCACCTGCTCTCTAATTCACCGTCTGAGTCAGCGAAGCGGGACTGCTACTGTCAAAACTAGCGCTATCGTTGTACGTCGCCGTGATACTCTGTGTGCCCGAGGTCAGCGTCGAGGTCGTGAATTCGCCGCGAGGCTCGCTAGGGTTATCAGGAATTACGGCATCTACGGCCTGCGTCCGACCGGTACTAAGGCGACAAGGCGGTCACACGTTTTGAGAAATAGCCACGGTTACAGTATCTCGGCCCTGCGCTTTGGATTCATAGAGACACTGGTCCGCGATTTTAATTAACTCCCCGGAGGTTGAGCCGTGCTCCGGAAACGCGGCTACGCCTGCCGACAAGGTGATCTGACCAAGAGGTTGTTTCTTATACTGCAACCGCAGGTTCTTTACCTCGGAACGCAATGCGTCCGCACGGATAGCTGCGGCCTGTGAAGTTGACTCGGGCAGGATAATCGCAAACTCCTCGCCGCCATAGCGGCAGCATATATCGGTGGCGCGAAAAAAAGTACGAAACAGACCGGCTAGGGATTGGAGAACCATGTCCCCTGCCTCATGGCCGAAAGTATCATTGAATCTCTTGAAGTGGTCGAGGTCAAGGAAAAGAATGGCTATCGCTTGTTTCTTGCGGCTCGCCAGTTGCAGTTCTCGCTCCATCGATTCCTCCAGAAAGCGCCGATTGAATAGGCGAGTTAGCGGGTCACGAATCGATAGTTCACGAAGGCTCTCACGCAGTTGCAAGGCGGCAATCGAAAGGGCAATCTGCGAACCCATGTTGATGGCCAATTGCTGATGAGATTCCCGAAGACTCTCCCCGCCAGAACCGTATCGAAGCCGGGTTGCATCGTTGAATTCGAGATGTAGGACGCCAATCGTATTCCCCTGCGCTACCATCGGTACGCATAGAGGCTCGGTGGCCGAACTCTCGGTCAAATGTTGGCAAGCGAGGCTACTTCCCGGTGGCTCACTCCAGTGTGGCTGGCCTCGGCGCAGCGCCCAGCATCCGTCGGGAGGAAATGTTGGCCGTAAGGCGTCACTGCCCCACTGAACTCCGGCCGACACTAGGTCTCGTGACGATCTGAACAAATAGAGAGCTCCAGAAGGAGCTTCAGGGAAAAGTTTTTGTACGAAGTTAGCCACGATCACGCAAGCTTCATGAACAGTCCCGCTGCACTGCAGCAGGGAACCCATTTCATTCAGCAATGTCATCTGCTTCGTACGATGTTCTAACTCCTTCACCAGACGGTCCAGCGACTGAGCGTGTTGCCGCTGTGCTTCAATCGTCCTGATTTGCTCCGTAACGTCCTCATAGATCAGGTAGGCTCCCCTTATGTCTCCATCCACCCGCAACGGGACTCCATGGAGTGCTAAATCAAGAATCTTCCCATCTTTGCGCTGCCGTCGCACTGTCCTGTGCACCGCGTTTCCGGCGAAGACCTGCGCGATCACGTGCGCGGAATCCATGGCTTCGCCGTCAGGCGTCCCGATATTTCCACTATCAATCAAGGCGACATTGAGGCGATCAAACTGAAAGAGCGTCTCGAAAGCGGAATTCACAAGCTCGACTGTGCCTCGCCTGTCAAGTACGACCATTGCTAGCGGACTATTCCGGATCAGTGAGTCCAAATAGGTGGTTCGTTCATTCAGATGAATTCCCAAGCGGTGTCGCTCGCTGACTTCCGATCCTAAGATGAGTCCTACTGCGGACAGCACCAGCATGAACACGGCAACTTTGGAGAACAGGATTGCAGTTGGGGGAAACACGTGCATCGCGACCACAATCCCAAAATTTATCGCCAGCAGGCCGGAGACCACGCGCTGAATTCCCTGACGCATTGCAATCCAGATGATCGGAACGAAACACATATAAAATTGACCATAATGACCGTCGTTGGTTCCAAACATCGTCCAGCAAACCACTACTATCGCTAATGTTTGGCCACCGGACTCTGCTATCCGACTAAAAGTTAATTTAGTTCCAGCGGAATGCGCTCTGGTTGGGCGAAGGTGGACGGCCCCCGGCGAGAGCCACTGACGAACATACGGAAACACATGGACGAGAAAAAACGGCGCGATGCCCACCAATCCGATGGCGTCCCCCAAGAACCACCCTATCGCGGACGACTTGTATTCAACTGAGGTGATACTGTGATCCGCGATTAGGCATGCCACTCCGAACATGGTTGCGCCCGCAGCCGCGCTCATACTCACCAAGACGTATCGGACCACATCTTTTCGCCGCCGCAGTCCAAGATCGATTTGCAGGGGACCGCGTAAGACGTATGCCGCAAGGCCATAACAAATGGCAATTCCCGCGGCAGCGACTGTGTTGCTGAATGACATGACCGATTGGGCGTAAATAACCCTCCCGGCAAGAGCGTCGGCGAAACAGACTAGTAATGCGTACCACGGACTGACACCCAACAGCAGCGCCATAGCCAAACCAATGGCGGGGTACCAAGCAACAAACCCTATGCGGGTAATGACAATTATTTCGGGTCTGTTCAAGAGTAGGTATAGCAATAGAAACGAAGCGGCCACGACAACATGGCGAAAGATCACACGATGTGAGGGCATTAGCAGTCTCAGTACAATCAGTTTACTCCGTCCGAATCTGTCTTTGATCAGGTTTTATCAGTCCACGATACTAGAATCTGTTTAGGAAGAGGGATCACGATATGCCAAATGCGGGCTCGGGCTTAGGCAGAAAAGTGTGCACGCGCTCAAGCGCAAAATCGCGCAGGAGTTCGCCTATTCCATCCCTCCCCAATCTCCCAATCCTCGTCAAACCGGGCATCGCAAGCGAGGCCGTAATGGACAATCGGGCCGTTTACGATGTGTCCGTTACCACAGGCAATCTCATGGGCAAGGCTTGATGCGAGCATCGCAGGGGCTTCTTCATCCGGGGATTTATCGAATGCCATTAGTGTACGGATTCTCACAATTGATGCGCAGCCTTGCAGCCCGCATTGCAGGCGTATGTAAACTACGTTATAGGAGATACCTGCTCTACGTGGGTCGGTGTGAGGGAGGATTAGCTGTAGGTCTGGGGCTGAATATCCATATACATGCCCGCACGCCGGACATAAGAAATTTCGCTTAGACCCACCCTTGGGCCACAATCCTTGACCTTCAAGGGTATCGGGGCGCTTGGCAGGAGGAAGTGGAATAGGCCGAGAGCAGTTCTTGCAAACGAGAGCGGGAAACTGGTCAAAAGTCGCCATGTGGCACTCCCTGTTAGCTTTGGGTAGGAAGTCCTTTTAGCTCACAACCTATACTCTGAAACCGGAATCAAGTCCACACAAAAGGCCGCTCGGCCAGCACAGCACGTTTTGGGTAAGACTGGTTTAGCTTATAACACCTCTGCGCTCGCCGAATGGTCAATTCTGCTCATTCTGGCCCAGCCTAAGCCATTTGGAGTCTCCACTCATTGTCTTGCAAGCAGCGCGGGGCGACTCGGGTCATGACTATAGTGCGTAAGTAACATCCGTTGTAGGTATATCATCTACCCATGACACAACCTACAAAACATGCGCAGGATGGCGAAGAATGTCGGCTGTTTGGGGCTTATGAGGCGTCGAGCGCCAAGGAGCACGCCGCCGCCAGCAAACTACTAAATCCGCATCATAGCTTATCTGATCCGGCATATATGAAACTGCTCGGCGATCTGCGGACTATCCGGATGGAATGCAACGAAGACATGCTCGCAATCGTGGCCCATTATAAAAAGAAGCGAGAATTCCTAACAGTGCATTGAAGAATGAAAGCATCCGTGGGCACTTAGAATTGCGGGTAGTTAAACGAAATGGGTTCCATACTGGAAAAGATTAGGCTCAAATCATGTACAACATCGAACGTGGCAAAACTGGCGGTGTAGTTTTGAAATGCAAAGTGTGCTCTCACAGCGAGTGCGTCAATGAGTTTGATGACAGGCTGGGGAGTCGTCGCACGCAGGCGGCGCAAGCGATGCTGAGGCACACCCGCAAAGACCACGGAAGAGAGCCGATGGGCAGGCCGATGTCTAAGGCCCTAGAGTTGTCGGTCTGACAGGCGACTATGACAACCTTATGGGCAATGCTGGACAGCGTTTTCTATCTCGCACTGGTGCTCAATGGCTGGGTACGGGTTGACGATTACGTCGATGGGCACGGTTTAGTGGCAATGGCCCCAGTCGGGGCAATGGCCCCAATCGTGGCTAGCGGTAGTGACCGCTGAGACAAGGCAAAATAGACTTTCGAGAAGACGCCCCACTCTTTTCCCGGCGAGGTGTAGCCCCCTCAACTGGGTGTGTCCAGTTTCTCATCAAGTCGGACGGGCGGGGAATTGGTCTGGCTCAACTTCCTTTTGTTCCACCAACAAGTCACACCACTGACCCTGATCGCCAATCTCTGGTCGCCACACACGCCGATAGGTAAGATCGAAAAGCACTGCTGACTCAGATTTGCAGGGCGACTGGATGCGCCGGATTGTGTAATAAGTTTCAGGGGTCATACCGCACCGCCTTTCGTTGCTTCTGGGGAAGTCCGCATTTAAGGGGCGCGCCACATCTGCGCATCGTGTTGTGACACGGGTGTGGCGCGGCCGTGCGCCGCCGTGGCATGTTCGTTCATGGCCCTAGCCGCTTGGGTCCGGCAGCTACCGTTCTGACTGCTAAACTCCCGTGTGGTGACGGAGTGTTTACAGAGTGGGCACTTGAACGTGGAAAAACCGCTCATCGTTGTTATGGTGTAGTGTCTCACAGCTTTAATTGTAGGCGCTCACCATCGGCATGACTCCGAACCAAAGTTACCCCGGATCGCTCCACCCGATGGCAATCGGAGCGGCGGTGGAGGCAGCGACGGGATCGTGGCGCTGAGGTTCGGGCGGTTTGACAATAGCGTTCCTGGGGGCTAAGGTTGAAAGTGAGGTGGCTTCCACCTCTTTCAGGTTCCCTGAAACTAAGTCAGCCCATCTGAAGTTCTCCCCCCTTAGCGTTAGCGACTACAACCCGTGGAGGTTGATATGTTTGCACGCAATGTATCTTTTCGCCTGAAATCGAACATGTTTTCTGACTATACCCGGACGTTTGAAAACCAAGTCCTTCCTTTACTTCGCAAGCAGAAGGGCTTCAAGGACGAAATCACACTGTCAAATCCCAGCAGCGTGGATGTGATTGTGATCAGTTTGTGGGAGAACAAAGCCAATGCAGAAGCTTACAACACCACTGCCTACGCAGAAGTGTTGAAGACCTTGGCAAGAATGATCGATGGAACGCCCAAGGTTCAGACGTTTGAAGCCGTCACCTCGACCTTCCATAACGTCGCTGTAACAGCGTAAGAGCACGGTCCGCCTTACCGGGTGGCCTTGTTGAAGGGTCACCCCTTTAAGTTGGTTGCAATGAAACGACACAGAACTGTCTCAATCAGGTGTTCCCATCTTAGCCATCTGGACAACACCGCCTTCGGACGCGTGATGACAGATCAATCTGAATCCTCATTCGCAGTGATTCGGTTTAACGAGCAAACCTACCAGTCGGGAGGTGTTGTGGCTGTCATCAAGGGGACTAAGTCCGCACAAAGAACTCTTGACGATTTCGATTGGAGTCAGAGCGAGGAACAGCGAAGGGCAGGTTGGCACTATTTCCTAGAGAAAACTAACCTGCGTCCCGGAATGGACCCGGAGAAAGCCACTACACTTCGACAAGTGCGGTTCGATCTTCAAGAGGCTTAAGCTCAGGGGACGAGCATCCTTCATTTGCTCAATCCCTTCTGGTTGGCACGACGGCCTTGGCACTTGTGGCACCGTCACTGTGATTTAGCAAGTGGAGTGGCAGCGGAACCGTGGTAAAAAGAAGCAATCCTAGCCATGTTCTGCTGGATCACCATTCTCGGAGGCGTGCTCATCATGATGGGGCAACACACTCGCTCGGAGCCATTGTTCTATTACTTCCGCCTGGAAGATGAGGTTCCAGAAACTCACCTGTTGCGGCTCATTGAGAAGTACATCAGCTTTGCCTTTGTGCGCGAAAAGCTGAAGGACAGTTACAGCGAGACGGGCCGGCCCTCGATCGACGAGCTACTGCTGAGCATCCTCTTGATCGGCTATCTCTAATGGCATTACCAGCGAGCGCAAGCTGGTCGAGGAACTGCGCATGCACCTGGCGTGGCTCTGGTTTACCGGACTGGGTTTTGATCAGGAGATTCCTCATCACTCCACGTTCTCGAAGAACCGGCAAGGAAGATTCCAGGAATCGAAACTGTTCGAGCAACTGTTTGAGGAGATCGTGGCGCATTGTCTGGAAGCCGGACTGGTGCAAGGGGACAACCTGTCGGTGGATGGCAGTTTCGTGGAGGCCAATGCCAGCAAGGGCAGCCGGATTCCCCGCGAGCAGTTAGCGGAGGCGGCGCAGGTGAACAAAACCGTGCGCCAATACCCTGGTGGAACTGGAGCTTCAGAACCCCACCGAAGAACCGGTGCATCAACAGGAGCAGGTATCGACCACCGACCCCGACTCGACGTACGCGACCAAGGGTGGAACTCCGGCGCGGCTGGGTTACTACGACAACTATCTGGTGGACAATCCCAGTTGCGTGATTGTGGGTGTGCAAGCGACGGCGGCGCGCATGAGCCAGGAGACGGTAGCCGCTCAGGACATGATCGCTCGCTTCGCCGAGTGGCAAGGACGCGATCCCGCGTCCGTGGCCGCCGATACCACCTATGGGAACGGTGAGTTCCTGCAATGGTTGATGGAGCGGGGCATCACCCCGTATATGCGCACGCGGGACAGTGCTCTCCGCAAGAACAGTCCGCTCTACGGTCCCGAGCGTTTTACTTATCTTCCCGAAAGCAACAGCTACCTCTGTCCTGCCGGCCAGCAACTCAACTACGGCGGCCACAATGCCCGGAACCGTACGCACGTTTACATCGGGACCCGCAAACGTTGCCCGCCACCTCCGAACTTTTGGCGTGTTGCTCCTCTCACTGGCGGGATCGGTTTGTGGCGCTTGGCTGTTCGGCAATGCGGGCGACCCGCTGTTCTTTCTGGGGGTGATTGCAGGAATATTTAGCCCCGCTATCATGGTCGCCGTATACAACTTGTTGCTACGGTTCATGAGCGAGAGCGCCTAGCGTGACCGCCAAGAGTCTTCCACCAGTCCAGCACCGGAAGAAGGAACCCCGCGTCGGTATTTTCGGGGTAGTCGGCGGCAAGCCGCTCATCGACAACACTCCACTCAGCCAAGCCGAACCTGAATCCTCCACGCCGCCGGCCGCCTTGGCGTTCCGTCCCAACCTCATCGCAAGTCTGGAAAAGCGACCCTCCTCCTGCTTGGCAACAATGACCGAGTCGTCGCCACGGCGGCAGTGTCGAGTCGTGCCCGCGACACTGTCGACACTTCGATATTGAGTTCCTAAGTCAATGTTTTCTATAACTTCGACTATTTGTTGATTGGAGCAACACTTGCTCTATATGGACGGCATGAGCGACCGGAGGCAAAGTTTCTCGATGCGAATCTTACCAGTGGAAAGTCCCGAAGAACATCCGTTACTCCGGACGACTCCCTCCCCCTCGCGTTGTCGGAAACAAGGGCCAGCCCGATACCTCAGGAACGCTTCAGATGTTGGCGACCAGCATGACTGTCATTCCCATGCTGGCCGCCAGACACTGAAAAATGCATGGGGCCATATCTCGGAAGACCATCAGAAGAAGGAGGAATTTCCATGTTCACTCGCGTTGAAGTGTGTCAAGCAAAGTCAGGCCGAGGTGAAGCAGTCGGCAATACGGTCAAAGACGACCTGCTTCCGATCATGCGAAAACAACTTGGTTTTGTGGACCTTGTTGTGCTTGCCGACAAAGATAATCCCGAGAGACTGGTGTGCCTCACTTTCTGGGCGACCCGGGAGGAAGCCGAGGCATATCACAGCCATTGCTACAACGGGATTACCGACGTGCTCAGGCCGATCTTGAAATCCCCTCCCACGCTGGAGACCTTCACGGTCATTGCTTCAACAGCGCACCGCATTGCAGTTGCCATGGCGGCTTGACAAGGATGGCCCCGGCACTTCCTCTCCATGCCGGGGTTCTTTGCACCTCGCTCTGCCACTGGTTTTTGGGGACCTTTTGGCTTGGCACCGCTGGGAGGGGAGCTGACATTCGCTCCGATCGGAGACTGCACATCGAACCGGCACGCTGGCGGATGTTGTGTCACTGGCGGTGTCGATCTGGGAGAACCTAGCACATAAAGACAGTGGTCGAGAGGATTTTACCTTCGTTGCACGGTATCTGGTCGCCTGAATTAAAAATCTGCACCAGAATCCAAGAAAGCGACCTTATGCATTCTGTATTTGGGCTCTGTTGGCTCAATCAACTTGTGGCCAAGTGGAAAGACATGATTGGCGTGTGCATTACGGGGTTCGCTCGCAGCACGCGAATGCCTCTATCGAACGGGCAGCCTAAGTTCGCCGGGATACTGCTGTCGGCGCAGGCTCAGAGCCGCCAACCGCGAAAACATCCGCGGTCAGTCGTCCCAGAACGAAGTGTTGGACTTCTGCTTTTCGCTCAGCGACGAGCGGGGCTTCCCGGAAGACTGCCAGAGAGTCGGCCGACCCATCTCGGGTTCAGTGGTGGGGCCGGAGAGTGTGAGGCCGGCGAGAAGAATGGGACCCCGCCGGCAATCGAAGGCCAGCAGGGGAACATCTCGCCTCAGAGGTTCGCTGAGAGCGCCAACAATCAGACACTGGATGCGCTGCGTGCTTCCGAGAGCCGCTACCGGCGACTTTTTGAAACCACCAAGGATGGCATTTTGATTCTCGATCTTGGGAGCGGGGAGATCACGGACGTGAATCCTTTCGTGGTTGAGATGCTGGGCTACACTCACAGTGAATTAGTAGGAAAGAAGCTCTGGGAGATCGGCCCTTTCAAGGATATTCCCGCCTGTCGGTCGGCTTTTACCGAACTCCAGACCCAGGGCTACATCCGCTACGAAGATTTACCCCTTGAAACCAAACACGGGCGCAGCATCAACGTGGAATTTGTCAGCAACGTCTACACGGCGGATAACATTCAGGTGGTGCAGTGCAACATCCGCGACATCACCGAGCGAGCCCGCGCCGCGGCCGCCATAAGACTCTCCGAAACCCGCCACCGCTCAGTTTTTGAAGGCGCACTGCATGGCATCTACCGGGGCACCCTCGAGGGCGCGTTTCTCGATGTAAATCCGGCCCTGGTAACTATGCTGGGTTACGGTTCGGCGGAAGAGGTCCTCAAATTCAATGTAGTGCGGGATGTTTTCGCCGAACCGGAAAAAGGCCTGCACCTGCTGCGCAAGTGGCGCGCATCTGGGGAGATTGAAGACGAGGTGCTATGGAAGCGTCGGGACCAGCGGTTGATCACCGTGCGCCTGAGGGGCCGGGTGTTAGGCACAGAGCACCAACCAGCCGCGGGGCTGGAGGTGATCGCAGAAGATGTAACCGAGCAACGCGCTCTGGAAGGCCAGTTGCGCCAGACCCAGAGAATTGAAGCGATGGGACAGTTGGCTGGCGGCATGGCTCATGAGTTCAATAACTACCTAGGAATCATCATGGGGTATAGCGAACTCTTATTGGAAGAAACCGGAGCCAGCGACCTTCGGCGCAACGTCGCCGAAATCAAAGCCGCCACTCACGGGGCCGCTTCCCTTACTCGACAACTGCTTGCTCTCAGTCGGCAGCAGGTGCTCGACCCCAAAGTGTTGGACATCAACACTGTTGTATGGGAAACTCAAAAGCTCCTGCGGCGCCTCATCCCCGAAAACATCGAATTAGTGCCGATTCGGGAGCAGGCCAACCTGCTACTGGTCAAAATTGACCCGGCGCAGATCCAGCAGGTCCTCATCAACCTGGTGATTAATGCTCGGGATGCCATGCCGCAGGGCGGCAAGGTCATCATTGAAACTGCCAACGTGGATCTGGATAAGGACTACGCCGGCCGTCACCTCGGCGTCCAGCCCGGACGTTACGTGATGCTGGCGGTGAGCGATAACGGCTCGGGTATTGAAAAATCAGTTCAGGCCCACATGTTTGAGCCTTTCTTTACCACCAAACTTGCAGGCAAGGGGACCGGACTGGGACTCTCGACCGTCTACGGTATCGTGCGACAAAGTGGAGGGCACATCGCGGTTGAGAGCACCTTGGAAAAGGGCACCTCTTTCCGCATCTACCTGCCTCCGGGGGCAGTGACTGAACTGAACTTGGAAGCTGAAACGTCGTCGCAACCTCAGGTCCTTACCGGTACTGAAACCGTGCTGGTGGTTGAGGACGAATCAGCGCTTCGCAACCTGCTTTCCGCATCTCTGGAAAAGCAGGGATATGCCCTGCTGGTGGCGGGAAACGGCACTGACGCGATGCAAATTATCGAGAATCACTCCAATAAGATTGACTTGGTGGTCAGCGACATCATGATGCCCAAGATGAACGGGCTAGAGTTGAGAAAAAAGACAATTTTGCTGCGGCCAGAGATACGATTCTTATTTATGTCTGGCTATAGTGAAGATACCACCGGTAAGACAGAGCACTTCCCGCACGACGCTGACTTTCTGGCAAAGCCGTTTCTCCCCATTGAATTGGTGAGCAAAGTTCGTACTCTCCTGAACAAGGGCTATGCAGCAAAACTCGCTACCGGTAAGACAGCATAGAGACTTCAGCTTTGAGAGATCGTCTATGCTGGGCAAATCGGGAACCAAAGTCGCGAACTC
>JBAQJU010000016.1:0-6375 GCA_049300475.1 Terriglobales bacterium | reverse complement strand
CCACATATACTCATCTCCACACATACTCATCTCCACATATACTCATCTCCACATATACTCATCTCCACACATACTCCTCTCCACACATACTCCTCTCCACACATACTCCTCTCGACTGATAGATCCTCTCCCACTACGTTGTTATCGGGGCGTGCTTGCCGTCTTCTGTCAGCAGTCCCACGCGGTCTACTCCCGCAATCCGCGCGAGCGCGATCACATCGGCTACTTCCTGGAAGTCGGTGTCGTCGTCGGCTTCGATGAAGGCGATGCGCTCGACCCGGATTGCGTAGATATCGCGCAAACGTTCGCGCAGGCGGTCCCACTCGACTGCCTCTTCATTTACGGTCACGCGCGGATGCTCGGGACTTTTATCTCCCGGCTTGGCCTGGTGGACGTGAATCACGATTGTCCGGTCGGGCGGCGGAATGTTCTTTGCCGTTGGTGGTGCGGGTTGCGGGACCTCGGCGGTCAAGCCAGTCGGCCGCTGTTCGATCACGACCACCATGAAGATAATGATCAGCACCAGCAGAACGTCAATCAGGGGCGTGACGTTCATTTGGGGCGAGTTGGGACCGCCGCTTGCCGAGAATGCCATTGGAATCTCTCCTCATTGAATCGGCACGCGCGTGTCTTGAATGGATTGGACACCCCGCGGCCGCATAGAGTTCCCGAGGGCAAGTTTTGTATACCTCGGCAACTTGTGAACTGCTCTAGAATCGAATCCTCATGAGGAACGCGGCGGGGCATTTTTTGCGAGTAGTGGGCGGTCTTTTTGTCGCGCTCTCGCTTCTACTTGCCGCGCATGCACACGCGCAGGACAATTATGAAATTCAGGTCTACTCCTCCGACACAGTTCCGCCAAACACGACCATGGTGGAGATTCACTCGAATTTCACTGTGGACGGCTCCAAACAAGTGATCAATGGGGTGTTCCCAACCAACCACGCCGAGCACGAGACGCTGGAGATCACGCAAGGATGGACGAACTGGTTTGAGACTGGTTTCTATGTGTTTTCCAGCATTCAGCCCGGTTCCAGCCCTAACAGCGGATGGCAGTGGGTGGGCGATCATATTCGTCCGCGGATTGCAGTGCCCGAGTCGTGGCACTGGCCGGTTGGGCTGAGCATTTCGCAGGAGATTGGCTACCAGCGGCGCGCATTTGCCGAAGATAGCTGGGACTATGAGCTGCGGCCCATCATCGACAAGAAAATCGGACCCTGGTATCTCGATTTCAATCCAGCGTTTGATCGCTCGCTGCACGGACTGAATGTGGGCAAAGGGTGGGAGTTTTCTCCGAATGTGAAAGTCAGTTTTGATTTCACGAAGAAGATCGCGGGCGGTATCGAATATTACGGCGCGCTGGGACCGGTTTCGAACTTCGATCCTATTTCGCAGCAGTCGCAGCAGATTTTTCCCAGCATTGACCTCAATCTTTCTCCCGACTGGGAGTTCAATTTCGGCGTGGGCGTGGACGTGACGAACTCCAGCGATCACCTGATCGTGAAATGCATTGTGGGGCGGCGGTTTAGCTGGAAGCGCAAGGCGAGCGAACAGCGGAAGTAGGTCCGGACGAGCCGCGTCAGGTTGTGTGAGATCAACATCGTTTCAGATCGACAGCCTTCGCGGGCGTGCGCGCCACGTTTGATCAGTGGTTGCTGGCCGACGGTTCTGTGGTACGTGCTACGACCGAGCGCGAGGCGCGCTCGGAACCGCCGGCAAGGTGCCGGCGCTACGCTCCCTATCCAATGGTTTCGGGCGCTGGTGGCAGCGGAGGCGGTTCGGGTGGCGGAGACTCCAGCATTGGCGGCAATTCCGGCGCGGGGGGCGGGGGATTGAGCAGCGCGTCGAGCCTGGGATATCGAGCCGCGAAGAAGTAGATTGCGAACGCCGGGAAAAAGACGGTCGCGGGTACATTCACCAGGGCGATCACATAGATCAGAACGATCATCAGCAGGGTTCCGAGGATTATCGCCAGGCTCACGGTGGTGATGTTCCAGCCCAGGCCCGCCGCATGGCCGGCGATCACGGCCACCACTGCCGGAACTATCAGGACCAGGATCGGGATGAGAGTGAGAATCCCGAACAGAATCGCGGCTGCAATCGCCAGCACGATCTTTAACAGAAGGTAGACTGCATATTTCCCAGGCTCTGGCCGGATCAGCGTCAGCAAACGGCTCCAGCCATCGGCGAAATCGACGTCTTCCAGCGCCATGATGGGCACCAGAAAATCCTTCGCCAGCAGTTGAATGACCACGGCCACCAGCGCAAAAACAAGAAACAAACCGATCAGGAAGATTACTCCGAGCACGGTGCGAGCTACGTGCTGCTGAAAATCGTGAAACCACCCAAGCGCCGCTGCCACGGCCAGAGGCACCCCGATGAGAACTCCCATGAAAAAGAATTCCGCAATCAGAAACACGATTTGCCAGAGAAAGAATCTCCGGCCGGCGCGACGCCAGCGTTGCCAGCCTTCGGAGATGGAGCAGCGCTTCTTGAGAACCGAATCAAACAGAATAAAGCGGAAGACACTGCTGATGTACAGGAAGATGAAGAACAAGATAATCGCCAGCAATATGATCGCAACGATTAAGCCGGCAAACTGGGCGAAGCGGGCTGGATCGAAGCGCGACGGGTCGATCTGTAGGAAAGACGTTGCGACAAATTCGTGGCCCTTGCGCGGATGCGGTGACAACGGATTATGCCAGCCGCCAGAATTGCATCCGCCGGCGTGCAGCTCGGCAGCTAAGATTCCTACCACCGCCAGGCGCGACCACTGCCCGAACCGGAAAGGCCGGAAGAGCTGGTCCCGAGTGTGGCGAATTGCGGGCTGAACACAATCGACGGCAGAAGTCGGCACGGGCGCTCCCCGGAGTGATGCCAAGGTATCGCTTCGCGACTGGGGTAGTCAATGATGGAAAAGGCCTCGGGCCTCGAGTTACGAGTTGCGAGCAACCAAATTTGTCGCGCTTTTGTTTGCCCCTTCCGTTTTGCTTAGCCAAATCTGAAATTCTTGCAGGGCTTTTTCGCATTGCAGGCGGTGGCGTTCTTTGCGGTCGCGGACACGCTTTTCGAGCGCGGGCAGAAGGTCGAACGTGATATTCGCCGGCTGAAAGTTGCGGCGGTCGGCCTGCGTGATGTAGTGGATGAGCGAGCCGAACGCGGTCGCGCGCGGAGGAGGCAGAGGTGCGGTTCCACTGGCCAAGGCAGCCACGTTCATGCCCGCCATCAGGCCGGTTGCGATGGATTCGACATAGCCCTCGACTCCACAGATTTGTCCAGCGAAAAGCACGTGCGGGTGCGCTTTCATCTGCTGTGTCGGCATCAGCAGCGTGGGAGCATTGATGTAGGTGTTGCGGTGAATCTGGCCGTAACGCAGAAAGCGGGCGCGTTCGAGGCCCGGGATCAGGCTCAGCACGTGCGCCTGCTCGCCGAATTTAAGATGATTCTGGAAGCCGACGAGGTTGTAGGAATCGGCGCGCAGGTTTTCCTGGCGCAATTGCACGACGGCGTAGGGCCGCCTGCCGGTGCGCGGATCGATCAGGCCCACCGGCTTCATGGGGCCGAAGCGCAAGGTATCGCGGCCGCGGCGCGCGATTTCCTCAATGGGCAGGCAGCTTTCGAAGTAGTTCAGGGTTTCCCAGTCTTTCTGCTCCACCGACTGCGCGGCGATGAGCGCATCGTAGAAGGCGTCGTACTCGTCTTTCGACATGGGACAGTTGATGTAATCGGCCGAGCCTTTATCGTAGCGGGCCGCCATGTACACCTTGCTCATATCGATCGAATCGGCCTCGACGATTGGGCTGATGGAATCGTAGAAATAGAGATTGTGTGGAGCGGGCACACCCGCCCGCGTGTCAACTGGAGCGGAGTCGCATTTCAATTCGTTCGTCGAACTAAGCCGCGCGATCTCCTGCGCGAGTGCATCCGAAGTCAGCGGGCCCGTTGCAATTACCGTAATCTGTTCTTCCTCGATTCGTGTCGCTTCTTCGCGGCGCACACTGATCAACGGTTCTTTGGCGATTGCCTCAGTCACTTTCTTTGAAAATCCCGCGCGATCCACGGCCAGGGCGTGTCCCGCTGGAACGGCTGTTGCGCGGGCAATCTCGAGCAGCAACGATCCGGCCCGGCGCATCTCTTCTTTCAGGAGCCAGGGCGCGGTGTTTTCGCTGTCAGACTTCAGGGAGTTCGAGCAGACTAACTCCGCAAAATCCCCCGTTTGATGGGCGGGAGTCGTGCGCACCGGCCGCATCTCAAACAAGTCGACGGCGATGCCCCGGCGCGCACACTGCCACGCGGCTTCGGATCCGGCCAAGCCTGCGCCGATGATGCGGACTGCGTTGCGTGACTCCACTTTCATGCGAATCGGTTTTTAGTTTTCATCTTTTCTTGAATAATAGCCCTAGAGCTGCGCCCAGTTTGGACGGGGCCCTTCGGCTTCGCTCAGGGCAGGCTCCGCCCCGTCACCACACGAGTCTAGCCGTTACACGAGTCTGGTCCCTGCACGAATCTAGTCGCTGCACGGGCAGCCATTGTCAGTCACAGGATTACCCGTTCATCTCCCACGCGCCTCGTCACGTGTTCCCGGTCCAGATATTCCAGCAATGGGATCGCATACTTCCGGCTGACTCCGGTCATATCTTTGAATCGAGCGACATCAATCTTCGGCGTAGCGGGCTTGAGGGCGGTGATTTTCTGCCGCAGGTCCGCCAAGGCGGTTTGATGGAAGACGAGGTCTTCCGAGATTTTGATCAGCACTTTATCGCGGAGCAGCAGGGTCACGATTTTTTGCGCCCGTGCTTTGTCCACCTTTAGGCCTGCCAATACGTCTTTCAGCGACGGGACTTTGAGTCCAGCGGAACGAAACGCCTGCTCGATGATTTTCTTCGACTCGGATTCTTCGTCTTTCATGGACACGCCGCGGCCGGGCGCATGCACAAGTTCGCCTGCGACTTGCAGCTTTTTGTCGGCTACCGCCCTGGTCAGCATAGCCGAGAACACGTCCGGCCCCAGACTGGCGCGGTCACGCAGTTCTTCCTTGCTGATGCCCGCGACCAGCGGATTCGCATCATGAAAATTCTGGACCGCTTGAATCGCATTGCAACTTGCTTCCGCAAATGCGGCCGGCGAAACGAAGACTCCGGCACAGCGAACCAACCCGGCGCGTGCGGCTAATTTCTCAGCCTCAGCTCGTCGAATGTTCATCTGTGCAGTCATGGCGTCCAGTGTCAGGCCGGTGATTCCGCTTCGCTCCACTCGTGCCGTCAACACCTGTTCCGGAGAACCTTCCAACATCGTCTTCAGGAATGCTGTGACTTGATCCGCAATTCGCCGGCGGGTGGGCGGCCATGCGTCCAAAACGATTCCTCCGCCGATCGTTACCACCGGCGAAAATTGGCGGAGGATGAAGCGATCTCCTGGCAAAAGGAGCGCGGGTTCCGCCAACCTGAGTTGCGCAAACGCCTCTTCGCCCGGCTTCAACTGCCGCGTTCCATAGAGCCGGACTTCCGCGATCGTCTCCATGGTGTAGGCATGAAAATGCACCCGCGCGCCATCTTTTAGCGGCTTGGCGGAGGCCAGCAGCGAGAGTTCCGCATCGACTCGGGGCGTGGAGCGAAACGAATTTGCGGTTGCGAGCGTCATCCCCCGGGCCAGGCTTTCTGTCGGAACTCCTGCGAGATTCAGCGCCGTCCGTTGTCCAGCGATTGCGGCTTCGGCGGACGAACCGTGGACCTGCACTCCACGAATGCGCACGCGCTGGCCCGCGGGGAATACTTCGAGCTCTTCTTCTTTGCGGATCGTTCCGGCAACCAGGGTTCCGGTGACGACGGTTCCAAAGCCTTTCATGGTGAAGACACGATCCACCGGGAGACGGGCAAGGGCGGTTGAGTCTTTCGCGGTCACTTCCGACGCGATTCTTGCAAGCGCAGTCTTTACGTCGCTGAGACCGGCTCCGGTCAGTGAACTGGCGGCGACTATGGGCGAATGGGCGGGGTCGAGAAACGATCCACGCAGGAAATCCGCGACTTCCAGACGTACCACTTCGAGCGTCTCGGCATCCACCGCGTCTGACTTGGTCAGCACCGTAATGCCGCGACGCACGGCCAGCAGCCGGCAAATGTCGAAGTGCTCGCGGGTCTGCGGTTTGATGCCTTCATCCGCGGCGATCACCAGCACGACGAGATCGATGCCGCCTACACCTGCCAGCATGTTGCGTACGAAACGCTCATGGCCAGGCACGTCGACAAAGCCGAGGCGCAGCTTCTCTCCATTGGGCGCGGGCAATTCGAGGTGGGCAAATCCTATATCGATCGTGATCCCGCGCCGCTTTTCTTCTTCCAGGCGGTCGGCATCAATGCCGGTTAGAGCCTTCACCAG
>JBAQJU010000015.1:0-4879 GCA_049300475.1 Terriglobales bacterium | reverse complement strand
ATCCAAAAGGGCCGTGGCGTCCAGCGAGCGGCGTGCAGCGCGGATCCATTGGATACATGTTCGAGTTCCCGGGCGATCCTACCACGCCGGGAATAGCAGCCACGCCGTCGCTGCCGGATTCGAAGCGCGTTTCCCCAGCCGAGTCCGAGCAGATGCCAAAGATTCCTGTCACGCCGCTTTGCTATGCTGACGCATCGCCGATTCTGGAACATCTCGCTGGTCCGGCTTCGCCGCGCGAATGGCAGGGAGCGTTGCCATTCACCTACCATGTCGGCCCTGGACCAGCGAAGGTGAGGATGCACCTGAAGCAGGATTACCAGTTTCGGACTATCTGGGATGTGATTGGCAAAGTGCCGGGAACCTCCTCGCCGGACGAGTGGGTGGTGGCGGGAAATCATCGCGATGCGTGGGTTTATGGAGCGGTCGATCCGAACAGCGGAACGGCCGCGATGCTGGAAGCGGTTCACGGAGTGGGCGAACTGCTGAAATCGGGCTGGAAACCGAAGCGGACGATCGTGTTCGCGAGCTGGGACGCGGAAGAGCAAGGACTGATGGGATCCACCGAATGGGGCGAGGATCACGCCCGGGAATTGGCGAATGCCGCCGCTTATTTCAACATGGACGTCGCGGTCTCGGGCAAGAAGTTCGGAGCCTCGGGAGTGCCCAGTCTTAAAGAATTCATCCGCGAGATCGCGAAGGCCGTGCCTTCACCGCAGGGTGGAACTGTTTACGATGCGTGGAAGACGGCGAGCCAGCCGAAAGAAGAAAGATACCGGTCCGAGGAAAACAGGGCCAGCAACTCCCATTCGCCGGCGGCCTCGTTTCCGGGCGACGTGCCGGTTGGCGATTTGGGCAGCGGGTCGGACTACTCGGTGTTCCTGCAACATTTGGGCGTGCCCTCGACCGATATCGGTTCGAGCGGCGCGTATGGCGTGTATCACTCCGCGTTCGACGATTTCACATGGTTCAAGAAATTCGGCGATCCCGACTTTGCGTACGAGCAGGAGATGGCCCGCGTTTATGGTTTGGAGGCAATACGAATGGCCGATGCCGACGTGCTTCCGTACGACTACGAGGACTACGGCAAGGAAATTCTGGTTTACCTCGATGCGGCCAAGAGCAAAGCGCGGGACAAATTCGGAGACAAGGCTCCCGACTTTGGCGCGGCGGCTGCGGGCGCTCGACACCTGGAAGAGGCGGGCGCGAAAATTCTGCAAAAGCAGCGGAAGATACCAGCCGCGCCCGAGCGCTTGAACGCCAGCCTCCGCGAGGCCGAGCGCGCGTTGCTGATACCTGAAGGGCTGCCCAACCGTCCGTGGTATCACCACTCCATCTATGCTCCGGGACAATATACCGGTTACGCGGCGGTGGTGATCCCGGGCGTGAACGAGGCGATTGATCGCGGCGATCGCCAGCGGACGGAGCAGCAGATCGCCGCTTTGGCCGCCGCCTTGAATCGAAGCGTTCGGGTGCTGGAACAGTACCGATGACCGCAGTCTATTAATCGGACACCACGATCCGCCCGATCCGATTTCGATCGGCGGATGAGAGATGACGATGAGCGCTCAGATAGCCATCCAGCATGTGTTGCACGGACTGCCGACGGCGGCGACTGCGACATTTCTCGCGCTCTTTCCCATTGTGAATCCGTTCGGCGGCATTCCGCTGTTCTTCTCTCTGACCACCGACTTCGGGCCGGAAGAGCGGCGCCGAACCGCGCTGAAGACCAGCTTGTACGTGATCGCGATTCTGGTCGTCTTTATGCTGTTCGGCCGATTCGTGCTGAATTTCTTTGGCATTTCGCTGCCCGTGCTGAAAATTGCCGGTGGATTGATTGTCGCGAACACGGCATGGGGCATGGTGACTGGCTCCAGCCGCATGACGCACGACGAGAAGAGCGAAGCTCTCACCAAGGAGGACATTTCGCTCACGCCCATGGCCATGCCGATGCTCTCGGGGCCGGGTTCGATTGGCGTTGTCATGGGCCTGGCGGCACATGCCGATCACATGCTCGCTTATGTGGGAATGATTCTCGGCATCCTGGCGATCGGGCTGACAGTTTACTTGTTTCTGTCTCTGGGAGGTCCGTTCGTCAAGCGGCTCGGGCCCGGCACAGTCGGCGCCATTAGCCGGATTTTCGGATTTCTGATCCTGGCGATTGCCGTTCAGTTGGTGTGGGACGGCGTCGCGGATTTTCGCGGGTGAGATTCTGGATCCCCATCAGTACCCTGCCCCCTCTTCCATGCTTCTCTCTTATCGAGGGTCCCCTCGTGAGTTTTGAAGGGGTCGATTGCATTGCCGCCCGCAACTTCATCTCTTTACTCCGCTTGCTTGGTAATGTTCAGCAACACTCCCACACAGGCCAAGGTTACGAATAGTGAGGAGCCTCCGTAGGAGACGAAGGGTAATGGGATGCCTTTGGTGGGCATCAGGCCGAGGACTACGCTGATGTTGATGAAGGCTTGCAGGGTGATCATGCTGGTGATGCCGACAGCGAGGAAGCGTCCGAAGTTGTCTTGCGTCCGGAGGGCGGCGCGCGTGCCTCTCCAGAGGAAGATGGCGAAGAGGATGATTACGGCTAGCGCTCCTACTAAGCCTAACTCTTCGGCAGTTACGGCGAAGATGAAATCGGTGTGGGGCTCGGGGAGATAGAAGAGTTTTTGTTTGCCTTCCATCAGGCCGAGACCGGTGAGTCCGCCGGTGGCAACCGCGATTAGCGACTGGATCATGTGGAAGCCGCGGCCCTGCGGGTCGGCGTAGGGATTGAGGAAGGCGAGGATGCGGTCGCGGCGATAGGCGACGTGGAAGATCAGGAAATAGAGTGGGAGGATGGAGGTGGCGAAGGCGTATCCGAAGTAGCGCAGGCGGATTCCGGCTACGAAGAGGATGCAGGCAGTGATGCCGGCGCAGGCGATGGCGGTGCCGAGATCGGGCTGGAAGACGATCAGAACTAGAAAGGCCATGGTGGGCGTGACGGCCGGGATTAGCGTGTTGCGCCAGTCGTCCATTGATCTGGTTTTATTTTCCAGAAACCACGCCAGAAACAAGATGAGCGCGGGCTTGGCTAACTCGGACGGCTGGAACGACACCGGGCCCAGGTGGAACCAGCGGTGCGTGCCGTGCGCGCGGCCGAGAAAGAAAACGGAGATGAGAAAAAGTGTGGTGAAGCCCAGCAGGGTGAAGACTATCGCCAGGTGCTGCAGGCGCTTGTAGTCGACTCGCATGGCCACGACCATGACGGCGAGTCCGACTACCGCCCAGACCAGTTGTTTGAGCAGGAATTCGTAGGCCGAGCCAAAACGTTCTTTCGCCATGACGGCGGAGGCGGAGAAGATCATGACCAGTCCGATGAAGACGAGGATCGTGGTCACGGTGAACATCCAACGATCGACGCTGACACGCTTGGCCATGACTGCAGTTCTCAGTTCTCCGTTCTCAGTACAAGCCCTCGTCCTGCAGGTGTTCACTGGAAACGGGTTCAGGCATTGACCTATTTCACCACGGAGGCTGGGAGGTACGGTCGAGTTTAGAGCCGGGATTTTGGGTGGGGGATAACTTTGTTGGTTCGGGCCGGGTTCCAATCGTTGAGTTGTGCAGGGAGTAGGGGTCCTTCGACTCCGCGGGGCGCGCTTCGCTTACCCCGCTCCGCTCAGGATGACAGGATTTCGGAGATGGTAAGAACGCGGCTACGTGGTGCGGTCTGAAGTCTAGGCGCAGCCTGAAGTCTAGGCGCGACTCAAAGCCAGGGAGCGGACGGCTTCTTTGAAGACTTGGCCGCGGTGTTCATAGTTTTGGAATTGGTCGAAGCTGGCGCAGGCGGGGGCGAGCAGGACGATGTCTCCGGGGATGGCGGCGGCGGCGGCGCGCTGGACGGCATTCTCCAGAGTTTCGGCGTGGTCGATTTCGGCGGAGCCCTGAATCTGCGATTCGATCTTGGCGGCGGCGGCGCCGATGGTGTAGACGCGTTTTACTCGGCTGCGGAGCAGGTCGTTCAGGACTGTGTAGTCGCTGCCTTTGTCTTTGCCGCCGAGGATCAGGTGAATGTTGGCGGGGAAGGATTCGAGCGCTTTGATGGTGGCGTCGACGTTGGTGGCTTTCGAGTCGTTGTAGTAGTCGACGCCGGCTACATTGGCTACGAATTCGAGGCGGTGTTCGACTGCTTTGAAATTGCGAACGGCGTGGCGAATTTGGCCGGGAGCGCAGCCGACTAACATGCCTATGGAGATTGCGGCGAGGACGTTTTCGAGATTGTGCGCGCCCTTCAGCGGGATTTCGGGGAGCGGCATGATTCCGGTTTCGCGCTGGCCGTCGCGGAAATAGATATGCGCGCTGCGGACGAAGGCGCCAGTGCCGATTTCTTTCTTGCGACTGAAAAGAAAGCGCTGCGCTAGTGTGCGCTCGGATAAGTCGATCGCTGCGGGATCGTCGGCGTTCAGCACCGTGAAATCGCCGGCCTGCTGGTTCTCAAAGATGCGCGCTTTGGCTTCGACGTAATTCTCGAAGGTCTTGTGGCGATCGAGATGATCGGGCGTGATGTTGAGGATCACGGCGATGCGGGGATGGAATTCGACGATCGTCTCCAGTTGAAAGCTGGAGACTTCGAGGACGATCCAGGTTTCGGGCTTCGCCTGATCTACAAAGCTTATGGCCGGAGTGCCGATGTTGCCGCCGACCAGCACGGGAAGTTTTGCGGTGGCGAGGATTTCTCCGGCGAGGGTGGTGGTGGTGGTTTTGCCGTTGGCTCCGGTGATGGCGACGATGGGGCCGGGCAGAAACTGCGCTGCCAGCTCGATTTCGCCGATTACGTTTTCTCCCAGATTGCGCGCCTGGATTAACTGCGGAGCATCGATGGGCACACCGGGACTGACGACGATGAGAT
>JBAQJU010000014.1:0-5133 GCA_049300475.1 Terriglobales bacterium | reverse complement strand
GAACTAATAATGATGCGACGCTTCCTGGTGATCTGCGTTTTCTTAACGTCGGCCCTTGTCTTCGGTCAGACTTTTCGTGGCACCATTCTCGGAACCGTAACCGATCCCTCCGGCGCCGTGGTAGCCGGAGCCACGGTCAAGGCTCGTAACGAAGCCACCGGCCTGGAGCGCACGACCACGACCAGCGCCGACGGCAGTTACGCGCTGCCCGAGTTGCCCATCGGCACTTATACTCTGAGCGTCTCGCAGTCCGGCTTCCAGACCTTCGCCGTCACCGGGGTAAGCGTAGACGTTGCCACCGAGCGCCGCATCGACGCGGCACTGAAGACCGGAGAAATCTCCACCCGCGTCGAAGTTACCGCCGAAGATCTCCCCCAGATCGAAACGACCACCAACGACCTCGGCGGCGTCCTTACTCAGGAAACCGTCAAGGATCTCCCCGTCAACGGCCGCGATTACACCAAGCTGATCTACTTAAATCCCGGCGTCGCCGGGTCGCCCGATCAAATCTCCGATTCCCCCGGCTCCTTCGGCGAGTTCAGCATGAACGGCGCCCGCGGCCGCTCCAATAATTACCTGCTCGACGGAACCGACATGAACGACGGCTTCCGCAATGATCCCGCCATCAACGAAGCCGGCGTCTTCGGAACTCCCGCGACCATCCTTCCTCTGGATGCCGTGGCTGAAGTGCACGTCATCTCCAACTTCGAGCCGGAATACGGCCGCAACGCTGGTGGTGTCGTCAACATCGTCACCAAGAGCGGCACGAACCAGATCCATGGCACTGCCGCCGACTACTTCCGCAATGACGCGCTCGATGCCCGCAACTATTTCAACCCCGTTACGACTGGTATTGGAACTCCCAACCCGAAAGCGCCCTTCCATAACAACCAATATGGATTTTCGCTCGGCGGCCCCATCGTCAAAGACCGGACTTTCTTTTTCCTCGATTACGAGGGGCAACAGGAACCCGTCGGCGTGGTAACCGTCGCCGCCGTTCCGACGGGCACTGCGGCTGACGGATCGCTCAGTCCGAACGATTCGGGCAATCAGGTGGTTCAAAACCTCTTGATGAGGCACCCGTGGCCGGCGCCAAATCTGGTAAACCCGAGTCCGGGTGTTGTTTCATCCAACGGACAGGCGTCTGTAGTTTCGCCTTCGTATAACGACCTAACCAGTCTTATCGCGAAGATTGACCATAGTTTCAACACCAACAACCTGATCAGCGGACGCTACTTCTTCGGAGATAGCGTGCAATCCTTTCCTCTGGCATTGACAGCGAGCGGCGGCCAGCTCCCCGGCTTCAACACCTACACGCCGACGCGCGTGCAATTAGTTTCCTTGTCCTATGTTCACACCTTCGGCTCGAACAAGGTGAACGAGCTTCGCTATGGCTGGAACCGTTTCGCGGAAGGTTTCTTTCCCGGCGACCAGGGTTTCCATCCCAGTTCAATCGGTCTTTGCGCCGCCAGCACCCTTACAGGCTGTTCCGGGTCGGGGGTCACCGACTCCGGCCTTCCTATTATTCTTGTAAGCGGCGTTTCCCAGTTGGGGGCAAGCTCCAGCGATCCGCGCCACCGCGTCGACAGCAACAACCAGTTTCTGGATAATTTCTCCTGGAAGATCAACAAACATGATGTGAAGGTTGGTTTCGATTTCCATCGCACCAGCGTCTCGCAGGGAATTGACGGCCACTGGTTCCGCGGGAGATTGAAGTTCAATGGCGGGGTGACAGGAACTGGGCTGGGAGACTTTCTTGCCGGGGATATCGACAGCGGTTTCCAATACGGAGGCGACTCCGACCGGAATACTTTCGAGAACAATTTTGGATTTTACATTCAGGATAACTTCCGCCTCACCTCCCGCGTCTCACTCAATTACGGCATGCGCTGGGACTATGCGGGCATCGTTGGGGAGAAGCACAACTTGCTCAGCAACATCACCAGTGTCTCGCCCGCAACCGGCACCGGCACATTCACGCTCACGCAAGTCGGCCAACCTGGGCTGAGCGGCCTGTACAATCCCGATCACAAGGATTTCGCGCCACGAGTCAGCGTCGCATGGGATGTAACAGGGAAGGGCAAAACGGTAGTCCGCGTGGGTTACGGAATCTTCTTCGACGCCTTCTCACAGGATATGGTCATGGGCCACCTGCCCTATCCGCCTTACTTCGATCCTGGCCCGGCCTACAATCCCGTCGGCCCCAGCCAATACCAGATCATCCCCGCCTCTGCGGTCTCGACGATTCCCTATCAGTCGCCGGTTTACGGTACCCCGAGCTGCTCCAGTCTGGAGTGCGACGCCTTCGCCTTCGACCGCAACATAAAGACTCCTTACATGGAGAATTACAACATCAACCTCCAGCAGCAACTATTCAGCAAGGGGATACTTCAGGTTTCTTACGTGGGCTCGCAGGGACATCGCCTCTGGCGGTTTTTCGACCTGAACCAGCCCAGCGCCCAGACGATTAACCAGGTGGATGAGGCGCTCGGGCAGATCCAGGATTTTGGAACCGCCGCCCGGCCCTTCGCCGGAAATCCCTACAGCTCCTATTACGTGTTGCAGGAGAATTCCAGCGGCAAATCCAACTATAACGCCCTCCAGGCCAGCTTTCGGATTACGGGCTGGCACGGCGTGACCTCGGTTCTCAATTACGCATGGTCGAAGTCGCTCGACAATTCCAGTGACGGCGAGGATTTCGAACCCAACGCCGCCCAGCCCCAGGACAGCACGAACCAGGGAGCCGAATATGGTCCTTCAAACTTTGATTTGCCCCACCGCCTCTCCTGGGTCTTTGCCTATGACATTCCCAGGATGAGTGGCGGGATGCAAAAGTTGAAGAACGGCTGGGGCATCAACAACACCCTCACCATCCAGACCGGTCAGCCCTTCCAGTTCAATTACAACTGTGAAGACGATTACAGCGGGGGTGGCGAATGCTACGACCGTCCCGACGTGGTCGGCCCTATCGTTCAGAACAATCACAATCCGAGTCAGTTCATGGCGTTGAGTTCGTTTGCCATCCCGTGCACCATAGATCCCTCTTTCACACAGAGCACAATCTCGGGCTTCGCATCGGACTGCCAGATTGGAATGCGCCACTATGGCAACGAAGGTCGCGATTCTCTGCGTGGCCCGAACTTCCGGCAGTGGGATTTCGCTATCTACAAAAACACTCCCATCACCGAGCGCGTGAGCGCGCAGCTGCGCGCCGATTTCTTTAATATTCCCAACCATCCCAACTTTGCAAATCCATTCCTGCCAGCCTTTATTGCCGACCCAACTCCAGCGACGAGCAATGCTTTCCCGGTTGGTTATCAACTGGTGAATGGCCCAGGTGGCATGCGCGAAGTAGGTAATCCCACGAGCTATTACCCCATCACGGCCACCGGCGACGTCGGTATCGGCAACCCGTTCCTCGGAGGAGGAGGACCACGCGGCATCCAGTTGGCCGTCAAATTCACGTTCTAATTGGGCCACTCACTTTTCCGATGTCATCCTGAGCGTAGCGTGCTGGTCACGAACTGACCAGCACGGCGAAGTCGAAGGATCCCTGCCTCCACCCAATGTCACCGCTCGCCCAATCCGCCTCTCCATGATTCCCCATTTTTTTCTTGACCTTAACCTCTGCCATTGTCACTATCAACCAATCCTTGAATGTCAGACGATGGGTTCCCGGGAGATAGATGCTGAGGCGGCATGGTCGAGCAGAATTCCAAATAAGTCAAATGGAATCTATATTTTACGTGCAAGTCCTTACAACTCAAGATTTTGCGGGGAATTTCGCGCTAAATCTATGATTGCAATAGATCGGGTGGGGAGGGGGTACCCCTTTCCACAAGGATGCCAGCACGACTGCAACCGAGCCCGACAGGATGCCAGCAAGACAAACTGTTCTCAACGCCGAAAGCTAAGGCGCGCGGCCCAAATCTAGAGGGAGGAGAAATCCATGCCGACTTCCGAACGACGACGCCAGGAACGTACACGAGTTCGCGTACCGGTCAAAGTTCGCCCCCAGAGCGGCCGCGGCTCTGAATACTCCGGCCTGACTCGCGATCTAAGCTCGTCGGGCGTCTTCCTCTATTCCGAGTCGGCTCTGGAACCGGGTGCGAAGTTGGAGTTGGTGATCATGCTACCCGGCGGCATCGGGTTGGGCGCGGGCGGGTGGACGCTCTGCCAGGCCTCGGTCGTTCGTGTCGAAAAGTCCGAAGGTAAAGGGGTAGGCATCGCCGCCACTCTCGACCGTATCGAGCTCCTGCCCGAAATCGCTTGATCGCGGATGATCGCGACGCCACGCAGACAGGGGCAAAAAGGGAGTCGGACTTTCTCAAGTTGAATCATGATCGGAAAATAAATTTACCCAAAAGCACAAAAGCTCTTCCCATGCCCCAAAGTTGGTGCAATAATGGCCCGCTTTCAGAGCAGGCAGGAAATTTGACACTTTTTGCCAGGTAGGCCGCTGATGTGGATTGAGAAACTCGCCCACGGCATTCTCGAGCTTGACACGCCGATCGGGCCTCGATACTTGCACCCGAATTTTCTTCAACGCACCATGTTAATGTGGACGTTCCGGAATTTCTGTTCTCTCCCTCAACAGGTTCTTCGTGACAGCGAGCGCCGCCTGATCGATCGTCTATTGAACGAGAACCGGTTCGTCTCCCTGTCCGCGACCGGCGCACCCGATCGACCTGTCATCGGAAGAATCGAAAGACGCGCCCTGGCAACCGTCGAGATGATGCCAACCCGCAAACCAAACTCAAGCGCGCAGTCCGCCGTCGCCAAGGAAGACAGGGAAGCAGCTTCCGCATAATTTTCCCGATCCAGAAATGCCGGTCTGGAGTTCTTCGACCGGTGCGGCCGTAAGTCAGACTCTGGAGCGGCGCGAGTCAAGCTCGCTCGCAGCGTAAGTGAAGCTGTGCACGAACCGAAGGTAGTGTGAATGTGCGTTCGCGCAGTTGGAGTTCAGCTTTACCGTGATCCGTTAGTGGGCTGAATCTGGATTGAAATTCGGCCGCTATCCGCAATGCCCGCTCGTCTCATGCTTCTCGTGGCCGATGGTATAATCAAAAATCGTCTTCATACATCCGCAGCGGGCGCGTAGCTCAATTGGCAGAGCAACTGACTCTTAATCAG
>JBAQJU010000013.1:0-21983 GCA_049300475.1 Terriglobales bacterium | reverse complement strand
CTTTGACTCGCTGGGCCTTCCACGCTTGTTTGCAGGGTAACTTAACTCATCCGAACCGCCGTATGCGGACCCGCACGTACGGTGGTGTGGCAGGGGAGGAGAGGTGACTCTCCCCCCTATGCCGATTATCAGGGCTCTTGATCGACCAAGGACATAAGTTGGCGGGATCGAGGTCCAGCTTAAAGTCCCGGGCCAAAATCTTGGGGCAGAGCATAAAGAGCCCATCGGAGAGCATCCGAGAGT
Organism: Terriglobales bacterium; assembly: GCA_049300475.1. Lineage (GTDB taxonomy): Bacteria > Acidobacteriota > Terriglobia > Terriglobales > Acidobacteriaceae > Acidiflorens. The sequence goes on along the minus strand of JBAQJU010000013.1, from coordinate 21,740 downwards.
GAGTAGAATCTTCCACGCGGATAAAGTCTGGTTGGGGAGCGGCAGATTTTGACAGTAAAACTGTCCGGCCCGTCCTATCCTTTATTTAGAGATTGAGAAACGACATGGCGAGAAAAACAGAAAGATCCACTACAAACTATTAATTCTAAATACTTTACATGTAAGCCATTATTTCTCAAAGACATCTAGGTCTTTGCGTTTAAGAGACCGGCGCAAGGGGGAGGAAACAACCAACTGAAAAGCAGAACCGGATCGTCCAATCTTCTCGCCTCTCGCAAATGATATCCGCCTTGCGCACAATGATCCCTCAGTGCGCCATACAATAGTTCCCTGGCCGGGCTGCGATGCACATGATAAATCACGAGCCGACGAGAAGCGGAAGGGCGCTCCGTGGTTGTGACGCAGGCAATCTAGCGAGGAGATGGTGAAATGCGATTCGTGGCCGTTGTACTAATCACCGCGTGCGTCGGTCTATACTTCCCCGGCCAGATGAAGGCTTCGCGCCCGGCGCAATCCGGCCCCGCTGCTCCGACCAAAGCGGTTCCGAACGGCGTGTGGGGCGGTGAGCACATTCGCATGGAAGTAAACGACAGCGGCGCAGACATCGAATTCGACTGCGCCAAGGGAATTATTTCGCAACGCTTGGAGCTTGACGATAAGGGACGCTTCAAGGCCCAGGGTATCTATATCGCTGAGACACCGGCGCCTGCCGCGGTTGATGGCGGCTTAACTGCTTCAGGGGTCAAGGCGACCTATACCGGGACCCTCAGCGGGTCGAGCTTGCGGCTCGAGGTTTTCATCCAGGGGCAGGACATGCCCCGGACTTTTGATCTGGTGCAGGGCGATCAGGGTCATCTGGCGAAGTGCGCCTAATCAGGAAGAGGTGCAGGCGAGGCAGCCGCCGGCGCAGTATGCCGGCACTGCCGCGCCGGCGGGTTCGTACGTCTCCACTAACGGCGCCACAGCAGCGACGCCATGCGCTGCAGGCAGCTATCAGCCGAACACGGAACAGACCTCGTGCATGCTTGCCGGTATCGGTTACTACGTTCCAACCTCCGGGCGGCCGGGCTGAGCAGTCCGCGAAGGCCGCAATCATCAATCGTGAGCTGGCGATCCTCAAACGTTCCTTCAATCTGGCGTGGAAATCAACTCCACCCAAAATGAAGATCGTGCCGTACATTCCCATGATGAAAGAGAACAACACCCGAACCGGTTTTCTCACCGACGAAGAGTATTCTAAGCTGGCAGTGGAATGCGCAAAAGAAGAGCTGTGGATGCGCGCTATGCCGGCAGTGGCATACAACTACGGATGGCGCAGGGGCGAGTTACTCGGCTTGCGTGTCCGGCAGATTGATTTGGCAACTCGTACGATCCGGCTGGAAGTCGGCACCACAAAAAACAAAGCCGGGCGGATGGTGATGATGATGCAAGAGGTTGGCACGTTGCTCACTGCCTGTATCGTGGGCAAGAACAAGAACGATTACGTCTTCACGCGCGAGGGCAACCAACCGGTGAAGGATTTTCGGAAAAGCTGGCCTCAGTATGTGTGCGGGTTGGAGGCGGCCAGCTTTGTTTGCTTCGATTGCGATCTGCCGGTAGTGAAGAAAAAAACGAAGTGCTCTTGCGGCAGTCGCAAGCGGAAATATTGTGGGCTCATGGTCCACGATCTCCGACGCACGGGTGCCCGAAATTTGAAAAGACTGGGCATCGCAGAATCGGTTGCCATGAATCACCGGCACCAGACCGCAAATGTGTTCAAGCGCTACGACATGGTGGACGAATCGGACCTTGCCGGCGCAGCGGCCCGACTCGATCAAATATTCGGGCAGACTTTGGGCATAATCGCCGAAAATAGCACCAAAAACGACGCAGCGGCCCGCCAAACGCTCACCGCGCCCGTTCTACCTAACTAGCTGAGTTGTGAATGGGTTGGGTTATACTGCTCTCATCGTGGGCCCGTAGCTCAAGCGGATAGAGCATCGGATTTCTAATCCGAGGGTTGGGGGTTCGATTCCCTCCGGGCCTACCATGAATCGAGATTCGGCACGACGCTTTTGGATCGAGCCCCCACCGATCGCATATGCATCGTGATCGGGGCGGCCGAGTCCGGATTCTCTCTTCCGGGCTTGCCTTCGCACCGCTCGGCGGCGTGTCCTCCTCGTCCCATCCCACACCGCCGGGTCTACCCCGAGGGGGCGGTCAAGGCCACCGCCGACTCCCGAATAGGCCTCGATTTACGCATAGTGGGCGCTAAGTGTCAGTGATAACTATTACGTTATGGTTATGCGGGTCACTTACTTCAAGGTCCACCTGGGTCAATTAGTAATGTTGGCCGGTTGCGCTGTTAGCCGCCAACGGATAATTCCCACAATGGGAAGTATTTCCGAAAATGAATTCATTCTCCCGTTGTTTCTGTTGGTGGAACTAATACTCCATCAGGCAGTGCAAACACTTGCAAGTCCAACTTACAAACATGTGCTATCACTTCCCGCTGTGTGCTAAGTGCCCGACTGTAAACATACATCGCATTGGGCTTGCGCGCTGTAATCTGGCACATCGACTGCACACTTGTTATGCAATCACTCTTTTTTACACTTCGCTCTGACTCGAAGGGAAAGAGTCGATGATCAACGATGGCCATAGTTCCCAAAAGGAAAAAACTCTCATGAATAAGTTCCAGATTGGAATCACGTTCTTATGTCTCGGCCTGCTGACGGCTTGCGGAGGAGGCAGCAGCTCCGCCCCGACTGGCAAACAACCGGGACCCGCGGTTTTGCAGTCCATCCAGATCACTCCCGGGGCGCCCTCGATTGCCGCTGGGATTTCTCAGCAATTCATTGCGACCGCTACCTACAGCGACAACACGAACAAGAACCTGACCGGCTCCGCGGCCTGGAGTTCCTCCAACACAAGTATCGCGAACATTTCGAACGTGGGCGCAGCGACTGGCAAAGAACCGGGGTCGACGACCATCACCGCGACAGTTTCGGGCGTGAGCGGCAGTGTAACTCTGGCGGTGACCGCTCCCGCGCTCGTGTCGCTCGCGGTTACGCCGACCAGTTCGTCTGTGCCGGTCGGCACGACCGTGCAATTCGGTGCCACTGGAACTTTCACCGACGGCAGCACGCAAAACCTGACCACCTCGGTTCTCTGGATGTCGGCAAGCGCGTCAGTGGCCGCCGTCAATGTAAACGGAACGCAAGGGCTGGCGATGGGAATGGCTGTGGGCAGCTCGTCGATCAGCGCAGCTTCGGGCAGTGTTTCCGCGAGCGCCATGCTGACAATTACAAACGCGGTGCTGAATTCGCTCGCGCTCTCACCCCAAACCGCTTCCATTGCACAAGGCACAACCGTTCAATTCGCGGCCACCGGCATTTTCACGGACGGCAGCATGCAAAACCTGACATCGTCCGTGCAATGGTCTTCAGCGAATACCGCAATCGCCGGGATTAATTGGAACGGTGCGCCCGGGCTGGCAAAAGCAAATGGGGCAGGCACTTCCACCATCAGCGCGACAGCGGGCAGCGTTTCTGCCAGCGCGGTATTGACCGTGACCAACGCGAGCTTGACTTCCATTGCGGTGACGCCCGTGACGGCCTCCTTCCCGCTCGGCACCTTGCAGCAGTTCACGGCGATGGGAGCATTTTCTGACGGCACGACTCAGGACATTACCGGCACCACCGCCTGGAGCTCATCAAATACGGGCGTGGCCTCGATCACCGTCAGCGGCCTGTTCACAGCCCGGAATCTCGGAACCGTCACGATCACGGCGGCCTCCGGTTCGATCAATGGCTCTACTTCGGCGAGCGTCAATGCCGCTGACTTGGCCTCGATTGCGATCCTGCCTGGAAATATCACGGTTGCCGCCACCACCAGCCAGCAGTTTGCGGCCATTGGAACGTTCAATGATGGGAGCACCCGCAACCTCACCTCGCAGGCGGTATGGACCACCTCCAGCGCGCCCGTGGCGAAAGTCGGAAACAGCAGCGGACTGGTGAGGGCGCTGAGTCCGGGAATCGCCACTATTAGCGCGACTCTGGGGTCGGCGGGGGCCTCGGTGGCGGTCGAAGTGACCAACGCCCAAGTGGTGTCCATCTCCATCACGCCCGCCGGTAGCACGATCGCACCCGCCACTACGTTATCGCTTACCGCGACCGGAGCATTCAGCGATTCCAGCACACAGGTCATCTCTCGCGACGTTACCTGGGCGTCCGACAATATCGCGGTGGCCACGGTTGGTCCATCGGGCATGATCGCAGCCGTTGCTTCGGGAACGGCGAACATCCAGGCCAGCATCAACGGTGTAACTGCAGCCGTGCCGGTGAATGTAAGTTCCGTGACGCTAACTTCCATTGCGCTCAATCCAGCTACTGCTACGCTCGCACCGGCATCCACGTTGAGTTATGCTGCCAGCGGCACCTTCAGCGACGGCAGCTCTCAGATCATTACTAACGCGGTAACCTGGAGTTCGTCGGCCCCCAATGTAGCGAATGCCGGTTATGGACAAGCGACCGCACAATCACCCGGCACTGCAGTCATTACGGCGCAGCAGGGTTCCATAAGTGGCTCTTCTAACTTAGTCGTCGAGTCCTCTCCGCTAATTTCAATGCAAATTACCCCGGCAAGTGCCACCGTGGCGCAGCAAACTATGGCTCAGTTCAGGGCCACCGGCACGTTTGCCGATGGCAGCACACAGGACCTGACCAGTTCTGTATCGTGGACTTCATCCCCTCTGTCGGTGGCGACTGTCAGCGATGCCGTCGGAACCAAGGGGCTGGCGGCCGGACTCGCGCCCGGAACCGCGACCATTACGGCACTGTTTGCGGGAGAGGTCGGGACGGCGTCGCTGTCGGTGACCGGAGCTACCCTGACTTCACTCACGCTCGCGCCGAACGCTGCCAGCATACCCGTGGGCACTTACCAGCAATTTACTGCCACCGGCAATTTCAGCGACGGGACGACCCAGAACCTGACAACTCTGGCAGCGTGGGCGTCATCCAGCGTCAACGTGGCGACTATTACTGGAAGCGGATTGGCGAACGCCGCCGCTGCCGGCACTACCACGCTTACCGCCAGCATAAACGGTTTAACTGAAAACACAGTGTTGACGGTCTACTAACAACTAAAGCCAGTAATCAAAAAACGCCGACGGCGCGGGTCGTTGTCCAGCCCGTACCGCCAGCGCTTAGATGCCGGGAATCTGAAGTCGATTCCCGGCTCAGTTTCGTTTGCTTATTTCTAACCCGGTGCGCCTGATCTACGGCTGGAATTTGTGCGTGGCTCCTGCGCGCGCCGGCCCGGAAGGAATCGTGCATTCCCCGGTGGAACTGGTAGTTGGGAATGGCACGGTGTAGAAAGTGCCGGTGAGAGGCGCGTTTCCAGTCGTGCCGGAGTCGGCCAGGTAGCCCGCGCAGGCGCTTTCCAGAATGGTATTCCCGGACACGGTGTTGCTGTTACCAGTGCCGCCTGCACAGGTGGCGTCCAGATGCACGGCCGATTGTGCGCTGTTAAAGATTACGTTACCTGTGACTGTATTGTTGTTCGTGCAGACGTCAATGCCGTCAAAGGTTGACGTGCCGAAGATCTTGTTTCCGGTGACGGAAACGTCATTCCCATAACCCGAGGTAGCTGCTTCCAGCGCGATAGCAATATTGCTATTACCGGTTATATTCCCAGAGACCGTGATTGCGCCGCTGCTGTCGTAAAGCAAAATATCGGACGCGCTATCCGTGGTTGGAATATAGAAATTGTCAATCACCGTGTTGTTCTTGATTGATCCCGTGGCACCATTAAATGCAATCTCGATGCCATTCTGGGCGATGTAGCTTATCGGTCCGTTTCCCTGCACGTAGTTCCCGGTGGCGGTTAGCGCGGCACCGCTATAACGCGCCACGATTCCATTCTTGTTGTAATTGTGTACGGAGCTATTTTCGACCGTCAGGCTGGCGCTCGGTGAAGTCGTGGTTTCCACCATGATGCCTTGTCCTGACTGATCACCGGTTGGAGTGTCGTTAGGTACCACGTTGCGCACGGCGACGTGATTCACGGTGCCGGATGCATCCTGATACAAAATCCCGCGAAGATCGTCGCCGTTATAGTTATTGCCCGTGCTGTCCACCGTCAGGTTACTGATCGAAACCAAACTCGCGCCTTGGACGAGGACGTGAGCCGCTACCGCCCCCCTCGGATCGCTCGTGTTCTGTACCAAACCTGCTGCCGGAGAATAAATCACGACGGCATCCTGGCTTGTCGTTGCAACGCCTTCGAGAGTTAGTTTCTTGGTGATCACAAGCTGTTCGTAGTAGTTGCCTGGGCAAATCTTGATCGTGCTTCCGGCGGGAACGGCATTGATCGCCGTTTGAATGGCTGAGAATGTGATGTAGGTGGTGGGGCAAGTGCCAACTGCTACCGTGGATGCCTGCGCAGCCGGCATGAGAAAACATGTCGCCAACGCCAACACCGCAAACAATGATGGGCGCGCTAGATTCGTTTTTACAATCATACTTTTCCTCCACAATCTTTGAAAGTTTTGGATGCTTAACTTCACCTGGAATAACGAAAACTGCTACAACTCGGCCCAGCTTGCCATTGATGGATTCGCTGCCCGATGCGGGGGAGTCGTTAATCGGAAATCTCAGCGGGCCCAGCGGAACATGGCATAGCAATTTCCTGCAAAAACCCAAGGATGTGAGGCCGGGCACCTGGCAGTCCGGCACTAGGGGAACGAAACGCCATCTACTTTCGGCGAACAAATAGCCTGTAGAGTTGGCTCGTAGCAAGTAGTAAGTCAAGTCTTAATTGCCCGAGACGGGATCCGTCGAAGCTCTTGAACTTCGACTTGTACTATAACACTTCCATGCACCCTGGGCGAGAGTAAGCTCGCAAAAGATGCGTCACCGTAGGGTGCCACACGCACCAATCGAGTTTTGCACAAGATGTTTCACTCACACTGTGTTCACAATGGCAACGACGACTCTCACGAGTTACGCCGGTAGATAACCCTGTCCGAACAAATCGCTCCTGGATTGTTTGTCTTGGTTACGGTTTACTTACGCCCAACGGCGGAAAAACAGCGCCTGCCGCGCCACCGGTTGCGCCTTCTCGCTGAGCGCGGCGAGCTGCCGTTCGCTCAGCGGAGTAAAGTCGCGCGCGAATCGCACATTCTCTTCAAGCTGAGCGATCGTGTCGCATCCGACAATCACCGTACTCACTGGTTGTGAGAGCACGTAGTACATTGCTTCTTTCATCGCCAGCGTGCCTGGTCCGGGAGCATTCCCCTCGAACCCGCTCGATTTTTGGGGGTCGGGCTTCCAACTCGCCAGAATGCGTCCCCGCGCCGGAATCTTCATCCCGATAATGCCCATCTGCTTTTCCACGGCCAACGGCAGAAGTTTTTCCTGGAAGCTCAAGTGATGCTTGTCGGCCGCATTCAATGCCATCAGGATCTGGTCGAAGGGAAAACGTTCAATGCACTGAATGAGCAGATCGGGATCGCGGTGGCCGGTAACGCCCAAAAAGCGGACCATCTTCTGCTCTTTCGCCTGCTGGAAAGCCTCAATGGCGCCGCCCTTGCCGAAGATGCGGTCCACATCATCCTGGCTGTCGATATGGTGCAACTGCCAGGCGTCGAGGTGGTCGGTGTTAAGGAGCTTCAGCGACTCTTCGAGCAACTTCAGCGAGACATCGCGTGTGCGGTCGTGCGTCTTCGATGCCAGATAGGCCTGGTTGCGCCGCCGCTTCATCACCTCTCCGACGTAGCGCTGGCTCCAGCGCTGTTCTCCGCCATACAGGGCAGCGGTGTCGATGTAGTTCACCCCCAGGTCGAGCGCGCGCTCCACAATCGGCACCGCGATCGCTTCATTATTGGGCTGCTCAATGGAGGCCTGGCCGCCCAGGCTGAAGATCCCGACGCGGTACCCGGTGCGCCCCAGATTGCGCATGGGCATCGCTTTCTCGGTTGCAGGATTGGTTGGCAGCGGCGGCAGCACCGTGGCAGCGCTGCCGGTCATTTTTCCGGCGACCACGGCTGCGCCCAGCACGCTGGATTGTTTCAGAAAGTTACGACGGGATGAATCCAGATTATTCGGCATGATGACCTCCGAATCTAATGATGTTATGCCTGCCAAAGCAATTTCAGCAATGACTGTGCTCACTCGGAAAACAAAGAGGAGGACCCGCCGGCGAAATTCTATTTTTTTCGCGGCTTCATCAACTCCCACTCTTTTTCCGTGAGTTGGCGGCCGAGGGCGGTGAATTCCCCTGCGCCTTGCAACCACTCGCCGCCGTCCATCGTGACGACTTCGCCGTTGATGTAGCTCGCGCCGTCGCTCACCAGAAACGCCGCGAGATTCGCGAACTCTTCGGTCGTTCCAAAGCGTCCCAGCGGATTGCGCTGTTTGGCTGCATCTTCCAGATCCGGACGCGGCAGCAGGCGCGAGAACGCTCCTTCGGTCGGGATAGGTCCGGGCGCGATGGCATTCATGCGGATGCCTCGATCTCCCCATTCGACGGCGAGGCTCCGGGTGAGCGTCTGTACTCCGGCCTTGGCGACCGCGGAAGGCACGACATAGGCGGAGCCGCTGGTCGTGTAAGTCGTAGTAATGTTCAGCACAACCGCCGGATGTTTGGAGGCAAGCCAGCGCCGGCCGCAGGCGAGCGTTGTGTGCAACGATCCCAACAGCACGATGCCGATCACCGATTGAAACGCGCCGAGCGAGAGGTCTTCGGTGCGCGCCAGAAAGTTCCCTGCGGCGTTGTTCATCAGCACATCGAGCGGGCCGTCGGCCCAGATGCCGTCGATCATTTCCTCGACCGCAGCCGGGTCGCGCACATCGCAGGGACGGGAATGGATCTTGCCTCCCGTGCGCTGGCGCAACTCCTGCATGGTCGCGGCCAGAACCTCCTGCCGCCGGCCGCAGATGTAGACCTCGGCGCCGAGTTCGAGGAATCGTTGGGCTGCGGCCTTGCCCAGACCCGTGCCTCCGCCTGTAATCAGGATGTGCTTGTTAAGGAGAAGATCGTCGCGGAACATGGGAGCGATTGTAAACGCTGGCGTTCGCTATTCGCTGTTTGTCGTTCACGGATCACTTTGTTCGCGTGGTAGCAACACTTCTACTTCAGCTGGTCGAGCGCCCAGCGGGCGTGTTCGGCGACGACTGCGTCTGCGTCTTCGGCAAGTTTCTTGAGCGTCGGCACAAACTTTCGATCGCCGCTGTTGCCCATGGCGATCACTGCATTGCGGCGCAGGCCGGAGAGTTTCGCGCGGCGCACCGGCGATCCACGGAAGACCGCGCGGAATTCCTCGGGCTGCATTTCGGCCAGCCAGTCGAGCCGGGGATTCACGAAACCTTGCCGCGGCTGGAATTCTTCGGCAGTAGTGACGGGTGCCTTGCGATTCCAGGGACAAACGTCCTGGCAGATGTCGCACCCGAAGACCTGGCGTCCCATACCGGAACGCAGGTCTTCGGAGATTTCGCCACGCTTCTCGATCGTGAGATATGAGATGCACAAGCGCGCATCCAGCTCGCCCGGAGCGACAATCGCCTGCGTCGGGCACGCAGCGATACAGCGTGTGCACGTGCCACAACGGTCGGGCGCGGGGAGGTCAGAGCGAAGATCGGCAGGGAGATCGGCCGTCGTTTCTAAAGAAGTCAGGATCACCCCCAGAAACAGCCACGAGCCCAGCTTCTGGTTGATGATGCAGGTATTCTTGCCGATCCATCCGATGCCCGCGTACTTCGCATAAACGCGCTCGACGACAGGACCGGTATCGACGTAAGCGCGGGTTTGAAGGGAGCGGCCGGTCGCCAGACGCCGGTGGTCAGCCAAGTCGAGAAGTTCGCGAAGCCTAGACTCGACAGCGCGCAGCCGGCGCATCACCGCTTCGTGGTAATCTTCGCGGCTCCAGGCGTAGCGCGAGATCCATCCCCGCGCGCGGTCTTCGGTTTGGGTGGAATACGGTTGCGCGGTGTTGTAGTTGACGGCGAACACGATCACGCTGCGCGCCCACGGAGCGACGCTTCCCAGACTCGCCCGCTTCAGTTCCCCGGCATCGGTGCGGGCCTCCATGTACTTCATTTCGCCGTGACAGCCATCGGCAATCCACGAGGGGAAAACGTGCAACTCGGCAAAGTCGCGGACAGGAGCGATCCCACAGAGTTCAAACCCGGCTTCGCGGGCGCATTGCTGGATGCGGGTTCGAAGATCGGCAAACATAGTAGCGAACACCGATATTGGCGTTTTCGAGGAAGCGTTCCGTTTTAGAGAAGCGGCCGCATCCCTCAGAAAAGGCTACCATTTCCGGCTGCTCGCAGCCCGCGTGCGCAGTGAACAATAGCACGTGATTCACGTCACATCCCCATGTCACATGGCCACGTGACAATACAATTCGGATTTCAACGGAGTTCAGCGTGTTCAAAATCGTCAACGCTCAGTTTATCGCCCCTGGAATCAAGCGCTTCGTTATCGAGGCGCCCCGCATCGCCCGCAAGCAGCGGCCGGGTCAGTTTGTCATTGTCCGGGTCAACGAAAAAGGCGAGCGCATCCCGCTCACCATCGAACGCTCCGACCCGGAAAAAGGCACGGTCAACATCGTCGTGCAATCGATCGGCAAGACCACAAATCTTCTCAACTCGCTCGAAACCGGTGACAGTGTTCTTGACATCGTCGGGCCGCTGGGCAAGCCCTCTGAGATCGAAAACTTTGGCACCGTCGTCGTGATGGGCGGAGGCGTCGGCACGGCGATGGCGTACCCCACAGCCGCCGCCATGAAGAAAGCCGGCAATCGCGTCATCACGATTCTCGGTGGACGCAATAAGGACCTTGTCCTTTTGGAAAACGAGATGCGCCAGGTCAGCGACACGGTCTTTGTTACCACCGACGACGGCAGCTACGGCGACAAGGGGCTCGTCACCGACAGGCTGCGCCAACTGATCGAAAACGGAACGCGTATCGATCAGGTGCTGGCGGTGGGGCCGATCCCGATGATGCGGGCAGTCGCCGATATGACGCGCAAGGAGAAGATCCGCACCATGGTCAGTTTGAACCCGATCATGATCGATGGCACCGGAATGTGCGGCGGCTGCCGCGTGCTGGTCGAGGGCAAAAGCGAATTCGCTTGCGTCGATGGACCGGAATTCGATGCTCACCGCGTGGATTTCGCCGTGCTCGTGCAGCGCAACGCGATGTATCGCGATGCCGAAAAGCAATCGCTGGAAGTATACAAACGCGAATGCGAATACGAAAAGCAAAAGGCTCAGAGCGAAGCGCGAAGTGAAGTCACGAACGAAGCTGCTGCCACTTGTGCGCTGGAGGAAAAGTAAATGCCGACACCGCCGGCGAAGTCGAAGAATCCCGTACCCAACAAGGAACGTATCAAGATGCCGCGGCAGCATATGCCCGAGCAACTGCCGCAGATCCGCAATAAGCAATTCACTGAGGTCAATCTGGGATACTCGGCGGAATTGGCGCGTCAGGAAGCGCTGCGCTGCCTGGAGTGCGCCAAGCCGACCTGCACCCGGGACTGCCCGGTGGGCGTGAAGGTCAAGGACTTTGTGCAACTGATCGTGGAAGGCGACTACCTGGGCGCAGCCGCGAAGATTCGCGAAGATAACGTGCTGCCTGCCATTACCGGGCGCGTCTGTCCGCAGGAAGACCACTGCGAAGGCGCTTGCTTGCTGTGCAAGAAGGGCGAATCGCTGGGCATTGGCTACCTGGAGCGCTTTGTCGCCGATTACGAGCAGCAGCACTTCGACGTGAAGAATATCGTGAAGGCTCCGCCAACCGGGAAGAAAGTTGCCATCGTGGGCAGCGGACCTTCCGGCTTAACGGCCGCTGGAGACCTGGTGCAGAAAGGCCACGAGGTGCATGTCTTCGAGGCCTTGCATGAGATTGGTGGAGTGCTGGTCTATGGCATCCCCGAATTTCGCCTGCCGAAAACTATCATTCGCCAGCAAGTGGACTTCATGCGCGCTATGGGCGTGGAGTTCGAAACCGATGTGGTCGTTGGGCGCACCATCACCATCGACGAACTGCTCGATGAAGAGGGCTACGATGCCGTATTTATCGGCACGGGCGCGGGATTGCCACAGTTCATGGGTATCCCGGGCGAGCATTTGAACGGCGTCTACTCGGCCAACGAATTTCTGACGCGCATCAACCTGATGCACGCCTATGAGTTCCCGAACTATGACGAGCCGATGGTCGATTTCCGCGGGAAGAACGTAGCCGTGATCGGCGGCGGAAACACGGCGCTCGATGCGATCCGCTCGTCTTTGCGTCTCGGCGCGGGCAAGGCGTTCATTCTCTACCGCCGCAGCGAGGCCGAGATGCCCGCGCGCAAGGAAGAAGTGAAGCACGCCAAAGAGGAAGGCATCGAATTTCAGGTGCTCACCGCGCCGCTCGAGTTCCTCGACGATGGCAAGGGATGGCTGGCGGGCGCGCGCTGCCAGAAAATGGAACTCGGCGAACCGGATGCTTCCGGCCGTCGCCGCCCGGTTCCGATTGAAGGATCTGAATACGTAGTTCCTCTTTCAGTCGCTGTCATCGCGATCGGAACGACCGCGAATCCCATTGTGCAAAGCACCACGCCCGGACTGAACACCAACAAAAGAGGTTACATTCAGGCCGACGAGACGACGCAAAGAACATCGCGCAAAGGAGTGTTTGCCGGCGGCGATATCGTTACCGGAGGCGCGACCGTGATTCTCGCGATGGGCGCGGGACGAAGGGCCGCCCAGGGCATTCACGAATATCTGATTGCTGGAGGATGGTAGATCTGTTATCGCCTGCCGCCCCGACTCGGCCGTCGTGGGATATCACTTTCCCTGGATCGACGGCTCGGCGTCTGTTAGCCTTTGCCCGCGCTGCTTTGTTGCGGCGCTTCTGCGGCAGAACTCAAGATGTATTCCACTCGGTTCCGGCCATTACGCTTGGCCGTGTATAAGGCCGCGTCGGCCCGGCTCACCAGTGGTTCCACTTCCTTCACTCCAACACAATCGGAGACCGAGACTCCCATACTCATGGTGATCGATTTTTCCACGCCGCCCGCAATGATGGGAGCCTCGGCAATGGCTTCGCGCAGGTCGTTCGCGCGCTGCATCGCTCCGGCCAGATCGCACGTTGGCAGCACTAACAAAAACTCTTCTCCTCCATACCGGCCAACACCGTCGTAGGCGCGCAGTTTGGATTGCAACCTGCGCGCGATCTCGCGCAACGCCTCATCGCCAAAAAGATGGCCGTGGGAATCGTTCACCTTCTTGAAATGGTCGATATCGCCAAGAAGTACGCTCAAGGGTTTGCGTTCCCTGCGGGCTCTCTCCAGTTCCCGCTCCAACATGCCGAAGATCTCCGCGTGATTCAGCAATCCAGTGAGGGAATCGCGAGTGGCGGCTTCGCGCATCGCCTCCCGCGCCGCAACCAGCTCTTCCTGCAGATCAAGAATTCGTTTTCCGGTCAGAAGGCGCGCCTTAAGCTCTGATTCGTCAAACGGCTTCATCAGATAATCGTCGGCCCCGGCCTGCAAGGCTTCGAGCATGTTCTGCCGGCCTTCTTTGCTGGTCAGCAAGATGATGTAGATATACTGCCCCGACAAACCCGCCGCGCGAATACTCTGGCACAACTCGACGCCTTCGACGTCCGGGAGTACCCAGTCGAGCAAGACCAGCTTGGGTGTTTTCGGCTGCTCGAGCACCCGCCAGGCCTCGGCGCCGGTCTCCGCGATGGTCACACCGAAACCCCAGCTGCGCAGATGGTCACCGATCAGTTTCCGGTAGACCGCGGAATCTTCGACCAGCAAAACCTGCATTCGCCTTGAACCTCCGACCCTGTTGTATGAAACATTCGAACGCGAAACTCGAATTCTTACCGTATGCCTCAGGGTCGTATTTTGTGCCGGTTGGACCATCATAGACGAACTGAGTGCAGGTCCGGCAGGTAATCTCCTGGGCAGTGCCTTCGGAATACCCGGCGACCGCATCATCCCATCAGCATCCCGCCGTTTACGTTGAGCACGTGGCCGGTGATGTAGGACGCTTCTTCGGAGGCGAGAAAACAGACGGCGCTGGCCACATCTTCGGGCTTGCCGACTCGTCCCAGCGGAATCATCTTGACGGCGTTTTCTTTGAATTCCGCGCTCAGCGCAGCGGTCATGTTGGTCTCGATGAATCCGGGAGCAACCGCATTGCAGGTAATGCTGCGCGACGCTACCTCGCGCGCGATCGCCATCGTCAGTCCGATCAGTCCGGCTTTCGAGGCGGCGTAATTCGCCTGTCCCGCTTGCCCCATCTGCCCGAAGATGCTGGCGATGTTGATGATTCGTCCCCAGCGCTGCTTGAGCATCGAGGGAATCACGCTCTGGATGCAGAGATATGCGGAAGTCAGGTTGGTGTTGAGAACCGAATCCCAGTCGGCGCGCTTCATCCGCATGACCAGCTGGTCGCGCGTGATGCCGGCATTGTTGACCAGGATGTCAATCTTCCCAAACTGTGCGAGCGCCGACTTGATGCCCGCTTTCACCTGCTCTTCGTCGGACACGTCAATGGCGAAGGCAGCGGCTTTGCCGCTTGATCCAGATCTGTCTCCTGAAGCCGCGATCTGTGAAACCAGTTCATCCAGCTTCGCCTGGTTGCGTGCCGCAACCGCAACGCTCGCGCCCGCGCGCGCCAACGCGAGCGCGCAGGCGTGACCGATGCCTTGCGACGCTCCGGTAACCAGCGCGACTCGTCCCTCGAGTTTCATGAGTCTCCTCGGAACCGGGAATTATAGAGGAAAGCAGGGTTCAGGGTGCAGGAAGGCAGGTCAGGTTAGAGGTTAGATTGCAGAGGTTAAAATCCATATAGTGACCCATGATTGGCGATCCCGTGGGTTTTCACCTCTGCAATCTAACCTCTAACCTCGAAGAAGTCTCGGCGGAGCTGACACGGTTGTCTGATTAAGCTGCAAGCTGCACATCCCCGCGTTTTCAGCCCGCTTGTCCCGCGGCACGCTCCAAGGGCATGCTCGCGAGGATCCCTTCGATCTTTTCAACCAGGCTTCGCTTCGAGTAAGGTTTCGCCAGAAAATATGTGCGCGATGCAGGCTCTTCAATGGTATCTGGGTTGCTGTAACCCGATGTAACGAGCACATTCACGTCCGGAGAACGCTGCCGCAGGTCCTCTCCCAATTGCTGGCCACTGCGGCCGGGGAGAACCAAGTCCGTCATGACGAGATCAATGTGCCGTTTGCATTCTGCTTCTTCATAAATCTGCATGGCATCATTCGAATCCTGCGCAGACAGAACTTCGAAACCTGCGCTCTCGAGAATGGCGTGAGTCGCCTCCCGCACAAAAGGTTCATCCTCGACCAGCAGGACTCTGCGCCGGCCGGGCCGCTCACTGGCACGCGTAGATGGCTGAAGAGTCATACTCTGCCCTGTCTTATGCGTGATTTTTATTGCGCTCTGTGGATGTGCAATCGAAGGGCCTCGGGTGGTTGTGCGAAAGGCGGCGTGTTCGGGCGAAGAGACGGCGGATTGGAAGCTATTTCGGCGCGGTCAGAATCGTCTGGTTGGGATCGAGCACAATCTTGTGCACGTTGCCCGGAGCGTTCAGGCGGAAGGAGGTATCCGGACCATCGGCCAGCACCTGGCCCAGGAAAACGAGCGACTTGGAGGCCGTTTCGCCATAAACGGGAACGGCGGTGACGAGATCATTGGGCGCGTCCTTTTGTACGATGAAGCCGGAAACTGTGGTCACCGCTGACTTCTGCGCGATGTGGATCTCGCGCGTCGAGAGCTCGGGCAAGGCGGTTCCGTTGATCCAACCTTCCACAAACCAGTCCAGTTTGTGATGATTGTCGTACCAAAGTGGGCGTGGTAGTTCCTCTTCGAGAATCTGCATCAATTCTTGCGTGCTCATGCTTTTTCCGGCGTAGCGGTCCCGGGCTTTGCGCAGGGCGCGGAAGAACGGTTCGTCGGGATTGGTCCTCGCGCGGCGGGGATGGGACGCTTCTTCGGAATCGCGCATCATCGAGCGCAGCATGTGAAAGAGCCAGGTTCCCCGTTCGTAGCTGATTGCTTCGTACCCTTCGGGAAAATGGGAGGAGACCAGTCGCTGGCCGAGCGTTACGGGTCCGGCGTCGCGCAACCGCTCCCCATCTTTGTTCTTGCTCGCCAGATCGCGGCGGTATCTTTCCAGCACCTGGCGGAAGGCTGTTGGGTTCTGCTGCTCGAGCACGAGCAGCGACGCATAATTCGCCAGACCTTCCGAGAGCCACTGATCGTGGTAGGTCTTCCAAAGCACCAGGTCCCCCCACCATTGGTGCGCCGTCTCATGAACCAGAACCTGGCTGTCCAGTGCACGCGCAACGGGGTCGAGATGGCGTTCGATCTGCTCTTGCGGACTGAGAAAAGCATAGCTGGAGAGGAAGACCAGACCGGGCCATCCCTGGCTCAATTCCCCAGGCATTTGGGTGAGCGCGAGCGAACTGTAGGGATAAGGGCCAAACCATTGGGAGAAGCTCTCAATTGCCTTGGCGGCCCGGTTGGCCACCACTTGTACATCATGTGCCGGAGATGGAGGCGCTGGAGTTACCTCGATCGGGGCGGACGGCATCCTGCGGGAGGGTGGAAAAATAGGCGGCCGTTCAATCACCTCTGAAGGTGCCTGGGGGAACGATCTCTCCACGCCGGAGGTGCCGTAAGCTTGCACCAGGACGTTGCCAGCTTTGGCCTCGGCACGCGCGTACTTGCCCAGGTTGAACCCGGCGACTGGGATTGGGCGCTCGGAGATCCAATGTGCAACTTGCTCTCCCACTACCTCAGCTGGAAGTTGAGCTGCGCGGCCGGGCGGTGAAACCTGCTTTCCGGTTGCCAGCAGGGTCCAACCCGACGGATAGTGGAAAACCAGGTCAAACATGGCGGGGTTAAAACCAAAGTTTGGATACCAAGTGCCACGCGCGCCTACGTACAGTAGTCCGTTTCCAGCCTCCGATATAACATCGCCCGCGTAGCGAAAGCTCAGCTTCAATTCCTGGCCGTCATTGAGTTCGGCGGGAAACACGACCGCGACCAGATCGTTTCCTTTCCGCTGGAGCTGTGTGCCTTCGATCGCCGGATTCTGGATGAAGACCAGGGGCTGGCCATTAGCTTCCACAGAATCGATTTTCAGATAGCGCGACAACTCAAGGAAAAGCGTCCGCTGTCCGCCATTACGAACCCGAACATCCATCTCTGTCGATGCCTGCAACTGGGTTGGAGGATTCACCGAGGCTTGAATCCGGAAGCTCGTGATGGCAACGTCATTGCCACGCGGCGCAGATGGGGCAGCCGATTTGGAGGCTGCGGGCGCAAACGACGTCCAGATATCGAAGAACTCAGTGGCATCCTTTATATGGGCCTGGCCGGCCCATAACGGCTCGGCATTGGCAGCATCCCAGAACACCTCGAAGGCGCCCAGCTTTCTGCCTGCCAGATGCGCGTGCAGGAAGGCGGGAAATTTCCGGCTCCGCTGGCTTGCGGATGCAGGTGGAAGAAAGTGACTGAAATCGAGCAGCAGGCGCGAGCCGTCGTACCCCGCCAATCTGCGGGCGGCATCGCCCGAATTCTTGAGAAAATCGCCGCTATCGCTCTCCTGGGCGGGCGACAAGAAGGGCTGCAAAAGCGCCGCCGTGTCGTCATTAAAGCGGAGATAAGCGGACATGAATTGCTCTTCGAGGATCGCCATCCCCGTGAACAAGGTCATCGAGGCGCGCTCGACGCGGTTCGGAGGCTGAAGCAGAACCTCGCCCTCACCTTCAAAGAATGCGCCGGTAATCCGGCCGCAAATGTCCTCGGTGAACGCGAGCGTGCCGTCATCCAGGGTGAGATCGAGATTGGGCCGATGAATGGAGGCATCGCGCACGTGATATATACGCTCTGAATCCAAACCGACAGAGCGAATTCGTGAGTAGAGATCGGCCGCCGATGGGGGGCAATGGGAGGCAGGCGGGGACTGCGCCCAGGCGGCTGCGGCGAGCAGGCCGCAAATTGGCCAGATCATCATCCGGCAATACATCTTCCTGTAAATCGTGCTCCGGCGAATCATCTGCCGCGACCGAGCGCACACCTTGGTCACCTACGAAGCCCTCCGCCCCCGTTGTTAGAATCGGTAAGGATGCGAATTCGTTGTCCCATTCTAGTGCTTTTGATCGCGCTTTCCGCGCGCGCCGATGTTATTCACTTGAAGAATGGACGCACCATCTGGGCCGACCAGGTTCGCGAAGACAAGAATAAGGACCGGGTGGAATATGACGTGGGCGATGATACTTACGCGATCCCGAAATCATCCATCGAACGAATCGACGCGGGCGGCGTCTCGCCCGGCCGCTCGGGCGTGGGAGAATCCTCCGCCCTTCCGGATTTCACTCCGCCTGCGCCTACGTTCCGCGAGCAAGACAACGTAGCCGGGAAGATCATTCGCGACGGGAAGGTGGATACGGAGGCCCTCGCCGGGTTGGAGCAAGCGGGAAATCCAGAAGCTGCGGCAACGGGATACTTCCTCGCCGGCCAGTTCGAATCCGATCACGGGAACTTCCCGCAAGCCAAGCACTACTACGAGTCGGCCCTACACTTCCAGCCCGATAACTCGACTTTGCTGATCTACTATGCGGCTGCGCTCCTGCGGATTGGCCAGGCACCGCAAGCGTTGCCGTATGCGGAGCGTGCCGCGCGCGCTGCGCCTGACTCGCCCGATGCGCTTGCCATGCTGGCATTCGTGCAATCCGCCAGCGATCATACCCCGGATGCGATACGCTCCTGGAAGAAGTCGCTGGCCTTGCGTCCCGACGCCACGGTGAGCAAATACCTGGAGCGGGCGGAGAGGGAATCGAGGGCCGAGTCCGACTTTTCGCAACGTGAGAGCAGTCACTTCAACCTGCACTTCGAAGGCGACGAGACATCGGAGAGCTTTCGCCGCGATTTGCTGGCCACGCTTGACTCCGACTATGACGACCTGGTGCGCGATTTCAGTTACTCGCCGCGGAATACGATTGTGGTGACGCTTTATACGAAGCAGACTTTCTTCGATGTGACGCGGGCACCTTCGTGGAGCGGAGCCATCAACGATGGCAAGCTCCGCATTCCCGTCAGCGGCATGGCAAGCATCAGTCCCGAACTCGCGCGCGTACTCAAGCATGAACTGACTCACTCATTCGTGGCGCAGATGTCGAGCAATCGCTGCCCCACATGGTTGAACGAAGGCATCGCACAGCTCGAGGAAGGGAAGTCGAGCGCTACCAACGGTCGGGCACTGGCTCAGTTATTCGGGGCCGGAGCCGAAATTCCATACAACAGGCTGGAAGGCAGCTTCATGAACCTTTCGGGTCCGGAAGCGAGCACCGCGTATGCCGAATCGCTGGCCGCCGTCGAATATATTCGCGACACTTATGGGATGGGCGACATTCAGCGCATCCTGGAACGACTGTCGCAGGGCGGAGCCACCGAGGCGACGTTGCGTGGCACCGTTCACTCCGACTACGGGCAGCTTCGCGACGAAATGGCGCGGTGGCTTGCCGACACATACGGGCGATAGCAGCAGTTCTGGCGCCGCTCGCTGTCTTGTGCACTAGAGCATTTCTCTGGATGGTGTAAAGTGTCTGCCCCCAGCGGCTAGAAAGCCGCGATGTCTCACGGAACTGGCGGCAAGGCTGAAGCCGTGCCCTACCCAAAATCCATTTGACTCGAGAGTAACCCGAGTCTCGCTCTAAGTCGCTGAAATATTGAGTTTTGCCGCCTCCGCCTGTTTTGCGCGGCACCCACCACTTCTGCCCGATTGCCCCTCCACTCTGATTGTGGTACCTTCGCCCGTCATGAACGCGCTGCTCTCAAAATTGTTCGGCCCGGCCGTGGAGCCGCCTCCACAGATCGTTCACACGGATACTCCTCCGTTGCAGGGAGCTGCCATGGCAGTCGCTTATTTTTCTCCGCAGGCTGGGGGCGATTTTCATACCTTCGCACGAGTCAGTCCCACGCGTTTTCTTTTTGGATTGCTCGACGTGGCGGGCAAGCGCAATGACTGCGGCGCCATACTCCAGGCGGCGCAGGCTTGCTTTCTCTCCTCTGCCGAAGCGATTTTCTCCGTCCCGGAACTGAACGAGCCGGAGGCGATGGTCGAATTGTCGCGGCGTTTGAATCTTGAGATTATGCGCGCTGCCGGGGGCGTCCGAAGCTGCCCGGCATTTGCCGGTTGCTACAACGAAGAGTTGGGGACGGTGTGCTACGTGAATGCGGGCCACACGCCGGGACTGCTGCGCGATGAATCGAGCGTGGTTGAGTTGCCGGCGACTGGCCTGCCCCTTGGCCTGTTCTCGCTCGCACCCACCGACGCCCGCATCGTCGGGATGGGAGCGAAGGGCTCGATGGCGGTGGTCTCTCGCGGGGTGGTCGAGGCGGAGAGCAAGCGCTCCGAGTTTGGGCTGGCAGGCGTAAAGAACGTAATGGAGGCCGGACCGGCTTCGGCCAAAGATCTCTCCCAGCGCATTCTGGAAGAAGTTCAAAGCTTCATGCACACGGTGCCGAAGCACAATGACGTGACGGCGCTAACGCTGATGCGGGCTAACTGAGGGGCTTTTTGGCGAGCGAGCATCTCGTGTTTCAGGTGCGGTAGGGTTCTAACGCTGAAGTTGGCGCAAACCCGCGTGATTCTGCGGCATCATTAGACCTGCTAGTTTTCAGAACTTGTAAACTACTGGAAATATGCCGCTTGCAAGTGTAGCGATGGGGCCGAATCCTTCCGTCACTAGTAAACATCTCAACCTGTGCTAGCATCTTAGAATTCGCTATGGTCAACAGGCTAAAATCCGACTTCCTGATCGCCGCCCCTTCCTTCGTGTCAGGAGCGGCCCGACTGCTGGACTGGGCCGGTCTGTACGATACGTACAATGGGAGCCGTAACGGTCAGGAAGCAGATGCCAAGGCTCTGTTTTCGGATTGGCGCGTCGTGGGACAAGACATCGACGATGCAATGGTGGAATTTGAGGCGACTCAGCCTGTAAAATAATGGCTCATCGTGAGCCAAAAACACCGCAATCGTGGCATGCCACCTCCGTCGAATACCTCTCTTAGCATCCAAGCCGCGATGCACCAATGGTCAGGACCTCTCCCAGACCCAGATGCTCTAGAACGGTACAATCAGATTTTACCGACTGCGGCTGAGCGAATAATCAGAATGGCGGAAACGCAGCACGACCATCGACTTGCAATTGAAAGCAGTGTTATCAGCTCAAATATAAGCGGCTCAGAAATTGGGAGCCATCCTAAGGGTTTTATCATCGCCATGACCGCCATCCTGGGTGGAATTTTCCTTGTCTATGTAGGGAAGGAAATATTTGGTCTAGCTTCCATCGTTACCGCATTGGCGGGATTGGCTGGGGTCTTTGTTTACGGGAAATATGAACAGAAGAAAGACCTCGCGAACAAAGCTCGATCCATAACGACTACGCGCTGACGCTCTGGTTAGAATACAGCCCTTTTTACTCGGATTGGTCTCGAGAGGGATTCCAGCGTAAAATACTGTGAAAACTACCTCTGGTGTTGAGCCAGGCTCCATCTGACACGAGCTCGTTCGACCCAGGTTTCAAGAGAGCCTCAAATGAATAAGACCAGACTGACCTTTTTGTCGGCAATCGCCTACGCCATGCTGCTGCCCGCGCTTTTGCAGGCGGATACCATTGTCGAAGAGATCGTCGCGCGGGTGAACAACGAGATCATCACGCGCACGGAATATGTT
>JBAQJU010000012.1:0-15096 GCA_049300475.1 Terriglobales bacterium | reverse complement strand
TCTTTACTCATTACCCTCCTGAATTTCTATCACGGCAGATCCTTCGCGTCGCTCAGGATTTCGGCAGCGGGCTCCCGCTTCGCTCACGCCCGCTAGACGCCTCAACTTCAATCGCGTCTTCTTTACTCATTACCCTCCCAAAACCAGCTTTCAGCCGTCCGCTCTCAGTTCAAAACCGTCTCGTCTTTACTGATGGCTGACGGCTGATAGCTGATGGCTAATTCGTCAGAATCATCGGTCCTTGCTTTGTGACCGCCACGCAATGCTCAAAGTGCGCGCTGTAGCTGCCGTCGAGCGTTACGGCCGTCCACTTGTCGCTCAAAACTCTGGACCCGGGACCACCCGAGTTGACCATCGGCTCGATGGCGATCACCATGCCCTCGGACAACTCCGCGCCCTGGCCCTTCTTGCCGAAGTTCGGGATCTGCGGCGCTTCGTGCAGCTTGGTTCCGATACCGTGTCCTACAAAATCGCGTACAATGCTGAATCCCGCGCCTTCCACGTGCTTCTGGATCGCCGATCCAACGTGCCCAACCGTATTCCCAATCCTTGCCTGCTCGATGCCCTTGTAGAGCGAGGCTTCCGTGACCTCGAGCAACTTCTTCAGTTCGGCCGTGAGCGTCTCGCCGACTGGCACAGTGATCGCCGCGTCTCCGTAATAACCGTCGAAGACCACTCCGCAATCGATCGAGACAATGTCACCGGCCTTTAACATCCGCTTTTCCGACGGGATGCCGTGCACAATCTCTTCATTGATCGAAGTGCAGAGCACACAGGGATAACCGTAGTATCCCTTGAATGCCGGCGTCGCTCCGAGATCCGCAATCAGCTTCTCGGCGGCTTTTTCCAGGTCCATGGTGCTGGCGCCGGGCGCAACCACACTCTTTACGTGGTCCAGAACCTGGCGAACGATCTGCCCGCTGCGCCGCATCTTCTCGATCTCGGGCGGCGACTTGCGAACGATCTTTTCTTCTCCAAAGCCCATTCTTCTTGCTTTTGCCCTATAGTCCGCTTTGTTTCCGCCGCGATTCCGCGGCCGGCCTGCACTCGACGGTATGGCCGTCGATTACGCCGAAAATCTGGGCCGCGACTTCCGCCATTGCCTGGTCGGCATTCACGGGCACCAGCCTGCCCTTCCGCCGGTAGTAATCCACGAGGGGTTTGGTCTGTTCCTCGTAAGCGGCCAGGCGTCCCGAAATCACTTCTTCGCGATCGTCATCGCGGATCGTCAGCCGGGAACCATCCAGATCACACAACTCGTCTACGCGAGGTGGCTGAAAGTGGATGTTATAGAGCGTTCCACAGGTGGGGCACGAGCGCCGTCCGGTAAGACGCAGCAATAATTGAGTATAGTCCACCTGCAACTGGATCACAACCGGCGGACACATCTCTGAATTTTCAAAGAACTCTTTTTGCAGGAAGGCATCGAGCCATCCTGCCTGGGCAGCTGTCCTGGGAAAGCCATCCAGTATGAACCCGCGCTGGCAATCTTTTTCCCGCAAGCGGTCGGCGACGATGCCGTATAACAGTTCGTCCGAAACCAACTCGCCCCGCGCCATAATCGCCTTGGCCGCAAGGCCCAAGCTGGTTCCGAGCGTAACGTGCGCCCGTAATAGATCGCCTGTCGATATCTGCGGGATACCGTAACGGTCAACGATTTGTTTGGCCTGCGTGCCTTTGCCGGCCCCAGGGGGTCCGAGAAGGATCACCGGGCCGATGTTCTGCGCGGTTTTGTTGGCCATCGAAATGGCCTTTCTCAATCGTATATTTCCCGCTGCGGAAATACTGCCCCGCTCCCGAAAAACCTTAAAGGCTAAAGCCCCGCGTTGTTGGCGGTGCTTGCGGCACGCCTCAAGCTGCGGCCCTACCCCCAACTTACCAGCGGCGTCCGCGAAGGCGCCCGCTCTTCGGGGTAAATCCGTCATAGTGCCGCATGATCAACTGCGCCTCGATCTGCGTCACCGTATCCATGGCGACACCGACCACGATCAGCAGCGAGGTTCCGCCAAAGTAGAAATTCACGCCCAGACCGTTTGTCACCCAGGTGGGCAGGTTCTCAAACACTCGCCCTACCAGCCAAAGGTGATTCAGCTTGATGCCGGCAATCATCCACTCCGGGATCAGCGAAATCAGGATCAGGTAAAGCGCGCCGACTAAAGTGATGCGCGTCAGCACATCGTTGATGAAGTCGGAGGTACGCTTGCCCGGCCGTATGCCCGGAATAAATCCGCCCCACTTCCGCATGTTGTCGGCAACCTCGTTCGGATTGAACACGATCGAGATATAGAAGTAGGCGAAGAAAACGATTCCCAGCGCATAGAGCAGGGTGTAGAGCGGTTCGCCCCATTTCAACCATTCGAGCATCGGGCCGATTACGCGATTGTTGTGCAAGGGCGCGGCCAGCATCTGCGGCAAAGCCAGAATCGACGAGGCGAAAATGACCGGCATCACGCCACCGGCGTTGACCCGCAGCGGCAGGTGCGTCGATTGCCCGCCCATCACCTTTCGTCCTACTACGCGTTTGGCGTACTGCACGGGAATGCGGCGCTCGCTGCGTTCGACGTATACGATGAAGGCCACCACCGCAATCATGAGGACCAGCAGTATCAAGATGGCCGGGGCCGTGAACGCCCCCCAGGCATCCGTACTTGCCTTCTGGTAAAGGTCGATCACGCCATGCGGCAAGCCGACCACAATACCGGCGAAGATCAGCAGTGACATGCCGTTGCCGATGCCGCGTTCGGTAATCTGTTCGCCCAGCCACATGATGAACGCAGAACCGGTGGTCAGGGTCAGCATGGTCATCAGAACGAATGGCACTCCCGGAGTGTTGACGAAGTCGCCCGCTTTTTCCAGGCTGATGGCGATACCGAACGACTGTATCGCGCTCAAAGCGACGGTGAGATAGCGCGTCCACTGGGTGATCTTCTTCCGCCCCATCTCGCCTTCCTTCTGCAGCTTCGCCAGCGGCTCATACACCACCGTGAGCAACTGCAGAATGATGGAGGCCGTGATGTACGGCATAATGCCCAGCGCAAAAATTGTGAGCCGGCGCAGGTTGCCGCCGCTGAACAGATCGACAAAGCCGAGCACGGTGCCGCGGTTCTGTTCGAAGAACTGCGCCAACCGGTCGCCATTGATGCCGGGCGTCGGAATGTGGCCGCCGATCCGGTACACCGCCAGCATGCCCAGCGTGAACAATACCCGCTTGCGAAGATCGGGAACCCGGAATATGTTCGCCAGCTTTTCGAGCATTACGTTAAGACCTCGAACTTGCCGCCTGCCTTGGTGATTTTGTCTTGTGCCGTTTTGGAAAACTTGTGGGCGTGCACGGTGATCGCCGACTTCAGTTCGCCGTTGCCAAGAATCTTGACGGGCTGCTTGCCATTGACCACCCCGGCCTTCTTGAGCACTTCCGGCGTGATCTCGGTCTGCCCGAGCGTCGCCAAGCGGTCCAGGTTCACAACGTCGTACTCCTCGCGGAAGATATTGGTGAAGCCGCGCTTGGGCACGCGCCGGTGCAGCGGCATCTGGCCGCCTTCGAATCCGCGGATCAGGCGCGCACCCGAGCGCGACCACTGTCCCTTGTGACCGCGCGTGGAAGTCTTGCCCATGCCCGAACCCATACCGCGTCCGACGCGCTTCTTGTTCGTATTTGCCTTGCGCGGTGCTTTGATGGTCGAAAGATTCATAGAAAGTCCCAGCTCTCAGCTCTCTCAGTTCTCTCAGTTCTCAGCGAAGATCACGGTTTCCCTGAGCTGAGAGCTTATTTCACAATCTCCACCAGGTGCGGCACCTTCTTCACCATGCCGCGAATCGCGTTCGTGTCCGGACGCTCGATCACCTGGTTCAGCCGGGTAAATCCCAGCCCTTTGATCACTACCTTGTGTTTCACGGGCGAACAGATCGCCGACCGGATCCATTTCAGCTGGATCTTGCCGCTGGCCACCGATTTCGATGTCTTGGTTGTCATTTCACGTCCTTGGAAAAACCAAGTTTCAAGGTTTCAGAGTTTCAAAGTTGCAATGTAAAACCGGCAACGCCTGTTCGAGCACGCTCTGAGACTTTGAAACCTTGCAACTTCGAAACTTTCTTTCCTACAGTTCCTCGACCGTCTTGCCCCGCAGCGCGGCGACCGCTTCCCTGCTCTTAAGTTTCTTGAGCGCGTCAAAAGTCGCTTTGATCACGTTATGCGGATTGGTCGTGCCGATCGATTTGGTCAGCACATTCTGCACGCCCGCCGAGGTCATCACGGCCCGCACCGCTCCGCCCGCAATCACTCCCGTGCCTTCCGGCGCCGGTTTCAGCAATACCATTCCTGAACCAAAGCGTCCGAGCACGGTGTGCGGCACGGTGGTGTGCGTCAGGTTAATCCGCATCAGGTTCTTCTTGGCCGATTCGATTCCCTTGCGGATCGCCTGGGGAACTTCCTTGGCCTTGCCGGAACCGTATCCCACCACCGCCGCCGAAGGATCGCCGACCACGACGAGCGCCGCAAACGACAAATTCTTGCCGCCCTTGACGACCTTGGTAACGCGGTTGATCGAAACCACCTGATCCTTCAACTGGAACGAACCAGCATCGAGTTTCTTAGTAACTCTTGGCATTCTTAAGTCTCATTTCCTGAATCGGCTGTCGCCTTTTGGCCATTCGCCGCTGGCAAACCTTTTACGGTCGCTCGTGGCTCGAAGCTCGTAGCTTTAAAATTGCAATCCCGCCTCGCGCGCCGCATCCGCAACCGCCTTGATGCGTCCGTGATAAATGTAGCCGCCACGATCGAACACCACCTTGGTGATGCCCTTCTGCTTGGCCAGTTCGGCAATCTTCTTGCCCACCGTCTTGGCCGAACCCACGTTGCCGCCCGTAACCCGTTCGGCCTTTTTGCCTTCGGCCGTCGAAGCGGCCGCCAGCGTGACGCCCTTGAGGTCGTCAATCACCTGAACATAAATATGGTTCAGCGAGCGGTATACATTCAGCCGCGGACGCGCCGCCGTGCCAATGACTTTTTTGCGGATGCGATCGTGCACCCGCTGCCGTGTCTGATTTTTTGAAGCAATTCTTAACATAAGCCCTCAGCTATCAGCTATCAGCTATCAGTAAAAGCATCTCAGCCCGTGCCCTTTTCACGACAAAACTGAAAGCTGATGACTGAAGGCTGAAAGCTTATTTCGCTCCTGTTTTTCCAACCTTCTTCTTCAACCGTTCGCCGGCGTAACGCACACCTTTATTCTTGTACGGATCGGGCGGACGCAACGATCGCATCTCGGCCGCGACCTGGCCAACCTTTTGCCGGTCGATGCCGGTAAGGCTGAGTTTGGTCTGCTTGGGATCGACGGCGCAATCGACGCCGGTCGGCAACGGATATTCAATCGGGTGCGAATAGCCCAGGCTGAACACGACCGTCCCTTTGCCTTTCAACTCCGCCCGGTAGCCGATGCCGACGATTTCCAGGTCCCTGGTCCAGCCCTTGGTGACGCCCTCAACCGCATTGTTGACGAGCGCTCGAGCGAGGCCGTGCACGGCCGCCTGCGAATCGTTCTCGCGCACCGCGACTAGGGTGCCGTCCTTCTGCTCCATCGTGATGCCGTGGGGCAGCGGCGTGTCCAGTTTGCCTTTGGGCCCCTGCACCAGCACCGTATTGCCTTCGAATTTGACCGTGACGCCCTGGGGAATCGCGATCGGCTTTTTTCCAATTCGTGACATAAATAAGCTCTCAGCTCTCAGCTCTCAGCTCTCAGCTTGAATCTCAGCGTTTTAGCTGACAGCTGAGAGCTGATGGCTGAAAGCGGCTTCTTTACCATACTTCGCATAACAACTCGCCGCCCAGGCCCTGCTTGCGCGCCTGCCGTCCCGTCATCACGCCTTTCGGGGTCGTCAGGATGTTGATTCCCATTCCGCCCAGCACGCGCGGAATCTCGGTGCGGCGCACATAAACGCGGCAGCCGGGACGCGACACCCGCGCCAGGTTTGAAATGACGGCTTCATTATTGTTGCCGTACTTCAAGTAGACGCGCAGGACCTTGTGGCCCTCTTCTTCGGCCGGCTTGAAGTTCGCGATAAAGCCCTCTTCCTTGAGGATGCGGGCAATCTCCGTCTTCAACTTGGAAGCCGGAATATCCACTTTCTGGTGACGGGCGCGAATCGCATTGCGGATGCGCGCCAGCATGTCTGCGACCGGATCGGTCAACCTCATCGTTTGCTTCTCCTCGAGCCGCCCGTTCGCTCCGCGTTCAGCGGAGAACCTGTCAGCAGCTTGCTTACTTCCGTCGCTCGCCTTCACTGTTCGTCGCTCGCTTTTCGCAGTCCGCCTTAAGCGAACGACGAATAGCGAACGACGGATCTTCTACCAGGACGACTTCGAAACACCCGGGATCTCGCCCCGCAACGCCAATCCACGGAAACACAGACGGCAGATGCCGAACTTCCGGAGAAAAGCCCGCGGCCGTCCGCAGATCTTGCAGCGGTTGTGCTTGCGCGTCGAAAACTTCGGCTTTCTTGCGTCCTTTACGCGTTTTGCTGTCGTTGCCAAATTCGCTCCTAACTCTAGCTCGTGTGGTGACGGCTTTGCCTCGTCCAGCCGGCTCGAAGACCCGGCTTTACACATTCAAATTCTTATGCCCGGAACGGCATGCCCAGATGCTTCAGCAGACTGCGCGCCTGATCATCGGAGCGGGCCGTCGTCACGATGGTCACGTTCATGCCCTTCAACTTGTCGACCTTGGCGTAATCAATCTCCGGAAAAATCAGCTGATCGTGCAGCCCGAGCGTGTAGTTGCCGCGGCCGTCGAACGACTTGGTGGATACTCCGCGAAAGTCGCGCACCCGCGGCAGAACGATCGTCACCAGCCGGTCGAAAAATTCGTACATGCGGTCGCCGCGCAGCGTGACCATGGCGCCAATCGGCATGCCTTCGCGAACCTTGAAGGCCGCGATCGACTTCTTGGCCTTCGTGACCACCGGCTTCTGGCCGGTAATCTGGCCCAGTTCGTTTACGGCCGGGTCCATGATCTTCGCGTTCTGCGTCGCTTCACCCACGCCCATGTTGACGACAATCTTGTTCAGCCGCGGAACCGCCATCGGATTCTTCAGATCCAGTTCCTTGGCCAGCGCGGCCGCTACTTCTTTTTCGAAACGCGCGCGCAGCCGCGGCCGCTCTTTCGCCGAGTGCCGGGGCGCTTCCGGTCCGGCCTTCATTTCTTCAGCCGCCGACTTCTCGCCCTTGCCAGGCTTCCCGGCTTTGGGTTTTTTCTG
Source organism: Terriglobales bacterium (assembly GCA_049300475.1). Taxonomy (GTDB): domain Bacteria; phylum Acidobacteriota; class Terriglobia; order Terriglobales; family Acidobacteriaceae; genus Acidiflorens. The sequence continues at coordinate 7,845 of JBAQJU010000012.1, read as the reverse complement.
CTCGTCTTTTTTCTTCTCGTCTGCCATTTTTGCGATTACCTTCTCTCACGGTTTCGGACGGGAGCCGCGAGTTTCGAGCCGCGCGCCCCGAGCAATCAAGATCAACTTCCGGTTCGTGAGCACCTTCAAAGTCTAAAATTCACATCGACTGCGACCATTTTCCCGAGGCGCTTGCTCGAAGCTCGCGGCTCGTGGCTCGCAGCTATTTATCGAGCGTCGCTCCGCACTTCTTGCAGATACGCACCTTGCGATCTCCCTGCACCTCGCGCCCGACCCGCACCGGCCCGCAGGTTCCGCAGACCAGCGCCACATTCGAAAGCGGAATCGCCCGCTCCTGCTCGGCGATGCCTCCCTTGATGTTGTGCTGGGGATTGGGCCGCACGTGCTTCTTCACCGTCATCACGTGTTCGACCAGCACCTTGCCCTTGTCGGGAAACACGCGCAGCACGCGCCCTTCTTTCCCCTGATCGCGTCCGGTCATAACCTTCACGGTATCGTTCCGCCGGATATCGACTCGCTTATGTTTTGCCGATGTTGCTGTTCCCATATAAATTCCAGGTCTCAGAGTTTCAAGGTTTCAAAGTTTCAAGGTCGCTTCGCTCGGGTCCCACATTTTCAAGGCACCTTGAAACCTTGAAACTTTGAGACCCTGAAACCTGCCTCCTACAACACTTCCGGCGCCAGCGACACAATCTTCAAAAACTTCTTCTCGCGCAGTTCGCGCGCCACCGGACCGAAGACGCGCGTCCCAACCGGCTCGCCCGTCTCGTTGATCAGCACGGCCGCATTCTGATCGAAGCGGATATAGGTGCCGTCGCGCCGGCGGTGCTCCTTGCGCGTGCGCACGATCACCGCCTTCACCACTTTGCCCTTCTGCACCTGCCCGTCGGGCGCGGCTTCCTTTACGCTCGCCGTGATCACGTCGCCCAGGCCCGCGTGCAGACCGGTCGAACCGCCGAGCGGCATGATCATCTGCAGCTTGCGGGCGCCGGAGTTATCGGCGACCTCGAGCATGGATCTCATCATTACGGCCATGTTCGTCTCTCCCTCTTGCCTCTAGCGTCCCGCCACCACATCGGCATCGGCCGGAATCTCCGGCACCAGCGCCGTCTTGCGCACAATTTGCTTCAGCTTCCAGCGCTTCAGCCGGGACAACGGGCGCGATTCTTCAATCGAGACCACGTCTCCGACGTGCGCTTCGTTCTTCTCGTCGTGCGCATAGAACTTCTTGCGGATGGAGATCACGCGCCGATAGAGCGGATGCGCCTTCTTGCGCGTCACCTCGACCACGATCGTCTTCTGCATCTTGTTCGACGTGACCGTGCCGGTCAGAATCTTTTGGCTCGGCTTGCGTTCCTGGCCTCGGGTTTGCGAGATGTCGCTGTCCGCCATTATTTTTTCTCCGTCTCCGTCTTCGCCTTGGTTCCAGCCGTCGCCCGCTCCTGCTCGCGCATCACGGTCTTCACGCGTGCGATGTCGCGGCGCAACCCGCGAATTTTTTTCAGGCTTTCGGTCTGTCCCATATTCATCTGGAACTTCAGCTTGAAAAGCTGGTCCGCCAGGTCCCGTTCCTGGTGCTGGAGCTCGACGTCGGTCAAGTTGCGAATTTTGTCTGCGTTCATAAATCAGTTCTCGGTTCTCAGCTGTCAGTTCTCAGGCAAGACCTCTCGAAATTCCCGCCCTCGCCAACCGCTCCTAAATTGTCTGCTCGCAGCCCGTAGCTCGAAGCTCGCGGCCGCTTTCTTACAGCACATCGCGCTTTACAAAAGTCGTGCGCAGCGGAAGCTTGTGCGAGGCCAGCCGCATCGCTTCTTTCGCGTCGGTGATGGTCACGCCTTCCATCTCAAACAGAATCTTGCCCGGCTTCACGACCGCAACCCAGTGGTCGGGAGCGCCCTTGCCCTTGCCCATACGCGTTTCAGCCGGCTTCTTGGTCACCGGCTTATCCGGAAACAATCGGATCCAGATCTTGCCGCCGCGCTTCACAAATCGGGTCATAGCCACGCGGCTGGCTTCAATCTGGCGGTCGGTGATCCAGCCCGGCTCGAGCACCTTCAGCCCATACTGGCCAAACGCAAGTTCGCCGCCGCGCCACGCCTTCCCGCACATGCGTCCGCGCTGCTGCTTGCGGTACTTAACTTTCTTCGGCATCAACATAAAATCGGCTCTCAGCTCTCAGTTTTCAGCTCTCAGCGCGTTCGACTCAATTCGCGGCTCCAGCTTCTCAAATCTGCAATCTGACCTATCAACCTAGAACGCACCCGTCGTAATCTCGCGCGCCGGAGTCGCTTCCCGCTTCTTCGCGGGAAGAATTTCGCCCTTATAAACCCAGCACTTCACGCCAATCACTCCGTAGGTGGTACGCGCTTCGGTGAATCCGTAGTCGATATCGGCACGCAGCGTGTGCAGCGGCAGGCGGCCCTGCAGATACCATTCCGAGCGCGCGATTTCGTTGCCGTTCAATCGTCCGCTCACGCGCACCTTGATCCCTTTGCAGCCGAAGCGCAGCGCCGAGTCGACCGACTTGCGCATGGCCCGCCGGAAGCCAACCCGCTTCTCAAGTTGCAGCGCGATCGATTCCGACACCAGCTGCGCGTCGAGCTCCGGTTTGTGCACTTCCTGAATATCGACATGCACCTCGCGCGCCGTCCGCTTCTGCAGATCCTGCTTGAGCTTGTCGATCTCCGCGCCCTTGCGGCCAATGATGATGCCCGGCCGCGCGGTCTTGATGATGATGCGGAGCTTGTTGCCCGGACGCTCGATCTCGACCGAGCTCACGCCCGCCGATTTGAGCTTGTCCTTCAGCTCGGCCTTGAGCTTGACGTCTTCGAGCAGCAGCTTGTCGTAATCCTTCTCGACAAACCAGCGCGACTTCCACGGCTTGGTATAGCCGAGCCGGAAACCGTAAGGATGGACCTTCTGTCCCATAGTTGCTCCTGAAATCTCGTACGCCGTTCACTCTTCGCTGCTCGTCGTTGGCGCTTTTCGGTTTTCGCGAACCGCAAACGACCAATCGCTAACGACGACTTACTTCTTCGCCGCCGCTTTCTTCCCGGCCGCCTTCTTCTTCGCTTTTGCCGGCGCTTTCGCCTTGGCCTTAGCCCGGGGTTTTGCCGGAGCCGCAGCTTTACTCTCTTCGCCAACCGTGTGCGCGACCGGCGAGCCATTCTTATTGCGCTCCGCCAGCACGATCTCGATGTGCGCGATCCGACGGACGTAGTGATAGGCGCGTCCCATCGGGGCCGGACGAATCCGCTTCATGCGCGGCCCGTCGTTGGCCGCCACATGCTTGACATACAAGTTGTCGACATCGACATCCAGGCCCTTCTCCGTGCTCAGGAAATTGGCGTTGTCGACCGCCGACTGCAACAGCTTGCCGACCATGATCGCGACCCGCTTCTTGGTAAATGCCAGCGTGTTGCGCGCTTCTTCCACGCGCCGTCCGCGGATCAGGTTCAGCACCAGCCGCGCCTTCTGCGGTGAAACCCGCATGTATTTTGCTTCCGCTCGAAATTCCATAATCTTTTCGCCCTTGCTTCGGCCTTTAGCCCATGGCTTGCAGCTGCCTCTACGCCTTCGGCGCCGCCGGCGCGGAGGGAGTGATCGCCCCTGGTCCGCCCGGTACACCCGCCGGCCGCGCAGCCGTCTCCGTAGCCGCCTTCATCGAGTGCCCCTTGAACTGACGGGTAAAGCTGAACTCGCCCAGTTTGTGTCCCACCATGTTCTCGGTGACATAGACTGGAATGAACTTTCTCCCGTTATGCACGGCAATGGTGTGTCCGACCATCTCCGGAATAATCGTCGAGCGCCGCGACCACGTCCGCAGCACCTTCTTTTCGTTGCGTGCATTCATGCCCGCGACTTTTGTCGCCAGGTGTTCATCCACGAACGGTCCCTTTTTCGTTGAACGCGCCATAAAAGTCAGCTCTCAGCTCTCAGCCTTCAGCTCTCCGTAGTAGCGAACCAAAGCTGCTGGTTTTTCCTCAAGACCTTGAAACTCTGAACCCAAGCTCTCAGCTTCTCCATCACCGTCTTAACTGACGGCTGATAGCTGACAGCCGTTACCCTTTCTTTCTTCGGTTCACGATAAACGTATCGGTGCGCTTGTTATTGCGCGTCTTGTAGCCGCGCGTCGGCTGGCCCCACGGGGTCACCGGATGCCGGCCGCCCGAGGTCTTGCCTTCGCCACCGCCATGTGGATGGTCGACCGGGTTCATCGAAACCCCGCGGTTATGCGGACGCTTGCCCACCCAGCGCGTGCGTCCCGCCTTGCCCCAGGTCACGTTTTCGTGCTCCGTGTTGCCGACCTGCCCGATCGTCGCTAAACAGTCGAGCAGAACTTTTCGGGTCTCACCCGAAGGCAGCTTCACCAACCCGTAGTCACCTTCTTTTGCGACCAGCTGTGCCGAACCGCCGGCCGAGCGCACCATCTGCGCGCCCTTGCCGGGCTTCAGTTCGATATTGTGTATGGTCGTGCCCGGCGGAATGTTCCGCAGAGCGAGCGCATTGCCGACCAGAATGTCGGCGTCGGGCCCGCTCACAATTTTCTGTCCGACTTTCAGCCCGTCGGGCTGCACAATGTAGCGCTTCTCGCCATCGGCATAGCTCAGCAGCGCGATGCGCGCCGACCGTCCCGGATCGTACTCGATGGTCACGACCGTCGCGGGAATTCCGTGCTTGTCACGCTTGAAGTCAATCGCGCGCAGCTTGCGTTTGTTGCCGCCGCCCCGGAAGCGCATGGTCGTGTCACCCGAGTTGCGCCGCCCGCCCGTGCGGATCTTGCCCTCCACCAGCGGCTTGTGCGGCTTCGACGAAGTAATGTCGTCGGTCGTCAGGTGCGTCCGGTAGCGCAACGTCTGGGTCGTCGGTCTGTAGGTCTTGATCGGCATAGAGCTCTCAGCTTTCAGCTCTCAGCTCTCAGTTAATTCGGCTGTCGGTTTTACTGACAGCTGATAGCTGAAAGCGGAAAGCTTCCTTACAAATTCTGTGCGTACTCCGGCATCTTCTCGCCGGATCTCAACCGCACGTAGGCTTTCTTCCAATCCGGACGGTAGCCGGCAAACTTGCCCCGTCGCCGCTCTTTGCCCGGATAATTCGCCGTCCGCACCGAAGCGACCTTTACTTTGAAGATCGCCTGCACCGCTTCCTTGATCTCGGTCTTGGTGGCTTTCGGCGCAACCTGAAACACCAGCGTGTTCTGCGTCTCTTTAATGCCGAGACCCTTTTCGGTGATCACCGGCTTGCGAATAATCTGATAGGCGGATTTCATCCAGCCACCTCCGCCTTACGCGCCCGCCGCGCGGCCGGCATCTTTTTGGCAGCCTTGCGGTCGACAGCTTTCTTCTTGGTAGCCTTCTCGGTCACCGTCTCCGTGTCATGATCGCGCCGCGAGGCCGTTTTTTTCAGCGAATCCTGCAGTCTTTCGAGCGCCGGCTGCGCGAAGATGGTGTGGGTGTAGCGCATCAGGTGATAGGGATGCACTTCATTCCCGCGCACCAGTTCCAGCCCGTTGATATTGCGCGAACTCAGTTCCAGGTTTCTGTTCTCCGCGCCGGAAACTTCCACCAGCAGGACCGTGCCTTCGCCCTTGAGCTTGGTGATGGCTTCGGCAAAGGCCTTCGTCTTGGGCTCTTTCACCTCAAACGAATCGACGACGATGAGCGCGCCATCGGCAAGCTTGGCGGCCAGCGCCGAACGCAACGCGCCCAGTAGTTTCTTTTTCGGGAACTGATAGTCGTAAGAGCGTGGTTGCGGTCCATGCACCGTGCCGCCATGGCGCCACAGTGGCGACCGGATGGAGCCAATTCGCGCCCGCCCCGTGCCTTTCTGCTTCCACAGCTTCTTGCCCGATCCGGAGACGCTCCCGCGAACCTTGGTGGCATGCGTGCCCGCCCGCCGGGCAGCGCGATAGTGCGTCACCGCTTCCGAGAGCAGGTCCTCGTTGACCGCGCCGAAAACCTCATCGGCCAGGTCGAGCGTTCCAACCTTCGCTCCGCTCAAATTGTGTACGTCAATCGTTGCCATATGCCTTCTCTTGTATGTGGGGACGGGGCTTTGCCCCGCCACCACATTCCTGTCCTAACCCTTCTTCGCCGCTCTCTTCGCCGCCTTCAACGGATCGACTGTTGCCGAACCCGCGAATCCGCGGCGCTCTCTGGGCGGCTTTTTCGCTTTGTTGATCATGATGTAGCCGCCATTCGGACCCGGCACGCTGCCTTCGACCACCAGCAGGTTCTCGTCTTTATCGACGCCCAGAATCCGCAGGTTGCGGGTCGTGATGCGGGCGTTGCCCATATGTCCCGACATGCGCATGCCTTTAAACACGCGCGACGGGAAGGCCGAGGAGCCGATCGATCCGGTGATCTGGAACATCGATCCGTGCGACTTCGGGCCGCCCGCAAAGTGATGGCGCTTCACTACACCTTGAAAGCCGTGTCCCTTGCTCGTTCCAACGATATCGACAAACCGCTCACCTTCGAAAATATCGACCAGCACGCGATCGCCAACCTTGACGACGGCATTGGTTGGGTCTTCTCCAGGACCTTCAACCTCGATCATCACTTCGCGCATGAATTTCACGGGCGGAAGGTTGTGCTTGGCAAAGTGTCCCTGCATCGCCTTGGTCAGCTTCTTTTCTTTTACGAACTCAACCAGCCCGATCTGCGCGGAAACGTATCCATCCTTGGTGCTGGTCTTGTGTTGCGTGACCACGCATGGCCCCGCCTTCAACACGGTCGCCGGCCGCACCTCGCCCTTGGAATCGAAGAGCTGCGTCATGCCGACTTTCTTGCCCAGAATTCCTGCAACCTTTGCCATTTCCTTCTCCGTTCCCAGCATGGCCCGCCGCTGGTTCAGCGGCGTCTATTGGCTGGGGAGCTGTCGCTCTTTTTGTTGTGTGGTGACGGGGCTGCGCCCCGTTCATGCAGGGCAGAGCCCCGCATCCACACAGCTACTTATGTTCCTTGCCGAATGCCTTAATCTCGACATCCACGCCCGCGGGCAAGTCGAGCTTCATCAGCGCATCGACTGTCTGCTGCGTCGGCTCGAGGATATCGAGCAGGCGCTTGTGGGTGCGGATCTCAAACTGCTCCCGCGATTTCTTGTCCACGTGCGGCGAACGCAGCACGCAATATTTGTTTTTCATCGTGGGCAGCGGAATCGGACCGGCAATCTGCGCGCCGGTGCGTTTCGCTGTCTCCACGATCTCTCCCGTCGACTGGTCCAGGATGCGGTAGTCGTAGGCTTTCAGCCTGATGCGAATTCTCTCTTGTGCACTCACTGTGTCTCTCTCTAACCCCTCCCGGCATTTCCGGAAGGAAAGAACTGGCGGGAATCTGCAACCCGCGTTTGTTTTAACTGACAGCCGAAAGCTGATGGCTGACAGCTACTACTGCACAATTTCGGCGATCGTGCCCGCGCCGACCGTATGCCCGCCTTCGCGAATCGCGAACCGCAGGCCCTTCTCCATCGCCACCGGCGTGATCAGTTCAATCACCAGGCTCACGTTGTCTCCCGGCATCACCATCTCCGTGCCCGCCGGAAGTTCCGCTACGCCTGTCACGTCTGTCGTTCGCAAGTAAAACTGTGGACGGTATCCCTTGAAGAACGGTGTGTGCCGTCCGCCTTCTTCTTTGGTCAGGATGTAAACTTCCGCCTTGAACTTGGTGTGCGGAGTGATCGAGCCACCCTTGGCCAGCACCATTCCGCGCTCCACATCCTCTTTCGCGATGCCGCGCAGCAAGAGGCCGGCGTTGTCGCCCGCCAGGCCTTCGTCCAGTTGCTTCTTGAACATTTCGACGCCCGTCACCACCGTCTTTCGGGTCTCGCGGAAACCGACAATTTCCA
>JBAQJU010000011.1:0-21827 GCA_049300475.1 Terriglobales bacterium | reverse complement strand
TGTTTGTCTTCTCCCAGGCAATCCACCAATCAACCTGCGCACATGCCGTGCCAACTGTCGAATCCGCGGCGACTATCGCGAAAGGGCAGAGGGCTGGCAAAGCGAGCACTGAAGTTAGGCGCGATTGTGAAGTACATTGTCAGATCATTTTAGTTAGGTCTTATCGTCTTGGGTCTTAATAGTGCTGGGCTAACAGATCATCCACGCCGTGTACGGAGAAAAGATGACTCGTGACGGCATAGAGAGGGAATGAGCTTGAGCCTCCTCCCCCAGAACGGTTTCCAATGCGTCGCGAAAACTGGTTGGCGTTCTGTCTATTGGCTGTCTTCGGTTCTCTCGTAGTAACTGCTGGTCCCACCGCGCACGCTCAAGGCACGCCCCCCATCCTGATTACGCAAAATGTGGACGAAGGCAAACTGGTAACACTGGGGGGCAATACCCGGCCGGAGGCGAAGGCGAAAAACGACCTTGGCCGGGTGGACGACGACCTTTCAATGGAGCACCTGCAACTTCTGCTGAAACGCTCGCCGGAGCAGGAGCAGGAACTCGACAAGCTTATTAATGACCTTCACGACCAGTCCTCGCCCAGCTTTCACCGCTGGCTTACGGCGAAGGAGTTCGGCCAGAGGTTTGGTGTAGCTCAACAGGATCGCGACACCGTTAAGAACTGGCTGCGGTCGCATGGTCTCAAGGTCAATGTGGAGTACCCGAACGGCGTGGTAATCGATTTTTCCGGCACGGCCGCTCAACTGCGAGAAGCCTTGCACACCGAGATTCATAACCTGAACGTAAATGGTGTGAAACACATCGCCAACATGAGCGACCCGCAGATTCCGGCAGCGCTGGCACCCGCGATCGTAGGGGTGGTGTCGTTACACGACTTCCGGCCTCATACCAATTTCAAGCCTCGGGCGGAGTACACCGTCGCTATAAGTGGAACGAAATATTACCTGGTGGCTCCAGGCGATCTGGAGACTATCTACAACCTGAATCCACTCTTCTCCAAGGGCATTACCGGTGTGGGGCAAACGATCGTGGCGGTCGAGGACACCGACGTCTACACCGTGGATGACTGGACGTCCTTCCGCTCTGTGTTCGGTCTTTCGTCGTACACCGGTGGCACACTCACGCAGACCCATCCCGCGCCTCCGAGCGGAACGAACAATTGCGCCGATCCGGGTGAAAACGGTGACGACCGGGAAGCGATCGTCGATGCCGAATATGCCAGCGCGGCCGCGCCCAGTGCAGCTATCGTCCTTGCTTCATGCGCGAATGCGGGAACCTTTGGGGGACTGATCGCGATCCAGAACATCGTGAATGCCGGCAACGCGCCGCCGCTCCTCAGCCTCAGTTACGGCGACTGCGAGGCCGCCAATGGCGGCACGTCCAATGCCGCTTTCAATTCAGTTTTCCAGCAGGCGGTTACCGAGGGTATCTCGATCTTCGTGGCCGCGGGCGATGATGCTGCGGCAGGCTGCGGCAGAGGAGAGGAAGACGCTTCCTATGGGATCGGCGTAAGTGGTTGGGCATCGAGTCCCTTCAACGTGGCCGTCGGCGGTACCGACTTCGGCGACACTTACGCCGGGACCAATAGCACTTACTGGAATGCCACCAATTCGACGACCTATGAATCGGCCAAATCCTATATTCCCGAGATTCCCTGGAACGATTCCTGCGGCAGCTTGCTGCTCGCCGAGTTCGAAGGATTCAGCCAGACTTATGGGCCGAGCGGGTTCTGTAATAGCAGCGCGGGGGATACGAATTTCCTGAACACGATCGGGGGCAGCGGTGGACCGAGCGGCTGCGCGACGGGAACGCCCTCCAGTTCGGGCGTGGTCGGCGGAACATGCGCCGGTTGGCCCAAGCCATCATACCAATCCGTGCTCGGAAATCCGAGCGATGGAGTGCGCGATATTCCTGATCTCTCGCTCTTCGCCGCCGATGGACCGTGGTTGCACTACTATCCGTACTGCTATTCCGGATCTTCCGGTGTGCCCTGTACCCAGGCGCCCTCGAGTTGGCCGGGAGCCGGGGGCACGTCGTTCACCGCACCGATTATGGCTGGAATTCAAGCTCTGGTGAACCAGAAAACCGGCGTGCGCCAGGGCAATCCAAATTTCGTTTATTACAGCCTGGCCGCCGCTCAATACGGCACGACCGGCGACGCCGCATGCAATTCGACTCTGGGAGCCGGCGTCGGTAGTTCGTGCATTTTCTACGACGTGACGCAAGGCGACAATGATGTGAGTTGTATCGGCAAGATCAACTGCTACCAGCCGCAGGGCGCAAATGGAGTCCTCTCCTCTTCCGACAGCGCCTATCAGCCCGCTTTCGCCACCAATGTTGGATGGGATTTCCCGACCGGCCTCGGGACGGTGAACGCCTATAACCTGGTGACGAACTGGCCAGCAACTGAGCCTCCCGCGATCACCAGTACAAATAACGCGACGTTCGTCGTCGGAACGGCAGGTTCGTTTACGGTGACCACTGCGGGCATCCCGATTCCCACGACCAGCGAGGCGGGTACCCTGCCGGCCGGCATGACGTTCGCCGACAATGGAAACGGCACTGGCACCCTCAGCGGAAATCCAACGGTCAGCGGCGTGTTCAGTATCAGCTTCACTGCGCAAAACGGAGTCGGTGCGCCGGTCACGCAATTGTTTACGTTGACGGTAAATCAGCCCCCGGCCATCACGAGCGCGAATAACACGACATTCACGGTGGGTGCGGCGGGCTCTTTCACGGTGGACACCACGGGCTTCCCGAGTCCCAGTATCACCGAGACGGGTACGCTACCGACCGGCGTGACATTCATCGATAACGGCAATGGCACGGGCACGCTCAGCGGTACACCGGGCGCTGCGGGTTCCTTCAGCATTACTTTCTCAGCGCAAAACGGAGTTGGTTCCGCCGCAACGCAAACGTTCACACTGACGGTCGGGAAGGGAAATCAGACCATCACCTTCACGACCAACGCTCCGGCGAATGCAGCCTACAACAGCAGTTTCACGACAGCGGCGACGGGCGGCGGCAGCGGCAATCCCATTGTCTTCACCAGTGCCGGATCTTGCAGCAATGCGGGTGCGACCTACACGATGACAAGTGGGACGGGCACGTGCTCGGTGATTGCCAATCAGGCTGGCAACAATAACTATCTGGCTGCGCCCCAGGTCACGCAGACAGTAAATGCGATGCCCGCCAGTCAGACGATCACGTTCACGACGAACGCTCCGGCGAGCGCGCCCTACAACGGCAGTTTCACGGTAGTTGCCAATGCCAATTCAGGATTGGCGGTCGCACTCACAAGCTCGGGCTCCTGCAGCAATGCGGGAGCGAACTACACCATGACGAGTGGAACCGGCACTTGCGCGGTGATTGCGGACCAAGCCGGAAACAGCAACTACGCTCCCGCACCGCAAGTAACGCGAACGGTCAACGCCGCTCCTGCCTCGCAGACTATCACGTTTACGATGAATGCTCCGGTGAGCGCGCCCTACAACAGCAGCTTCACGGTCGCGGCGACGGGCGGCGGCAGCGGCAATCCCATTGTCTTTACGAGTGCCGGATCCTGCAGTAATTCTGGAGCAACCTACATCACGACAAGCGGGACTGGTACGTGCTCGGTGATTGCGAACCAGGCCGGCAACGGCAACTACGCGGCTGCGCCCCAATTAACACAGGCGGTCAGCGCGACGCCCAGCACCCAAACGATCACGTTCACAACCAATGCTCCGGCCAGTGCCGTCTATGGTAGTAATTTCACTGTCGTTGCAACCGCCAGCTCGGGCTTAGCGGTGGCTTATACCAGCGCTGGCTCCTGCAGCAATGCGGGTGCGGCCTACACTATGACGAGTGGGACCGGCACATGCTCGGTGATTGCGAACCAGGCAGGCAGCGTCAACTACGCTCCGGCACCGCAAGTAACGCAAACGGTCAGCGCCGCGCCTGCCTCGCAGACCATCACGTTTACGACCAATGCTCCGGCGAGCGCGCCCTACAACAGCAGTTTCACGGTGGTTACCAGTGCCAGTTCGGGGCTCGTGGTGGCTTACACCAGCGCTGGCTCCTGCAGCAATGCGGGGGCGACGTACACCATGACGAGCGGGACTGGTACGTGCTCGGTCATTGCGAACCAGGCAGGCAACAACAACTATCTGGCTGCCCCCCAGGTCACGCAGACAGTGAACGCAACATTGGCCTCTCAGTCGATCACGTTCACGAGCAATGCTCCAGCCAGTGCCGTCTATGGTAGTAACTTCACCGTAGTTGCAACTGCCAGTTCAGGTTTGCCGGTGACTTATACCGGCTCTGGTGTTTGCAGCAGTTCGAGTGCGACTTACACGATGAACAGCGGCACCGGCACCTGCCTGGTAATCGCCAACCAACCTGGCAACAGCAACTACGCGGCCGCACCGCAGGTGTCGCAGACTGTCAATGCGACGCTGGCGTCCCAGACGATCACGTTCACGATGAGCGCTCCGGCGAGCGCGGCTTATGGCAGCAGCTTCACGGTCGCAGCAAATGCCAGCTCGGGGCTGGCAACCGTCTACAGCAGTTCGGGATCATGCAGCAATTCTGGCGCGACCTACACAATGGCCATTCGGGACGGGCACCTGTTCGGTGATTGCAAACCAGCCCGGCAACAGTAACTATGCGGCGGCGACGCAGGTCACGCAGACAGTGAACGCAATATTAGCCTCTCAGACAATCACGTTCACCACGAATGCTCCGGCCAGCACGTCTTACAACAGTAACTTTACAGTGGCCGCAACTGCCAGTTCGGGATTGGCGGTGGCTTTCACCAGCTCCGGATCGTGCGGTAATTCAGGTGCGACGTACACGATGACGAGCGGAACGGGAACCTGCTCCGTAATCGCAAACCAGGCTGGTAATAACAACTATGCGGCGACTCAAGAGACAGAGACGGCTAACGCCACGTCAGCTCCGCAGGCGATCACATTCACCACAAACGCTCCGTCAACCGCTGCTTACAACAGTAGCTTCACGGTGGCTGCCAACGTCACCTCAGGGTTAAAGGTGGTATTCGCAAGTTCTGGCTCCTGCACCAATTCTGGGGCGACGTATACGATGACGAGCGGGACCGGCGCGTGTTCGGTGATTGCGAACCAGCCCGGCAATAGCAACTACGCGGCAGCCCCCCAGGTGACACAAACGGTCAACGCGACGCTCGCACCGCAGACCATCACATTCACGACGAATGCTCCGGCGAGTGCAGCTTACAACAGCACCTTTACAGTAGCGACGACGGGGGGCGGCAGCGGAAATCCCGTGTCGTACACGAGCGCCGGGTCCTGCAGCAACGCTGGTGCGACATACACGATGACCAACGGGACCAGCGCGTGTTCGGTGATTACAAACCAGCCCGGCAACAGCAACTACGCCGCAGCTCCCCAGGTGACGCAAACGGTCAACGCGACGCTCGGCACTCAGACAATCACTTTCACGACCAATGCTCCAGCGAGCGCAGCGTATGGCGGCAACTTCACAGTGGCCGCCAACGCCACCTCAGGGCTAGCTGTGGTATTCACAAGCGCTGGCTCCTGCAGCAATACGGGTGCGACGTACACCATGACGAGCGGGACCGGTATGTGCTCGGTCGTCGCGAACCAGCCTGGGAACGGCAACTACGCTCCGGCACCGCAAGTAACGCAGGCAGTCAGCGCGACACCCGGGACCCAGACGATCACTTTTACGACGAATGCTCCAGCGAGCGCAGCGTATGGCAGCAGCTTCACGGTAGCGGCTGGGGGCGGTGGTAGCGGCAATCCCGTTGTCTTCGCGAGTGCCGGATCGTGCACCAATTCTGGTGCGACGTACATCGTGACCAGCGGGACCGGCACGTGCTCGGTCATCGCGAACCAGCCCGGCAACAGCAACTACGCTCCAGCGCCTGCGGTAATGCAGACGGTCAACGCGGCGCCCGGCACTCAGACAATCACGTTCACGACCAATGCTCCGGCAAGCGCTGTGAATGGAAGCGCCTTCACAGTGGCCGCCACGGCCAGTTCAGGATTGGCGGTGGCTTACACCAGTGCTGGCTCCTGCAGCAATTCCGGGGCGACCTACACCATGACGAGCGGGACGGGCACGTGCTCGGTGATTGCGAACCAGGCCGGCAACGGCAACTACTCGGCTGCGCCGCAGGTTACCCAGTCGGTCACGGCGACAGAGATATTGCCTTACGCTGCTACCCCTGCCGCTTCCGTCACTGGCGGCACCTACAATTCGACACAGACCGTGTCCCTGACCGACTCGACGGCCGGGGCCTCGATTTATTACACGACCAACGGCGACACTCCCACGACCAGTTCAACCCTCTACACCGGACCCATCAGCGTGTCGCAAACGGAGACCATCGAGGCTATCGCCATCGCCGCCGGATGCTCGAGCAGTGCGGTTTTCTCGGCTACCTACATGATCGACATTCCGCCCGATTTTTCCCTGGGCGTAAATCCGGCGTCGATCACGATTTCCGCCGCACAACCGGGAACCGTTACTGTGTCGGTAACTCCGCAGAACGGTCTTTCCTCCGCCGTTTCGTTCAGCTGCGAGGGGCTGCCGTCCGGAGCAACATGCAGTTTCTTGCCCCAAACGGTTACCCCGTCGAGCGGCGTAGCCACTACAACGCTTACAGTCTCCACCTCGGCGCCCGCCAACTTGGCTCGTCTTAACTTGGCCCGTCTTAACGTGGGCGTGCTGTCGTCGACTGCATTGTCTATGATGTTGTGCTGCTGGGTGGGGTACACAAAACGGCGGCGGGCGCGCGCGCTAATGGCGCTGGGCGTATTCACTCTGATGCTGATGGCCGGCTGCGGCGGAGGATCGACTGGTTCGACTACAACTCCACCAAGTACATCGAATGTGACTCTCACCGCTACCGCAGGGACGCTGCAGCACACGGTCACGTTCGCGCTCACGGTGCAATGAGCCATTGCACAGGGCTAAAATTGCACGAAGACGAGTTCCATTCGCGGGGCCGTGTTCAAAACCCTTTTGCCACGACGCTGATTGCGTTCGGGCGCTCCAGTAGCAGTGCTCGACTAGCTATCCTCCCTTCACGGAAGACTCAACACGTAAGCTCCGCGCCCGTGAGTTGCCGCGTAGAGCACGCGCGCCGAAGCGGAGATCGTTAGATTGGGCACTTCGACTAGTGGCAGTCCGCTGCCTGCCGTTTGCCACTGCGAGCTGCCGTTGGGCAGGCGCAGAACACCGAAGTCATTGGCGGCATAAAGGTCGCCGGTAGAGTCATCGCGAACCACGGAGTTTATGGGGATGTCTCCCAAGTTGCCGTCCAAACTGGTCCAGGTGGCAGTTCCAGCACTCGGGTTGTAACTGACATCGAAGACATGTCCCGGAGTGGCAGGGGTTGCCGCGCTGTACCCGCTATAAGAGATCCAGGCGTGATTGGGATTACTGCTATCCACATAGATAGCACTCGGGAAACGCATGGGCGCACTAGAAGCGAGAGTATCGAGGCGGGTGTAGGCCACCGAGCTGCCGTCAGCGCCTGAGACATTGGAAACGGAGTCTGCGTTCTTGGAAATGAAAATACGTCCAGTGGACGTAGCCGCCCATAGCGTGCTCGTATCGCTGAGCGCTCGTGTCACCACTCCGAGGACGCCTCCCTGGAGGGTAGAACCCCAGTTCGAGGAAGTGAGATCCCCGTGCGGATCGCTGAAACCGGTAGGGCTTCCCAGTTCGACCCAGTCGCCGCAAGTAACGGTGAAGTCGCCGAAGAACTCGTTGCAATGCTGATCCAGATACGCTTGAGGTCCGCCATTGTCTCGCGTCCGCCAAACTCCCTGCAACCCAGCAAACATAGAGCCGGCTTTAGCGGGGTTGGGATCGGCGATGATGGGGATGTAGAACTCCGAGCCCTCTGCGGGAGGCATAAAGAACCGGTCGGAGACCCAATCCCAGCCCAGGATTTTCGCGCCCTGAAAATTCACATCGATTTGCGGCAGGTAGTAGGTGTGGAAACTTATGTTGGGATTGGCGGCGTTGAATCCGGACTGCCCGCCATCCCCACCCATGGTTTCCGGCCAAAGGACGGACGATCCATCGTACCGGAAGGTGCCATTATCCTGAGTTCCGCCCAGCAATTCGCCGGTCGGCTTCTTAGGATTGATGGACAGACTTTGGAACTGCAGCGTATCCAGGCCTCGGTTGAGGCTGGTGAGAGTGGTGGGAACCGAGGACAGCAGACGTTGGCAGGTGGTCGTCTCGGTGGCAGTCAAACCCCGAGTGACGCATTGCCCGGAAACATCGGTGTAGCTACCGCTGGAACGCATCAGACCGCCGTCGGAACCTTCCCACCACCGATCCGGATTGCCCGGCATAAATACCAGAGTGTGCTGATCCGGATGCAGTGAGTTGGGAGTTGAGGCGGAGGTGGCGTCAAAGGTCAAGTCAGTAAAGGTGCGATCATGGTTTGCCGGATCCGGCTCCCCCGCGGTGGTCGAGCGCAATACGCCGCGCGCATTGGATAGCCCTCCTGCCTCTCCGTAGAGAAAACAGCCCAATACGAAGACGGTGTCAGGCTGGCCCGGGGGCGTGTAGATTTCGTTGTCATACCAGCACTGGCTGGTGCAGTAGTTATAGGTGGCGTATCCGGGTGATCCGACGTGGGAGTTTGACAGCATCTTCCAACTGGGGCCGTTCGCACTTCCACTGAACAGAACCGAGGCAGGTTTGTTCATGTTGTCATTGCGCCAGACCGCGGCCGCCGGCTCGCCTCCCAAAAGGTCGCCCGGCCCGTCCCCAACGTACATGCGAGTATGTCCACTCTTGGTGGTGAGAGCAAACTCTGGCCGCGAGAAGGGATCTAACAATGAGGGATTGGGATTGAACGTCGAGGTGACGAACACCTGGAGGAAAGCACCGCCGCTCTCCGTCGGAGAGCTGCGGAAAATTCCCAGGGCAAATGCCGCGGCATAGACGGTCGTGGGATCGCTCGGATCGAGAGCGACTCTGTTTACACCCCAGGTGAACCCACCGGGCGTGAGTGGCGTCGGATTGAAGATGAGAGTGAACGTGTTTCCACCATCGGTCGATTTGTACAATCCCACGGGGTATGACGTACCGATCGCGCTGCCATCGTCGACCTCCGTGAAGCCTCGTATACCGTAGGTGGTTGCGACATAGATGGTATTGGAGTTGGTCGGATCGATCACGACGGCGCTCACCGAGTTATCAACGGCAAAGCTGCTTCCGGGCAGGAGAGACCACGAGTCGCCGCCGTTGGTTGATTTGTAGATGCCCTCGCCGGCCCCGGAATCGGCACTGGCATTGGCTTCGCCGGTTCCAACATAAATGGTGTCACCGCTGGGATCCGTGGGATCGACCGTGATCGAGCCGATGGCATTCGTGCCAAAGCTCTGGGAGATGAAAGTCCAGTCCGGCGCGTTGGAAAGCGCATGGTCCGTTCTCCAGACGCCACCGCCAGCCGCCCCCACGTAAAGCCGGCAACGCGCTTGAGTGCAATTGTTTTCGATCGCCAGGGCCGACATTCGGCCCGAAGTCACATAGGAAGCACCGGTCCGGCCCAGAATCGACGGAAAGAGCGCGACGCTCGGGCCCAGAGATACCCACCCGGAATTCAGCGCCTCGCCTCGTTGGCCCAGCTCGGTTTCCGATTCAACCCTGGCAAAGTGCCGCTGCGCCGTGTGGGTGAATTCAACAGGAATGCGTTTCAAGGGATAGGCACGATGCGCGTACTTTTCCTTTTCGTAAGCGCCAGGCCCGTGCTCCGGCTCGCCTCCAGTCTTCAGTATGCCGGGAAGCGATTCCGTCCTCAGCATCTGCCGGCGCCTGGCTGCGGCTCTCTGAGCGGCCTGAGTCTGATCCTCCTGCTTCTTTTTATGAGGTTTGAACAGGTCCAAAAGGCCGGCGTTCAGGATGGCCGGAGTCAGGATGACCACTAAAGACATGGCGACAATTCTGCAAACTCTCATCGGATTTCTCCTGCAAGCGAAATTGGGTGGCAAGCTTCCATACACGGGACCGGGAAAGTGCGCACCCGGCGCTCTAACTGATCGATCGCCCTGGATGGAGTGGGACCCCGGTCGAAAACCCTCGCCTGCACTACCCCCGAAGTGCGGGCGGTATGGTCGCGAGAGAAATCCTGCTACGACCGGACATAGTTGTCAAGTCTAATTCTTGTAAATTCGGCAGCTGGCGTTCCGTGAGAACCCGCATCCGGCTTGGGTCTCCACCCGGTCGACAATAAGGCACAGCCGGACACACTGAGTCCTGCCGCAGTACTTTATCGCTTTCCCAGGAGGGATGGGCAATGGCTCGCGCCTGAAGCGGACTTGCTAGAGGTTCTCAAGCACCAGCTTCAAGTAGTTCCAGAAACTCTCCACCGACGATATCTGCACGCGCTCGTTCGGGCTGTGCGGATCCACGATGGTCGGGCCGAACGATACCATCTGCATGCCAGGATACTTCTCGCCAATCACGCCGCACTCCAGGCCCGCGTGCATGGCAATCAGCTTTGCCGGCTCACCGAAAAGTTTCTTGTGTACCTCCTGAAGTTTGCGCACGATGTCGCTATTGGGCTCGGGCTTCCAGCCGGGATATTTGCCCGCGTGTTCCACTTCGAATCCCGCCAGCTCGCAAACGGTCGCAACCATGCGGGCGGCAGACATCATGCTGCTCTCGATCGCACTCCGCTGGCTGGTAACAATCTCCACCATATCGCCCCGCGTGTTAACGGTTGCGAGGTTCGTAGAGGTCTGGACCAGGCCGGGAACATCGGGGCTCATGGCCAGAACACCGTGATGCAAGCTCGCTAGCAGGGCCACGGTTTGTTTCGCGTCATTCGCGTCGAGCGCCTTCCCCGGCTGTTCGGCCTTCTCGACCGTGATCTGCAATCCGGAATCGAATCCTCCCAAAGCAGTCTGGTATCCGGCTGCGGCTGCGGCGACCAGCGACTTCAATTCACTCTCGCTAGCCGGATCCAGCAGCACTAACGCCGCAGCTTCGCGTGGAATCGCGTTCTGCGCGCTTCCACCGTTGATTTCCGCGATTTCGATGGGAAGGCGATCGAGAAGAACCTGCAACACTCCACCCATGATGCGCAGGGCATTGCCGCGTCCCTGATGAATGTCGACACCGGAGTGACCACCCTTCAGACCGGACACCTTGATGCGCCAGGCTAACCCTACACCTGCAGGATGAAGCCGAACCCGGCGTCGCGCCGTTGTCTTGATGCCACCTGAACAACCGATACAGAGCGTGCCTTTTTCTTCGTTGTCCAGGTTGAGAAAATACCTGGACGTCAGCAAGCCACCCGGAAACGCCGCGGCGCCCGTAAGTCCGGTCTCTTCGTCAATGGTGAAAGCGAACTCCAGCGGACCATGGGCAATGTCATTACTTTCCATCACAGCCAGAGCGGCGGCCACGCCGACTCCGTTATCGGAGCCCAGGGTTGTGCCATCGGCCCTCAACCAATCGCCGTCTCGCACCACTTTGATAGGATCGGCATCGAAGTCATGAACAGTTCCCTCGTTCTTCTCGCATACCATGTCGAGGTGACCCTGTAAAAGAGCCATCGGCGCCGCCTCTCGCCCGGGCCGCGCGGGTTTCCTGACGACCAGGTTGCCGGCATCGTCCTGTACCATTTCGAGCCCCAGCTTGGTGGCCAGCCCGCGGACATAATCCCTCGCGGCAGCCTCCTTTGTGGAAGCGCGGGGAATAGCCGCCAGCCTGTCAAAATGTTTCCAAATAGGTTCCGGTTGCAGGTTCGTAAGAGCAGGTATCATGACAACCTCCTTAGGACCAAAAACGCATTCATCTATCGTACAGCGCGAACCGTCTGACACTGCTTCGTGGACAGAAAAACCGGACAACGTACATGAAGAACATATTTCGCGCTATCGAGTCCGGCGCTTCGCCTTGATCAGCACATCCACCGGGTCCGGCCGGCCATTCCAGAAATCCAGCCGGATGCGCCCATCCGCCATCTGTGTAACCGTCGCCGGAATTGAGCTGGCGGCAAGGTACCATCCCTCGGGCAACACCACGGCGTTTCGCGGACGCCCCAGGCTCCGGTCAAATACCAGCGTGTCGCCCTCCAATCGGTAGCTCACCGGCGCAGTATAGGTTTCGGAAATTCGCACGCGCATGTTTTGCCCAGCCTTTACCGGCGAAAACGGAATCACCACCACCTGCGCCGCCGGGTCGACCGGCTCTTCCTCATCGATCTTTATCTTCGCGGCCGCCAGTTCCGCTCCGGTCATTATTTTCGTCGTCAGCTTTTCGCCCGTGTCGAGCAGGTAGGCCGACGGGTCCGATACCTTGCTGCCCATGCGAACCACATTGAAATACTTGTCGACTCCCGGGCGCGACTCCGTGTAATCGTGATAAAGACTGAATGCGTGTGTCTCTGGCTGTTGCAGAAAGTAAACAATCTCGCGGTCCTGGTGCGCGCGTTCCGCAAGACGCTCCCGCTCAGTCTCTCCTTCGAACGGCGCTTCCCAACTTTTCGCCGAACCCGGCGCCTGGGGCGCGGCCTGAGTACCGGTCGCCGCGCCTGGTTTAGCTTTCACGACCAGCGGAGCCTCCGCCCCGCTGCCATTCATGAAGCTGATGGCGACGCGCCCATCGGGCTCCGCCAGAACCTGCGACGGCAGGTTGCATGCCACCAGTTCATATCCCGCCGGCAGCACGACACTATTCCGGGGAATGCCCAGCGTCCGGTTGAAGACGATCGCCTCACCCTCACGATAGTAGCTCTTCGCATCCTTGTAAGTTTTCAGAATCAGCAGGCGCGCCTGCCCTTGGGGCGGCACCGGACGCGCCAGGGTAACCTTGATGTAATCCACCGAGGCGTCTTCGCCCTTCATCAGCGGATCCATCGCGGCCTCCTCCCCGCGAACGACTTCAAACCGCAATGGCAGTCCGGTCATCACATCGACCACCGACTCTCCGCTGGCCACGCTGCCCTTGCGGATCGGATTGAAGAAATACTTCGCCCCGGCAGCCGTAGCCGTCACCTCGTAATGGATTGCAAAACTTGAGCTCTCTGGTGACAGCAACTCGTAGCGTGTGTATTCGTCTGTCTCCGTCTGCACGGGCACGGGCACGGGCGCGGCCGCAGACTTCTCTTGCCCGCACACCGTTCCTGCCGCACACAACA
Organism: Terriglobales bacterium; assembly: GCA_049300475.1. Lineage (GTDB taxonomy): Bacteria > Acidobacteriota > Terriglobia > Terriglobales > Acidobacteriaceae > Acidiflorens. The sequence continues at coordinate 8,665 of JBAQJU010000011.1, read as the reverse complement.
CAACGACCATCCAGGCCGCCGCCTTCGGCATACATAGCCCCCGCTTCATCGCAAGCACTCTATCACTGCTATCCGGAGAAAACCGCTGCCTTTCAACGTTATAGAGCTGAGGTAAAGTAGCGAGTTTGTTCCTCTGATCCCTCGAATCCGGTCGGCCATCCTTGCAGCACGCCGCAGTCGCACAGTGATCTCCCCAGAGGTGGGCGGCGGATTCCTAACTTGGCTACGGCAGCCATTGAAACCTCGGCCGGATTAGCTACAAGGCGGCTTACCCCATGGGTTGGAATTATCTTCGACTGACTTTGTAAGGTTTCCTGCCTACCTGAGACTACCTGAATAGGGACGGCTGAGAACGCGAAGCGCAAATCCGACCGTCGGATTCCACTGGCGGCTTCGATTTCGTCTTCGATTTCTTTGACGGCCGAACCCATTCCTTATTTAGGAGAGAAAAAATGACCGTTGCAAATCCACTCACGGCGGCTGATAACTCGCCCGTATTATCGACTGAGGCTTTCCAGACAAGTTCCCGTCCCACATCCGGATTAAAGCCAATTTTTGTCGGACCCAACGGTCCGCGCGCGGGCTGGCGGTTGCTCATTTTCCTCGCCTTGTTGGCCATTCTATTCGGGGGTTTCGTTCTCATCAGAGCAGGTGGCCCTCAAGGCTTTATGGAAAAGTACAGGAACCAAAGCCACGTTACGATCACGCCGCTTTTGCTGGGCGGGTCTGAAGCGATCACCTTGCTCTTGCTCTGCCTCGCTGCGTTGGTGATGGCCGAAGTTGAACAGCGCAAATTCAGCGAATATGGTTTGCCCTTGAGTCAAGCCCTCAGAAAGGACTTCTGGATCGGGTCTCTCTCGGGTTTTCTGGCGATCAGCGGCACCCTGCTCACGATGTTCCTGCTCCACGGCTTTCGTATTACCGGCCTGGCTCTGCACGGGACGGCAATTTTGTCTTCGCTTGTCGGGTGGGGTGCCGCATTCCTCCTGGCCGGACTGGTTGAAGAATTCCTGTTTCGCGGATACATCCAGTACACGCTCGCTTCCGGAATCGGTTTCTGGCCGGCGGCGTTCGTGATGTCCGGCTTGTTCGGCTTGGGCCACGCCTTCAATTCGAATGAGAATGCGGTAGGCTCAGCCGCGGTTGTGCTGTTCGGGCTCCTCCTCTGCCTGTTTTTGCGGCGGACCGGGAATCTCTGGTGTGCGGTCGGCTTTCACTTAGGCTACGACTGGGGACAAATGTTCTACGGAGTTCCTGATAGCGGCATCGTGCCCTATCACCATCTGCTCAGCTCCACCCTAAGCGGGCCGCGCTGGCTCACCGGCGGCATGGTTGGCCCTGAGGCCAGTTTCTTAACGCCGCTGGCGTTACTGGTAGTAGCTCTCATTTTCAGCCGTTATCATCGCGAGATTCGATATCAGGTCCAGGGACGGCAGTCGCCACCGATGACAGTCTCGTGATGTCATAGCTACCTGGGAGATCTTCGTACGCTTTGCCTTTTACGTCTGCTGCCCGAATGATTATGCCTAATCAGTCACAGATCGATTCGCTGGCCAGGTCACAACCGTGAGCGAACACCGCCAAGCTTTGGAAAAACAGTTCGCCCGTATTCTCAGCGAGTATGGAGCAGCCATCTCGCGGCTGGCGTTCAGTTATGAGGCGGTGGCCAGCATCAGGGAAGAACTGGTCCAGGAGATCGCGCTGGCGATCTGGCAAGCGCTGGCTCATTTTCGAGGCGAGTGCTCGGAGAGGACATTCGTGTACCGCATTGCTCACAATCGGGGGCTTAGCCACGTATGGAAGCGACGGCCGGCTCATCAGCCACTGGAGGAGATCGAAGAATCCGACCAGCCAGTTGATCCGCGGCCGCACCCGGAGGAACAGGCGTCGCAAACTGACCAGCGGGTGCGGCTGATGTCAGCGATTCAATCTCTGTCCGTGACTCACCGGCAGATGATCATACTCATGCTCGAAGGCCTGTCGCACGCAGAAATGGCTGAAGTGATGGGCATTACAGAAAACAATGTGGCAGTGCGCCTGAACCGGGCAAGAAAAACGCTGAAGGACGCGTTGGGAGAGAGACCATGACTGAACACCGAGAAGAAGACCGCGAACTTGACACCTGGCGCGAACAATGGAGCAGCGTGGCGGAGCCGCCCGCCGAATTCGAGCGCAAGGTCTGGCAGAGGATCATGCGCCAGGACCGTCGCTTTGTGCTTGGCAATCTACTGACGGTAATCGCGTTCCTCGGGATTCTGATTTTCGCCGTCTTCATGCGGCATCAATCGACCTGGATGGGGACAGGCTGGTCGACCGGCATCTTCGTTTTAGTATTTGTGTCGGCCGGATATCGGATATGGTTTTTGCGGGGTACGTCGCGTCCTCAGACGCAGTCAACCCGTGCGTTCGTGGAGCTTTGGCACAAAAGAGTGGCGGCTCGAATCCGGTTGCTTCGGATCTCGATCTATGTGTCGCTCGGCTGGATTATTTTTTGTGCGGTCCTGACCGCCGTAAACTGGGCAACCATTGGGCGGGATGTGAGGGCACATCCTAAGGAGTGGGTGGGGCTGTTGGTTGCCTGCGTGCTCATGCAATATCCGGTGATCTGGTACTGGGCGAACTGGCTCCGCCGCCGCAAACTGGCGGAACTGCACGAGGTGGAGCAAATCCTCAATGAGATGAATAATTAGTGGCCGTGAATCGGGCTCAACTAATCTCCCGGGGCAACAACCTTCTTTCACAGGAGTCATCGCTACGCGATTGGCTCGACGGCCACTATGGGAGGCACTTCTTCGTATACGATAAGGACGGGTGCCGCACTCAGTTGAGCTTGACCGGGTTGAACCTTACTCGCCGGAATCGCGGGCTTTGCGAGATCGAGTGACGAGATTCCCATTGCGAAAATCCCAAGCATTACCACGAGTTCTACCGGCCACCAGGCTGGCCCGAATACCGTCATCAGGTTGGGGACCAGGAAACAGCCTGCTCCGACAAGGACCAGCGTCAGCATGGATCGGTGTTGGCCGGGAATGCTCGGCAGCGGCAGTGAAGTCTCCGCTGCCCGATCGCCGATCAATTGCGGAACGCGGAGCACATCCCGTTGGGAAAAGTGGTTCCATGCGTTGCGCAGGGTCCGCCAGCCGATCAGCAGCATCGGAATGGTGATGGCCGCCATGTCGTATTTCATGATGCGCGGGTTCAGCAGGAATGTGCCCACGAGCGCGACTGGGATCCAGGTCTCTCGCGAGAAATTGTTTTCGCGGACGCGATGGGCGACAAAAAGAAGGACGACGCCAACTGCGGCAGCGAACGCAACGTAGAGAATGGTGGTCGCGGGAGAATTGTGTTGGCCGCGATTCCACAATGCCCGGCCAAGGATACCCGCTGGACCGTATCCAAAGTCGGGAACAACATCGAACATAATGCGGATGGTTTGCAACTGCTCGCGGAACAGATCGGGCCACAACCGCGCCTGGGCGGCGATGACCAGCAAACCTGCCGCGGCCGTGCTGCCGGCCGGCAACCATTGACGTTTACCTAGAAGGACGGGAAACGCAAGCAGCGTGAGCAACTGCACCTTGAAGACGGAAGCGGCGAGGACGGCGACGTAATACCAGAACCAGCGGCCGCGCTTCCAGCCCGGAACGGCTGCCGCCAGAATCAGGCCATAAAGAAGATAGGCGAGGTTTCCGCTCAGAATCACGTCGTCGGTGATGAGTCCGGGAAAGAAGGCGACGGCCGGAAGCAGCAGCGCCAGCCAGCGGCGTTCGTGTTTGTCCGCCAACTGAAACCCAGCCCAGAGTTGCAGGAGGAATCCGGCAGCGAGAGCGGTCCAGAAAAACGAACTGAGCAGCCAGTCCGGGAACTTGATCAGCAAGCGGAGCAAGCGCAGCGTCAGCGGGGAATAGACATAGGTGAACGGAGCATGCTGCATCGCGCTGGCGGCGGGACGGGTGCGGAAGGCCTGCTGCTCGGCAATGCCCGCGGCGTAGGGATCGACGCCGTGGCGCATGTACTGTATGGCTTTGGCGTAGATCCGGGCGTCCCAGCCGGCGGGACCGGTGGTCGCCATGATCGCTATTGAAACGATCGCAGCGATCCAGAACAGGACTATTAACCGGCTGCGGGAGAACCGAACGTTGGTGCGAGAGGACTGGTCGGTCGCCAACATTTTCGTAAGCAAGTGTTTGGTTATTGCGTCCTAGCAATTTAGTTTTGAACGTAAGGGCCACGCTGCGTTTGCAAAAGACTCCTACCCTACGTGGGTCAGTGGCTCCCTGTCTCTGTAAACGCGGTTGGACAGATAAACCCGAGTCGGTGCGATGAGTTGCTTCCCAACTACTCCCCCCCCATCCCGAGATCTATTAAAATCTTTGACTTAGCAACATTTTCGCGCCAAAATATTGATAAATAATGGCTTATACGTAAAATATTACGGAATAAGGATTTAGCTGTGCTTCAGGGCTTGCTGCACAGATCCTATCGCGATCCGTCTCCCCGCGAACCTTTGAGAATCAATCAGTTACGCGATCACACCAAGGGACGCAATCCGCACGCGCTGCCGCCCATCGCCGCAAAATATTGAGAACATTAGGAATACGCTAAGCTAAGCGGCAACAAATCATGGGATGCCTGCTTACCTGGAGCTCAAGAGTTAGCGTACTGCTCCAACTGTCCAGGAGCGTACAACATTTTGTACGATGCTGTTTATTTTAGCAGGGCTGTCAAGACCCAAGGTCAATCTGAGGGTTTCGCTCCCTTCGAACAGTCCGCCGTCCCGCATCGTCCCACTCCTTATCATTATCATTAACCGATCTTCAACAGCGGCTTGCTCCATTAAAGTGAGGCCCCGCGGATGTGAATGACTCATAGTGCTGTGACCGCATGATTCTTTCTATGCCAGATGGCCGCGCCGAGGGCGAGGCGCCCTCGGAACCGCCGGCAAGGTGCCGGCGCTACTCTCCCGGCCCTTGTGGTAATAATCTCGCGGTCTAAGTACCAGCGGGCTTACGGCAGTATGATGAAGGACCTATGAAGCGCCTCTTCGCCCTCTCATTCTTCTTCTTCTTGTATTCCTCTCTTGTTCTCCCCGTTCTTGCGCAGCAAGCACAATCGAACCCATCGGCTGACACTTACAAGACGACACTCGACCATCTTCAGTCGCTGGTAACGATACCGTTGCCGGACTGGCGCTCTCATGCCGATGTGCCTCATCCGGAAGATGCCAGCCTGAACGACGCGGATTGGCAGACGGTCAAAGTGCACGAAGAGTGGGAGACCGGGCCGCGGGTGGTGCGGAGATGGATCGAAATTCCCGACAAGATCAACGGCTTCTCGACCGAGGGAGCGCGCGTTGATTTGAACCTGGTGATCCGCAGCCATGACGCGCTGATACTCACGGTCTTTTCCAATGGAGGAATCGTCTATCGCGGCGATGAAGACATGGAGGAGCCGATTCCGCTCACTCAGAATGCGCAGCCGGGGCAGAAGTTCCTGGTCGCGGTTCGCATCGTCTGTTCGAACGCGAAGACCGGGATCTTCGAAAGCGAGTTAACGATTCGGCCTCCGTCAAACCGGCCGGATCCATCCTTAGTTCGCATGGAGATGCTCTCGGCGCAGCCGGTGATTAGCGCTTACGAAGAGGGCAAAGCCGAACGGCAGCAGCAACTCGACGCCGCGGTCAAGGCCATCGATTTTTCGCCGCTCGAGCGTGGCGACCAGGCTGGCTTTGACCGCTCTTTGAACGACGCGCAATCCAGGCTCGCTGTGCTCAAACCCTATTTGCAGCAATTCAAGATTCACGCAGTCGGGAATTCACACATCGACATGGCCTGGCTATGGCCGTGGACGGAGACGGTGGAAGTGGTTCGAAATACCTTTCAGAGCGTGTTGGATCTGATGCGCGAGTATCCGGGCTTCAAGTTCACCATGTCGTCGGCCCGAACCTATGAGTGGATTGAGGAGAAATATCCTGACATGTTCAAGCAGATCGAGCAGCGGGTCCGCGAAGGACGATGGGAGGTGATTGGCGGGATGTGGGTCGAGCCCGATTTGAATATGCCGGACGGAGAATCGCTGACGCGGCAGATCCTGGTCGGGAAGCGCTACTTTCAAAGCCGGTTCGGCGTGGACGTGAAGATCGGATGGAATCCGGATTCGTTTGGCTACAACGCGCAACTGCCTCAGATCTACAAGAAGTCGGGCATGGACTATTTTGTGACGCAGAAGTTGCTCTGGGCGCATGAATTCACGACGTTTCCCTACAAATTATTCTGGTGGCAAGCGCCCGATGGCAGCCGGCTGCTCACCTATTTTCCGCGCGACTACGCGGGCGGCATCGAAGGACCGAGCATGGCAAAAGACCTGTCAGTCTGGGCGCCTTCGATTTATGGTCCCAAATTGAGTGACACGCCGGAGACGATGCACCTGTACGGGGTGGGCGATCATGGCGGCGGACCGACTCGGCTGATGCTCGATAGCGCCAAGGAGTTGATGTCTCCCGATATTGTGTACCCGCGCTTTGAATTTGGCACGGCGACCGCCTTCTTTAACGAGCTCGACAAAAAACTGCCCGCGCTGAATGTCCCGACCTGGAATGGCGAACTGTATTTTCAATCTCACCGCGGCGTCTTTACGACGCAGGCCGAGACCAAGCGGCGCATCCGGCAGAGCGAGGAAGTCATGTTGAACGCGGAGAAGTTTGCATCGCTCGCGCTGCTTGATGGGCGGGCATATCAGCAGGCGGAGATGAATCGTGCCTGGAAGCGGCTGCTGTTTGACGATTTCCACGACATCATGCCGGGCTCGGGCCTTGGCGTGAATTATCTGGACGCGCGGCGGAATTTGCAGGACGTTCGACTGTTCGGGAATGGAGTAATTGATGACTCGCTGAACGAGATCGCGGCGCACATCAACACGGAGAGCGGAAACAGGCCGGCAGAGGGTGTTCCGGTGATAGTGGTCAACCCGCTGGCCTGGGCGCGGACGGGAGTGGTCGAAGTGGAAGCGCAGTTGCCCGCCCCGGCGCAGCATATTTCGGTCACGGATGCGGCGGGCAAGGCGGCACTGGCGCAGTTGATCGGTATTGATCCAAAAACGCATCGCGCCCGCTTGCTGCTTCTGGCGCGTGCGCCGGCGCTCGGCTACAAGACTTATTTTGTGCGCGGCGTCGGGGTTGCAGATCCATCGCTCTCGACGCTGCGGGCGCATGACGACATGCTGGAGAACGAATTTATCCGCGTGAAGATCGACACGCAAACCGGATGCATGACCAGTTTGCTCGACAAGCGCGACAATCGGGAAGCGCTGGCGCCCGCGGAAACCGACACGGGCGGACCGAGAGACAGGATATGTGGCAATCTGCTGCAGACGTTTGTCGACAAGCCGCTGAAGTGGGACGCCTGGAACATCGATGCCGATTTCGAGAAGCAACACTGGGATCTCGACAAAGCCGATGAGGTCAAACAGGTTGAGAATGGAGCGCTGCGGGCCGTGATTCGCATTAAGAAACATTTTCAGAATTCCACCTTCATTCAGGATGTGACGCTCTATCCCGACAGCCCGCGCGTCGACGTCAACATGCAAGTGGAGTGGCACGAGAAGCATATTCTGCTGAAAGTTGCTTTTCCGGTCAGCGCGCACAGTGAGAAGGCGACGTTCGAGATTCCCTACGGGTCGGTAGAACGCCCGACTACGCGCAACACGCCTGCCGAGAAGGCGCAGTTCGAGGTGCCGGCAATTCGCTGGGCCGATATTTCCGACGAGAAGCATGGGTTCAGTCTGCTGAATAATTGCAAGTACGGTTATGACGCGAAGGGGAACGTGCTGCGGCTTTCGTTGCTGCGATCGCCGGAATGGCCCGATCCGCATGCGGACGAGGGCCATCACGAATTCACCTATTCGCTCTATCCGCACGCGGGAGGCTGGCGGGAGGCGCTGACCGTGCGGCAGGGATACGAACTGAACTACAAAATGCTGGCCATGGCAACCGGCAAACACCAGGGCGCGCTGCCTGCGGAGTACGCTTTCGTGGAAGTGAAGCCGGAGAATGTCGTTCTGACCGCGATGAAGAAAGCCGAGGACGATGACGCGCTGATCCTGCGCTTTTATGAATGGGCCGGCAAGGAGACGGACGTGAAGATTCAGTTGCCGCCGGGAGCTGAGAGCGCGCAGGATGCGGATCTGATGGAGCGTCCGATCGGGGCGCTGCCTCTGCAGGCGGGCGTGGTCACGGTGCACACCAAGCCGTACGAAATCAAGACCGTGAAAGTAAGGTTCGCTCTTCCCCGCATTCCGCCGGCGGTGGAGATGGCGAAGTGAGTCGTCATCTCAGAATTAGAAGGCTGACGCGACTTTCGCCGCGGGAGTTGGTGGCGGCGTGAAATCCTTTAGCCGTTGCAGTTCGTCCTGAGTTTTCCGCCACTCGGCGGGGTCGCGTTGGGTGGTGTTGGGAGCGGCCGGATTGCTGTAGTAACTCAGAATGTTCTCGCGCAGGGCGGGTGTCAAGTTCGCGAACTTGTCGTTTGCCAGTCTGTCGAGTAAATATGCGTAGGCCTTGTCGCCGAGAGCGTATTCGCCGGGCTCAGTATCTTTTCCAGTATCGAAATCGGTGTTGGGCAGAGAAAGCTTCTTCGTTCCCACCTCCTTGAGAAGACCTCTGTAGTTG
>JBAQJU010000010.1:0-8504 GCA_049300475.1 Terriglobales bacterium | reverse complement strand
CGGGGCGGCTGCCAGTTGAACAATCTGGCGCAGGAAATGTCTCCTCTTGACGCGGGATTCCGGAAGCGGCTGGCCATAATCTTCGATGCCTGGCGGGAGGGCGTTGCCTCCGTTTTGCGGGAGGGCCAGACCCACGGAAGCGTCCGCCGCGACGTGGAACCCGCTGACGCCGCTGGCTTACTGATCGCGATGGTCGAAGGCTATGCCTCGCTCGCAAAGAATGCTCAGGATCCGAAAGTGATGAAAGCGGGGATCAGAAACATGGTGGGCTGGGTGCGGTCCCTGCGCGCGCCGGGCAACCGCAAGCGAGGTTGACAGCATCGTTGTCTCAAGGAACTGTTGTTGTATACCAAAGTTACATACCAACCGGTTCGTATGCTCAGACAATCAGCATCGCGATCGGGCGAAGCGCTTCAGGCTACATCATGAAAAAGGAGAACCAACAATGACAAGGATCGCAGTGTCGCGCAGGAATCTGCTCGCAACGGGAGCCTGCGCGCTGGTGGGCGCCGTGAGCCTGCCGGGACCAGCAAGTGCCAGCGCATTGGGAGGGCAGAACTTAACGAACGAGGTGGTGGTCCGGAGGTGGTACGAAGCCTGGGAGAAGAGAGACTGGAGCCCAGTGGATAGCCTGCTCGCCGATAACTTCACCTTTACGAGCGCGGCCGGCGACGACCACATCAGCAAGAGCACTTTCAAAACGCGATGCTGGGAAACACAGATCGATTTCATTCAACATTTTGACCTGGAGCGAATCATCACCGGCGCGGAGGATGCTTTTGTGAAGTATCTTTGCCACACCAAGGACGGTAAATCGTTCCGGAACGTGGAGTATCTCCGAATCAGGAACGGAAAGTTGCAATCCATTGAGTGTTATTTCGGCGAGCAATCCAGCTTTCCGTCAGCAGTGAGCACTGGGCAGAAGTAAACTACGGGCCTGGAGGGTAAGGCGTGGGGTGCCGATCTGCCAAAATCTCCGGTGATGCTGAATCGACAATTCATGGGCGCTCAGCCAATCGACGTGGTTATCGTTCCCGCGGGCAGGTGGTCAGACGGATCCGCTGCTCCGGTTGTGTAGGACCATTACATTTAGAAGCAGTGCACTCGCCAATCTCACCTCGGGTACCAGGAAGTCGAAACGAGAGCAAGGGGTTCCATCATGAGCGCCCGCGAAATTCAGGATCAGAAGGCCATTGCACATGAGATGTTTGTTCAACAAGCTGCTCACGCTAATGCGGACGATTCGGCCAGCTCACCGCGGGGAGCTACGACTTGTTTCCCCAAGGGTAGACGGGATTACACTCTTGAATCGATGGCGGACGAGCTCTGCGAAGCTGCGGACACATCAGTGCTTCCGGTAATCCGAGCTGATGCTGCAAACCTCATGCGCGTCTTGCGGCAGTTGGAGGTTATAGCAACACGACAGGCGCCACGAATCGCGTTCAAGGCAAAGGGTAGCATCCTACTCTTGGATTTAACCGACATCCTGGCAGTGCAAGCCGAGGGTAATTACGTTTCGTTGCAACACCGACTTAATCCTTATTTGGTGCACGAGTCCCTCTCGTCCATGGCGGAGAAGCTCAAACCCTACGGTTTTATTCGCATCCACCGCTCAGTCGTCGTGAATATTTCGGCCGTGGAGGAGATCCAACCTTTATCGACGGGGGAGTACAGGCTGCGTGTAAAAGGTGGGAAAAAATACTTGGTAACGCGTACATACAAACGCAACCTCAGAGATCTGGCTCAACTGTGGGTAGGCCCGGAGCGGCTTTGCGGCTAACAGGCAGCAAGAGGTTTTACCTTGTTATTCCGTCGTAGCATTCCCGATCGTCCCTTACGAAAAGTCAGGCGGTAAAACAGCGCGGCAGAATGAAAGCACAAGCAGCAAATCTTGCTGGGGCGGTGCTGGGCGGTTGTTCCAAAGCCTGCGCTGAGTGGTCGTAACGGTCGAAACCACTCGACCGCTTGTTGCAACACCAGGCGGACCTGTTCTGAGCAAACCTTGTACAGTGCTAAAACTCGTTCCCCATGCATCACCTCAACGTTGTTGCCGATGTTTTCGAAACAAGCTGCGGAAGCCTCAAGCTACTTCTAGATAACGGGCAAGCCGGAAGTTGCATCCAAGGACCGACTCTCGACGACTCAGCTGGCCAGAAGTCGGCTTCGAGGAGATTACCCCATTGATCTCCGCCAAGCCCGTTCTTGGGCTTCTACTGCGGAATATCGCGAGATCCCGCCATGTCTTAGTCGCTCTATGCTGAATGGCCCCTTAGTGCCCCGTCCCCGTCAGCGCAACCGTGCTCTGTCCGCTCGCCACATTGTCAGTAACGATCAACGTCCCAGTGCGTGCTCCTTTCACCGTTGGATCGAACGTGACCGAGATCGTGCAACTCGTCGAAGCCGCCAGAATCGCCGGACAATTGTTCGTCTGCGAGAAGTCTCCCGCATCCGCCCCGCCAATCGAAATGTTGCTGATGTCGAGCGGCGTCTGACCGCTGTTCGTCAGTTGCACGGGCAAGGTCTTACTGTTGTGCACGGTCACGGTTCCAAAGGCGAGTTTGGTCGGGCTGAACTGAGCGACCGGATCGATCACATTGCCGGTCAGACCTACGAGTTGTGGCATGCCGACCGCATTATCCATGAGGTTCAGCGTCGCCGTCAGCGTGCCCTCGGCATTGGCCTTGAAGGTCACATCGATAGTGCAACTCTTCCCAGATTTCAACGGGCTTGTGCAATGGTTGACCGCTGTGTAGGCGCCGGCATTCGCCGTCCCGGGTGTAATACTAACGCCGCTGATGCTGACGGTAGCCGAACCCACATTCGTGACGGTTACGGGCAATGTGTGCGAGCTGTTCAGATACACGGTGCCGAAAACCAGATTTGACGGCGACAAATTCAATCCCGACACACTGAGCGTGAAGTTCTGCTGTACACTCGCCACCACATTGGTGGCCGTGAGCACAAGCGCGAATGTGCCGGAGGTATAGCTCGGTGTCCCGGCAAGAGTGGCCGTGCCATTCCCGTTATCGACGAACGTGAGCCATGGCGGCAGAGTGCCCGCCTCGTGGATGCTCGGCACCGGGAAGCCCACAGTTGTTACGGTAAAGGAATTCGGCACCCCGTACACGAATACCGCATTATTCGCGCTCGTGAAACTGGGTGCCTGCTGCAGAATAATGGTGAAGGCCTGCGTCGCCGGTGACCCAATCCCATTCTTCGCCGTAAATGTGATCGGGAAATCGCCTCCGACAAACACCGTCGGAGTTCCCGACAGCGTCGCCGTCCCATTCCCGTTGTCGACGAAGGTGAGGTCACTCGGGAGATGGCCCATCTCCGTGAGGCTGGGAGTTGGGTAGCCCGCCGTGGTCACCGTAAACGAACCAGCCACACCAATCGTAAAGACCGCACTGTTCGCGCCGGTAAAGACCGGCGCCTGATTCACCGTCAGTGCGAATTCCTTCGTATTGCTTGCTCCCCAGCGGTCGGTGAATGTGACGCTGAAATTGGACATCGAACTGGTCGTGGGGATGCCCGACAGCATTCCGCTCGAACTGAGCGTGAAGACGGCAGGCAGAGTGCCCCGAGTTAAAGACCAAGTGTAGGGCGCGGCGCCCGGCGGGTCGTATACCGCATTGGTCATGAACTGGACGCTATAAGGCGTACCGGCCAAACCCGACGGAAGCGGGGATGTATTCGTGATCTGCGGCGCGGGGTTGCAGTACAGAGTCATCCCCGTAAGGCTGACCGTCATGGACGCGCTGTCGGTGACCTCGATAGTCACGTCCGAAGAACTCGCGGTGCAGTTCCCTACGATCTGGTTGCTCGAATTCAAGCTTAGGCCCGAAGGTAGTCCGGCGGCGCTGAACGTGTATGGCGCTAGTCCACCGGTAGCCGACACTTGCACCAAATAATTCGTCCCTGCAGTGGCATCCGGTAACGACGTCGGTAAGAGTGTAAGGGGGGACGAAACCGAGGTAATTGTGACGACAAGATCGGTTTGCTGCCCCTGCGCATCCAAGATCGTCACGCCGAAAGGAATCGTTTGGCCGGGACTTGCGTCCATCGTGCCGGTTATCGCTCCCGTGTTCGGATCCAGGATCAGACCAAGAGAAGCGAAGGAGTACGGTATGCCATCTTGATGAAACGTATAGGGAGGCACGCCGCCCGCTGGCGCGAGCGTATATGAGTAAGGTTGGTTATAAACGGCTTCAGGCAGTATCGCGCTTGCGAGGTAGGGGCTCGCCCAAACCCAGGTGTCGTTGAGATTCGCGGTGCCGTTGTTCCCGCCGAACAACAAGAATTGAGCGACCGGCGAGTTCACGAACGCAGCGGCCGCGCCATAGCGGCTGGTGGGCGACGTCGCGGGTGTCAGTTCGGTCCAGTTAACGCCATCCCAAGCCCAGGTATCGTTCAGCGCCCCACTGCTATTTAAACCGTCCGAAAGCACCACACGCCCGTGAACCGTGTCGTAGACCATTGCGAAAGCGCATCGCGGCGACGGATGGTTCGCGGGTGAGAGTTGCGTCCAGTTCATTCCGTCCCACGTCCACGTGTCATACATGTAGTCGCCGGAGCCAGAGATCCCGCCGAACATCAAAACCTGGTTGTGAGTGGAATCGAAAACCATTGAGTGCAAGTAGCGCGCCGGCGGCGGATTACCGGGAGACTGCTGATTCCATGTCGATCCATTCCAAATCCAGGTGTCGCGGAAGGTGGTTCCTCCCGCGTACCCACCAAACAGGACGGTGTTCTTGTGTAATGCATCGTAGACCATCGCCGCTCCTTCCCGCGCCAAGGGACCGGCGGCGCCCGTGTTCGTCCAGGTTCCGCTGGCATAGATCCATGTGTCGCCGAGTGGAGTGTCAACGGCGAGCGGAATGTCGACCGTGGGGTTGGAGTCTCCCCCGAACATCACCACGTTTTGATGCAAGGCATCATACGCAATGGCGGCCATCGAACGGCCTGGCGGTGCTGATCCTCCGTATGCCACCCATTCATCGCCAATCCAATTCCAGGTGTCAGCGAGAGCGGTTGATCCATTTGTCCCTCCGAAAATAAAGGCGTCATTGCCGTACACGGCGGCGGCAAAAGAGCGCGCTGGAGGCTCTCCGCTGGTGGCGAGGTTCAGCAGCGTCCAGTTTTCGGTGTGAATCAGGCCCAGCGTCCAGGTGTCGCCCAGAACCACGCTTCCCGCGAGTCCACCGAACAAGACCATGTTGTCGTGCTGGATATCATAGGTGAGGTTCACGTAAGACCTGGCAGGTGGAAGGTTCGAGGACGGCGAAGCCGATTCCCAGTCCGAGCCGTTCCAAATCCACGTATCGTTGTTATTGCTACCGCCGAACAGCACGGTACATTGGCGAAGGGGATCCCAAGCCTGGCCCTGATTGGAGCGGGCGGCCGGATGATGCGCCGGAGATAACTGCGACCAGGTCGTCCCGTCCCAGATCCAGGTTTCGTCGTTCGCGACCGAGGTGTCGTCTCCCCCAAACAGTACGGTTACGCCATTGACCTCATCGAAGGATGCGGACGCATATTGCCGCGGTAACGGCCCGGTGACTGGCAGCTCTTGCCAACTCGACCCGTTCCAGGCCCAAGTGTCGCTATACAGCGTCGTTCCGTCGTAGCCTCCAAACAGAACCACTCGGTTGCGGACTGGATCATATGCCATAGCGGCACCCCGGCGGGGGTTGGGACCGGACGAGGCAACTTTCGTCCAGTTTGACCCGTTCCAAACCCAGGTGTCGCCGAGCGGCGTCAAGGGGCTTACGGCGGATTCGCCGCCAAACAGAAATACCTGACCGGTCGCAGGGTCGAAAACCATCGCATGATCGCGGCGGTTTCCAGGCGATACAGCAGGGTTCAGCTGGGTCCAGGTCGTACCGTTAAACACCCACGTATCGTGGTGCAATACGCCGCTGGAATCTTCGCCGCCAAACAAAACAGTTTGATTGTGAACCGCGTCGTAGACGATCGCGGACCCCTGAAGTGGAGGCGGGCCCGTAACGGAGAGTTGCGTCCAGCTTCCCGTGGAAGTAACTTGGCCGCAAAGGGTTTGTGGGCACACAGCCAGGCCCAAAACGGAGATCAGATAGAAAACAATCGAAGTGCTCCAGGGTTTCATATTTCCATCCGATCTTACTGGCAGGACTGCCGGTGCGAGGACGAGTATGCCCAAGCGGCAGGACCGACATTTCAGTCCTGCAAACGTAGCGTGGGGCAGCACGGAAGTCAATCTGCAATCGTTTAGACTCCAGATGAAAAGCCTTGCACAACCTGCATTCGCAGCGCTTACGTTCGAGGCAACAACAATCGTATCGCCGGAAGCGGCGCTGTTAATCACCGATCGCAGCGTGTCCGCAGAACCGTCATCGGCCAGCGACGTGACCGTGTCGGTCGTGGCGAAGCCGGGCATGGCCATGCCCTGCACCAGCAAGATCACCGTGACCGAAGGCAGCACGGCGTGCCGCAGACGATCGAGGAACTTCGGCCTTTGAGCGATGTGGCGGCAAAAAGCCGACGGTCTCGAACTAATGAAAAACAAGCAAGCGACAGTTCTCCGTAAGAGCCTTTGCTGGATCCTCCAAGTCTCCTATGTGCCAGCTCGAGTTCTTCGAGCATGATCTTGCGAAGATGAGTCACAGAGAAACCTCCTCTCTCTTTAACAAACTAGATCACCCACCTCCAGAATTGCTGGCGCCATGACACTCGATGGCGTCCATCGCACCAGCGACTTAGTTCAAGTCTTCTTCTGGGAAATCTGCCGTTGGCAGTCGCTGAGATTCTCCAAGTGACAGACAAACGGAAGCTGGAACCTTGGAGCAAGGCCCTGCCCGCCTCCGAAATCGGCTGTCCCAGAATCCCCGGTTTCAGCCGCTCTCGGCGGTGCTGAAAACACGCTATTTAGTGTGCCTGAAATCTGGGTGCCGTCCTGTGCCACAATCTACAGTTTGTGGTACGCGGGTTTCCAATAACGGTAAAAAAACAAAGAGGGGACGTAGTTCAGCTTGGTTAGAACGCTGCCCTAGCACTCCATCTAAATAGTATCTTCATTTACTTCAGTCAGTCACGCGGACACTGCTTACGTCGCACTGTCACCAAGCCGATCTTGCAAGACCACCTTGACATCGCGTGCGCGGCCCTAGGGAACCTCTGAGCAACCATCAATTTTTACGGCGGCGAGAATTTCAGAACTACACAGGCCAGGAATTTGCCTGCATTGCTTGCGGCCTTACCGGAACCCGCTATTCATGCGAGGTTCAGAGACATTACGCCCTTGCCACTGCCAGCCGCTTGCGGTGCAGGTACAGGTTCACCAGCGCGAAGCTGGCGCACAGTCGATGATGGTTCTTCTGAATCCCTCGGTATCGCACCTTCTCGAAACCGAAGATGCGCTTCAGAATCCGGAACGGATGTTCCACCTTCGCTCGCACTCTGGCCTTCACCCGGTTCTTGGCCTTTTGTAACTCATCCACAAAGTTCTTGTAGTGGACTCTTCGGCTGGTCATATCTTGCGCTCGCGGAGCCGCTTGCCGGATCGCTTCTCCTTGTCCCTGATACCCTCCATCGCCCCACACCTTGCGCTCCTCGCCGTGCAACAGATCCGGCAGCATGTGCTTGTCCGCCACCGAAGCCGCCGACGTGCACACCGAATGAACATGGCCTTGCTTGGAGTCCACTCCGATGTGTGCCTTCAGCCCGAAGTACCACTGCTTTCCCTTGCGCGTCTGATGCATCTCCGGGTCGCGCTCTCCGCTCCGGTTCTTGGTCGACGAAGGCGCATGAATATCGCATCCACGATCGTCCCCGTGGTGATGCGGATGCCCCGGCTTTCCAGATACTGGTTCACCGCGTTCAGCATCGCCCCGCCCAGTTCGTGTTTCTCCAGCAGGTGACGGAACTGAAGGATGGTGCTCTCGTCCGGCGCGGGAGCGCGCCCCAGATCGATTCCCACAAAGTGCCGCAGCACCGACGATTCATACAGCGCATCCTCCGCCCCCGGATCGCTCAGATTGAACCACTGCTGCAGAAAGTACACCCGCAACATGAGGCTCAGGCCCATCGGAGGCCGTCCGTTCTCTCCCTTCGGATAGTGCGGTTCCACCAACGTCTGTAACTCCGCCCACGGCACCACCTCTTCCATCTCTTCGAGAAACTGCTCCCGCTTCGTCTTCCGCCCGTACTTCTCGAAGCCCGTCTGCGCCGCCAAAGTTTGCTGTCGCATCCGCCTTTTCACCTCGACTTACACCCTACTCGTTTCCCCTGTGGATCGGAGAATTCTTCAGAGATTCCTTAGGGTCCTGTAACTGAAGTTCGCTGACAAAAGCGGGCCACGCTGGCGAGGATTTGGTCAGCGGTTTTAGTCCAAACAAAAGGTTTGGCTGTTTGGTTGTAGGTGTCCAGATAATGCCGGATGGCTTGCTCCAGTTCGCGGGTGCTGCGATGAATGCCGCGCCGGATTTGTTTTTCTGTCAGCAAGGCAAAGAAGCGTTCCACCAGGTTGA
>JBAQJU010000009.1:0-4304 GCA_049300475.1 Terriglobales bacterium | reverse complement strand
GAGAGAAAGAATCTCTATGCTCCGATGAACAAAAGACATATCCAAGGTCATTTCGTTAACTCTTCGCTCACCCACACACCCTCTGAATGGCGCGCTGGTATGCTCTGAATGGCATTGGAAGCCGCGGAACAGAGCCGAGGCAAAGGCCAGGCACCACCGCTGTATCAAGATTCTTTGACGCTTTCCGGGATTTTTGTCGTCTCCGCAAGTTCCGCTATTTCATCAAGCTACGCCTCCACAAGGCCGCCCGGTTAACGGAAATCTAACTTATCCACCTATTTCGAAAAGCTATTAGTCGCCCAGGGAATAACAGACTCCCGAAATTTCATTAGACCGGGCGGCAGAAATGAAGCAGGTTGGGAAAGATTGTCGGTTGCACACGGACTCGACCAGCCGAAAACGGCATTGGTCGGTTCGGAACCCCGTGTCCGGCCCGACAGAGGACTAAAATGTCGACCCAGCCCAGTCGGATTGCTCGACCGCAATCTGCGTACCTGAGAGAAATGTCTACTGAACCGTTTGTATCTGCTGACGAAGCCGCGAGCTTCCTTGCCATCAAGCGCCGCTATCTACTGGCGCTCGCGCGCAATGGCATCGCAGGCGCATATGCGCTCGGGACGGGGACCGTTCGGAAAGTTTGGGTGTTTCGGCTCTCGGAACTGGCGGCTGCGATTGCGGGCAAAAACAGTGATTCCAAAATGCGGGAATTGTGCGATCCTGCATCTGGCAGTCCCCGCTGAAAAGAGGAAACATGGCTTATCAGCGAGGAAGTTTGAAAGCAGTGAAACGCAAGGAAGGAGCCACCTGGGTGCTGCGTTACCGGGTTACAGCTTCGGACGGTAGAAGAGTGGAAAACATCATGCAAGTGGGTCTCGTTCGGGATTTCCCGAAGGAAAACGACGCATGGCATGAAGTGGACAAGCTCGGACTGCCCGTCAGAATCAACGAAGATCCCTGTGTCGGTCGCATCCGGTTTAACTCTCTGGCGGAACATTATTTGAAGGCCGATTTCGGCGCGGATGCTGTGCGGCCGAAATCGGTAAACACCATCCCCATCGTTGAGCATTACGTCCGTGACTACCTCATCAAAAAATTCGGTGAAAATATCGCGGAGGACATCAAACCACTTGAAATTCAGAAGTGGCTGAAATCCCTCAACGAAACCAACGGACTTGCCTGGACGACGATTGCGAAGATACGGGGCCTCATGCTCCGCATCTACAAGATCGGCCTCCGTCACGAACACGTCGCGAAGAATCCCGTGCTGCACGTCGAGACGCGTTCCAAGTCCACTTACCGCGCGATCATTATCACCCCGGCCCAAACGCTGGCCATACTCAAATCTCTCCCCTCCCCGCTTCACTACGCATTGGTGCTCACCTGTGCGGCGACCGCGCTGCGCTCGTCTGAGATTCTGGCGCTGCGCTGGGCGGACGTGCTGTGGGGTGAAGGAAGGATTAGGGTATCGAAGCGCTGGGCCAAGGGCGAAGACGGAGAAACGAAAACCGATGCATCGGACGGCTACGTCCCGCTGCATCCGGTCCTGGCCGGGCATCTTCGCGCGTGGCAAATACAGACGCCGCACGCGAAGGCAACCGACTTCGTGTTTCCGTCGATGAGAGCCGAGGGAAGGAAACCGCTCTGCTCCTCCGTATTCGTCGCCGACCATCTGCGACCGGCCGCAAAGAAAGCCGGAGTACACATCGAGGACGGCCAACGGTTCGGGCTTCACAACTTGCGTCACAGCTTAAGCAACTGGCTGGTGAACAAGGCGAAAGTCGAACCTAAGACCGTGCAGGGACTCTTGCGTCACAGCAAGATTCAAACGACCCTCGATCTGTACACGCAGGAAGACAGCGACGAGACACGGGCGGCGCAGGGTGAATTCCTGACGGCCGTGGGGATGAATGTAACGGTGCAGTAGATGTGGGTTGGATTGTGGGTTGGAGTTTCCGGTGTCACGTCCGGTAACTCTTTGAAAAGAAATGGCGGGGACGACGAGACTCGAACTCGCGACCTCTGCCGTGACAGGGCAGCGTTCTAACCAACTGAACTACGTCCCCACTTTGTTTTCACCGGGTTAGCTGAAACCCTTGATTTTCCTGTCTTTTCTTACTGTCAACCGCGTCGCCTGTGTCAACCGCTTCCACCCCATATAACCGAATTCCGGGGTTTTATCGACAGGAAACTGTAAGGAAGTACATCCCGACGAATCCTGACGCAAGCCCTACGATCCGGAGCATCTGTCCATGCCCCGCGTGTAGATTGTAACAGACGATGGATTGATGCGTCAGGGCCTGAGCCCAAGACGGATCTCCAAATCGTGGAACTGTCCGCGACTGCGTTCTCTGCGCTGCCAGGATCTGCATACCCGGCTTCGGAACGGCAGATGATAAGGCGAAATCATCACGGGATCCAGAAACAACGAGGCCTGATCTGGGGGGCCAGGTCCGGCCAGGGCAAGAAACGGAACCCCGATGTGGGGCGGCGGGAAATGGGTCGAACGGAGTTCCTGGCCTGTAACGATTACGAGCGAGCCTTGGTTGGAAGAACAAACAAAAAGGCTTCCCGAGAGCGAAATGGCGCCCGTCTTCTTCGAGTGCCTGCCGTGCTGTGCTCGAAAAGTGCTTGACACCGCCGACATTGTTAGAGAGGCGATGTTACGTCGTTTCTGCCGAGTCGACTGGTCTCCTGCACTGGGACGAAGGAACGATTTCGCCCTCTTGCGCCGCCTCGTCCGTTTTTCAGCGCGCGTCTAAGATTTCAGGCCGGTGAGCTGCTTTTTGATTGCGGCGGCGTCCCGATAATTGGGATTGATCTTCAATACCTGCTCCAGGTGCTGTCGAGCGAGCGACGCGTGATTGGTTTTCCCGTGCGCCATTCCCAGGTGATAGTGAATGTCCGCGTTGTCAGGCATCTTATTCTTTTCCTGCAGCTTCAGCGCCTCCTGGAGAAGGCCAATCGCCGACTGGTAGGCGCCCCTTTCTGATAATCGATCCAGGCTAGAGTGTCGGCAGCGCCCGGAGAATCGGGCATCGCCCGGCGTGCGGTCTCGGCGAGCGATAACGCGACATCAAGGTTTCCGCCAGTTTCGACCATCACCTTGGCCAAATTGTTCGAGGCTGAAGGATCCTGAGGTCGGAGCGTCAAGGCGTTCCGGTAGGCGTCCTCTGCTTTTTTCCAATCCGACTTCGATTCATAGAACCTTCCCATCATGACGTAGAGGTTCGGCTCACTGGGGTTATCCTGGAGTGCCCGCTGGGCGGTCGAGATCGCCTGATCGATCTCTCCCTTGGCGGCGCGGACCTGGCAGAGCTTGAGCAAGCCATCCGAGTTGTGCCGGTCGAGCGCAGCCGATCTCTCGAACGCGGCCTCGGCTCCCCCGAGGTCTTTCTTGCTGAAAAATAGTGCCGTACCGAGCAGATCATAGAAACCGCTATTGGCGGGTGATTTGGCGATTTGTCGATTGGCGGCGGCAATGGCAAGGTCCGGTTGCTTCTGAGCTACATAGGTGTTCATCAGGCCGCGGAGAGCATCGGTCGAATTCGGGTCGCGGTCGAGCGCCTCTTGATAAGCCTGGGCGGCGTCCGAGTACTCGGTCTGAACGAACTTCAGGTTGCCCATTTGAACGTAGCCCAGTTGACTCTGGGGGCCTACCTCGATCGCTTTGCGAGCATCTGTTTCAGCGGTGGCGAACTGCTTGCGATTGATATAAGAAATCGCGCGAAGTGCGTACCCGTCCGGCGAGCCGGGCCGCAGATTGATCATTTGCGTGGCGGCTTGCTCGAGCGTCGTCATGTCGCCCTTCCGCATGGCGAGCAGGGCCAAGGCGCGTTGCGCATCGGCCAGGTCGGGACGCAAGCGCACCGCTTCTCTATATTCGCTCTCTGCGCTCTCGGGGTTCCGCAACTGCTCGAATCCGGCGCCCAAGTGGTAATGAGCCAGACCGTTGCTGGGATCATTCTTTACGGCCGTTTGCAGGGTCGCGATTGCGCCGCTCGCGTCTCCCGTTCGAATTTGTAGTTGACCACGATAGATCAGAGCTTCGTTGTCGTTAGGGTTGTCCTTCAGAATTTCTTCATCCAATGGACGCGCTTCCTGAACGCGGTTCTCAAGAATTAGAAGTTCAACGTAATTCTTCTTTACCTGGAGGTCCTTGGGATGCTCCCGGTAGAGTTCCCCATATTCTGCAGCTGCTTTGTCCAGGTTGCCGGTGACGAAGTCCAACCAGCGCCACCACTGTTCCTCGCAGAAGACCGGCAAACTTCACAAACTGAAAATTGGATCGAACCTTCGCGAAACCT
>JBAQJU010000008.1:0-31876 GCA_049300475.1 Terriglobales bacterium | reverse complement strand
GAATAGCGAAACGCCTTGCCTTCTTGAACGCGGCTGAGAAGACCCTTCCGGAAAAGACGCTCCATCGTCGTCAGGATCGTGCTATATCGCTGCCAGATGGTTTGATCCTGAATGACCTCGCGCACGGTGGCGGTGCCTCGCGACCACACTGCATGATGCACCTGCCTCTCGAGCGGTCCAAGCGGAGCCGCCAGGGCGTTTTCGAGGATGGAATCGGGCGAAACCATTTTGACGCTGAGCCCTAAGAGGACGAATCCCAAGAGAGAACTTTAAGGTCTGCCAGAGGAAGAGTCAATGCGCGGCCAAAGATTTCACATGCCCTCAACATGGGGCTCTCAGAGCCTTCAACCATAACAATCAACTTCGGCGTTAAGGTGGTTCGCCACAAAGCGATACAGCCCTACATGTCTTATCGCCGGTAGGAGGCTTTTCACCGATCATTCACATTGGTGTGACGTATCATTAGCAATCGCGCGCGAGTATTGTCCTTCACTAATTGCTGCGTAGCGTGACCACTGTGGCTCCGCAAGCACGGGATGACAATTATGAATTTGCCTGAATGCCCACACATTCTGCTGTCCAGATGTGCCTCTCAAACCAAAATCGTTTCGACGATGCCCGGAGCGTTTTTCCGCCCAGCCGTCATCCTCCTCTGTGTGGTGTCTGCCGCGCTGGCGCAGGTGGACCGCGCGGGATTGAATGGCACGGTCACCGACCCCTCCCGGCGCGTTTTACCGCGGACACATATCACCGCAGTGCACAATGCCACGGGTCTCCGGCGCGAAACCACCTCCTCTGCCAGCGGAACTTATGACATTCCCGAGTTGCCGCTCGGGAATTACACAATCACGTTTGAGCACGATGGGTTCAAGTCGCTTACCTTCGTTGATGTCGAGGAGGTCATCGGCCGCACGCGAACGCTCGATGCGACTCTCCAAGTTTCCGGCCGCGACGAACGCGTGGAAGTGGCCGCCAGTTCGGCGCTGCTGGACCGCAACTCCAGCGCGGTGACCGGTTTGATCGAGAGGGAGCAGGCGGATCAATTGCCGCTGAACGGCCGCGACTGGTCGCAGTTGACGGCATTCATCCCCGGCGCCATCGACACGGGCGGCAGTAACCAGCGGTCGGTCCGGTTTGCCGGACGGGGTCTCGACGACAGCAACTTCACGTATGACGGCGTTGACGCAACCAACATCGTGAATCAGACGCAGCGCACCTGGGTGCGGCTCGCTATTCCTCTGGACGCGATCTCGGAGTTCCGCGTCGATTCGCTGATGGCATCCGCCGAGGAAGGCGCGACCGGCGGCGCTCAACTGGACGTCACCTCGCCTTCGGGCACAAACCGCTTCCATGGACGCCTCTTCGAGTACTTGCGCAACAATGTTTTTGACGCGCCCGAGCCTGGATGGACCTCCAACAACGAAGTGCAGCAGCAGCCGCTTCGTCTGAATCAGTTCGGCGGAACGCTGGGCGGCCCCATCAAGCGCGACAAGACCTTCTTCTTCCTCTCTTCGGAAGCCTACCGGCAAAACTGGGGCTATCCGACGACCGGCGATGTGCCGAGCCCGGCGCTGATAGCAACAGTTTCGCCCTCGTCGCCGATCTACGGGATCATCACGGCCTACCCGGGAGCAGGTCCAAGGACAATTGAAACTCCCACCAGCGACCCGAACATCGACCTGCTGACCTGCTTATGCACTCAGGTGGCCAACGAGAATTCGGCGATGCTGCGGCTTGACCAGCATTTCTCGGCAAAGACCACAGGCTTTATGCGGTTCAATTACGACCGGTCAGTCGATACGCAGCCACTTTCGGTGGGCGCCACGGACTTGGAGCAGAGGGTGTCGGCGCCGGTCAGTGGTGCGCTCGAAGTGCTGCACATCTTCAATCCCAACCTGGTGAATGAGGCCAAGTTTGGATTCAATCGTTCCACCGACAACGTTTACAACCTCAATAAAACCGGCATCAGCTATCAGATTGCGATCACCGGCGGTCCTGGGCCGGGGTTCGTCACTCAGAACTACGATTACGACAGCATCTACGTGGGCAACTCATTTTCCTGGATCGACAACCTGACCTGGGTTCATGGCCGGCATACCTTCAAGTTTGGAGGGGAGATCCGCCACATTCAATTGAATCAGAGTTCCGGCGAACACGGAAAAATCACGTTTTCCTCGGTTGAGAATCTCGCAAATAATGTAGTGGCGAAAGCCAGCCTGACGGGCGCCTTGCCGGTCAACCACTTGCGCAAGAACGATTACTCCGGCTACGCGCAGGACGAGTACAAGTGGCTGCCCAACCTCACCCTGAACCTGGGCGTGCGCTACACCGTCTTCAAGCTCTTCAACGAGGCGAACGGGCTGGCCAACCCGTTCGATTTCGACACCTGCGGGGCGCAGGGATTCTGCGGCGTGGGCGCCAGTTTCGGCCAGCAGAACTACGGCGATATCGATCCCCGCGTGGGCTTTGCCTGGTCGCCGCGGAAGGGCGGTCAGACGGTGATTCGAGGCGGATTCGGCATCTACCACGAAGACGGACAGTTGGACGATCAGAATCTGCCCGCCAAGAACGAAGTGCCCTCCTATGCGGTGAAAGGCGGTTCGTATCCGGTCGATTTTACCAGCCCCGGAACCCTCTCGCCGAACGCCGAACAACGGAACCGCAAGGACTCCTATGTCGAGCAGTGGAGCCTCTCGGTGCAGCAGGAGCTGCCTGCGAGCTTCGTAAGCACGTTCTCCTACCTGGGAAGCCACGGCGTGCATCTGCTGGAGGAGAACGTGGTGAACCTGTACCTCCCTCCGAGCTACACGACTCTGCAATACCCGGCTTTTGCTGCCGCCATCGGCTGGCGCGGGTCCGTCGGCATGAGTACCTACAACGGTCTTTCGGTGGGGTTGCGGCGTGCGTTCTCTCACGGCCTCCTGGTGGCGGCCAATTACACCTGGTCGCACGAGATCGACAACGGCTCCAACGGCAGCGGCGATGGCGACGAAATACAGCCGCAGAATCCGTTGTGCCAGGCCTGTGATACCGCCAGCGGCGCCTGGGACGCTCGCCATGTGTTCAATGCCAATGCGGTCTACCAGATGCCCTTCGGCCGAGGTAAGCCGTTGCTGCATGACCCCGGGGTTGCACGCGCTATCGCGGGCAACTGGGAACTGACGACGACCGCCCTGGCTCGCACCGGCTTCCCGGTGAATGTGCTGTTGCCCAGCAGTTACACGGCGCCGGATGGGGCCACCGGCACGCAGCGCCCCGATCTGGTTCCGGGCGTTTCTCTTACTCCGCCAGGAGGCAAAACCCTCGCGGCGTGGATCAATCCCGCGGCGTTTGCTACCCCGGCTGGGGAATTCGGCACCGCGCCGCGCGACCTCGTCCGCGGACCGGGCACCTGGCAGACCGACATGGGTTTGGCGAAACACATTCCGCTAACTGAGCGTGTGGGGATGCAGTTCCGTGCTGAGTTCTTCAACATCTTCAATCACCCGCAGTTAGGTCAGCCGCAGTCCACTTTCAACCCGTCGAACACCACGGGCTTTGGCAGCATCATCAATACAGTGAACTTGAACACGGCCATCGTAAACCCGATAACCCCGGTGGGCTCGGGAACCCCGCGCGAGATTCAGTTCGCGCTGCGGTTAAGTTTCTAAACCGGATCCCTATGTATGTGGCGGCAGGTCTGAGGTTCTTGATACAACAGGTGGGAGAAATAGAAAAGACCGCGACATTGGTTACGCTCCAGCCGCCAACTCCTGCGAGAGAGTCAACTACTTGGATGCGTGCACCGTCGCGGTCCTTGATGTGATCGCTGCTTTCGCAGTACCAAACCCCGGCGTCTCCTCGCAGATTCGTCGGTTTTTTCGGGTCTGGTCGTTTAGCGGGTCGCCCCGCCTTCCGAATCACTCAGCCTACTTCGGACTGGCTACGATTTATTGAAGCCAACCCTTTCAGCCGTCGACGCCACTAAGACTAGCGGATTTTAAAAAACTGTCAACGCCCGTGTTTGGTGCAATTCGGAACTGGTGCAAAACTGGGAAATGCTGTAAATCCCGTGTCAATCAAGCCTTTTGAGCGGATGCGATCGGTTTCCTGTGCGGCACGATTTGCCGGCCTGTGGAAAACTATTTAGCACAGGTACACAAAGAGGTCTTGACGCAGTCCAAATCTTCGCGCATGGTGCAATCAGGAAATGCTGCAGCCAGCCGGAACTGACATGTCGCAACTGGTAGCCTACGTCGATGGCAGCTCGCATGGCAGTCCGGGGCCTTCGGGCATCGGGGTCATCGTGGAAGACGCCGCAGGCGGCCGGACGCGCATCGCGAAGTGGATCGGCTGGCAGGATAACAATGTGGCCGAGTACGTGGCGCTGCTCGAAGCTCTGCAATGCGCCCTCGCCAGAAAGGCGCAGTCGCTTTGCGTTTACTCCGATTCCGACGTGGTCGTGCGGCAAATGAGTGGAGAATATGCCTGCCGCAGTCCGCGGCTGTATTCGTTGCACTGGATCTGCCGTAAGCTGTCTCGCACCCTTCAGTTTGCCATCCGGCGCATTCCACGCGAGGCCAACACCGAGGCCAACGATCTCGCCAATAGCGCAGCGCGCCTCTGCCAAAACTTCATCGAAGTCTAGTTCTCGACGTCGCAACCCAAGAACAAGAGAAATGACCCGGCCCGACTTGAGTGGCGCCCGTGGCACCGTGCTCACTTCTCCATAATAAACCGAATATAATGCACAACTAAGCCAACAAGGCAGGGTTAGATCTGGTTGGTTGGGAACGTTTGTGTCATCAAATCGTTTAAGAAATCTTTAAGAAGAAATCGGGAGGCCGTGATGAGTTTACTTATCCGTAGCCGCAACATCTTGGGGCAGTCGATCTTCGTCGTGGCATTGCTGTTGATGTCGATTTCGCTGTTTGCAGCGGAAGAGCACAAGTCAGAATCCAAACCGGCCGAACATGGCAGCCGTCCAAGCCAGAGCCACGGCTCGCCAAATCACGCGTCGCAGGGCCGCGCATCGCAAGGTCGCGAAGCTGGGCCAAGTCACGCAGCCGGCTCCAATCGTCCATCCGGTTCCAGCCATACGTCTGCGCCAAGGAATGAAAACAAGCCCAGCCAGGGACGAACCACGGGCAACCGCGCGGGAGGCACTGCCGGACGTCCAGGAAATGCGGGCAATCGTGGCGGGACCGCGGGCGGCAATCGCGGAGGCATGGGCAATCGTGGCGCGATGGGGAATCGAGGCGGGAATGCCGCCGGTAATCGCGGCATGGGCGCCCACGCTCCGGGCCGCACCGTATCTCTGAGGGGGGGAGGCTCGGCGAGCATTCGACCGAATGGGTCGATCCGCTCCATCAACCGCAACGGAATGCAGATTCACAATAATTTGCGTGGTGGCCGCACGGTGGTCAGCGAACACAACGGAGTGCGCATCGTGAACACGGGCCATGGCGGATACGTCCAGCATGCTTACATGACGCGTGGCGGCCGGTCCTATTATTCGCGGACCTTCTATGATCACGGCGTGTACCGCACCGGAGTCTATCGTGGCTACCTCTGGGGAGGCCATCACTACTACGGCTACTATCCCGGCTTCTGGTTCCACCCGGGCTTTTACGGATGGGGATGGCACCCTTGGGGTGCGCCCGTGTACTGGGGAGTTGGGATCGGTGGTTGGGGATGGGCAGGGTCGCCGTGGTGGGGCGTCTACAGCGGATGGTGGACACCCTATCCGGCGTATGCAGGACCGGCGTTCTGGCTCACCGATTATCTAATCTCTTCCCAGTTGCAGGCCGCCTACGCGTCGCAGTACAACACGGCTGCTGGTGGTGGGTACGATCAGGGCTCGGCTAACTACGGTGACAACGGCGGTCAGGCAGCGAATTCCGGCCAGGTAACGCTGAGTCCAGAGGTGAAGGAAGCGATCGCTGAGGAAGTGAAGGCTCAACTTCAGGAGCAGGAGCAGCAGGCGCCCTCGCAGGGTCTCGGATCGGATTCAGGAGCCGCTGCGGCACCCGCCAACGATAATCAGGCGCCGCCAGCGCTCGATCCGGCACGGCGCACCTTTGTCGTGGACAACGCGATCACAGTTGTGAGCGATGGCCAGGAGTGCAACCTCACCGGCGGGGACGTGATCACGCGCCTCACGGATACTCCTGATTCCAACCAGCAGGTTACCGCCAGTGTTGCGGCCAGCAAGAAGGGAGAATGCGGCGAGGGCAAGCCGGTATTGGTGTCGGTGGACGACTTGCAGGAGATGCACAATCACTTCGAGGAGCAACTGAACAACGGCTTGAAAGTGCTGGCGGCAAAACAGGGAACGAACGGGATGCCGAAGGCGCCGGATGCAGGCACAGTGTCCTCGGATCTGCAGACTCCTCCACCCGATCAGAACGCGTCGAAGGACCTGGCCGATCAACAGGCACAGGCCGATCAGGCCGAGGCACAAGCCAAGCAGGACGCGGCGGCGGGCGGCGGGCAGTAAAGCCTGCGCCGGAAAGTAAAAACGCTTCGGGATCCTCGATGTTGCATTGCGCGGCGGCGCCCTAATTGGGTGTCGCCGTTTTTTTGTGACCTTCGTCTTCAGGACTGGCGAGCGGCGGAGCCAACCCGTACCTGCTGTTTATCGGCCTCTTGACCGTAGCGCGGGTACACCCTGACCGTGGCTGCGGTTGCATTGATCGTGGCGGACGGGCGGGCGACTTACCACCAGCCGGTTCAGAATCGGCAACCCGGCTAGAAGTCGCCCGTGGCCGCCGCCATCGTTGGATAAAGCGCGATCACCTTATCAACATTCGTCACCTTCAGGACTCCTTCAACATGTCCCTGCGCGCATACCCGCAACTTTCCCCCCGCTTGCTGAATATGCCCCGCCGACATCACGATGATCCCGATGCCGGTGCTGTCAATATGCGAGACGCCGCTCAGGTCGAAGACAATTTTCTTTTTGTTCTCGCGTACCAGGTTGTCGGTTGACCATTCCAATTGCTTGGAGTCCCGTCCCATCGTGATCCTTCCAGTGAGCTCCAAAACCACGATGTCGGGATCCACATTCTTGGTTTGAATCTCCAGCATGGGCCAGGCTCCTTCCAATCTCGACACCAAGATCACAACGTGCGGCTATGTTAGGCAGGATGCGAGGGCAAGTCAATGCGAAGCGCTGCTTCTCCCTCTCCGCAAATTTATTGGAACGCACTTGCCCAGCAATCGTCCCACGCGCACTGCGCGGTAAAGAGCAAACATTGTTTCTGGAAGGGCGACGGCCGCTATGTCCCCAGGCCCCGGTGTCCAGATGAGCCGCCCGAGGTAACGCCAGCGGTCGCTTCGCCGTTCGCGCAATTTGAGGATCTGGCGAAAATATTGGGCGGATTCGAAATCGTAGGTCGCCGCCCCTCGCAGGCGTGCGGCACACCCCTCCCCCAGCAACGGCACGTCGGTGTCGTGAGCGATCAGGTTGCGCACATTCAACGGAATTGGCGCCGCGAGCAAATGTTCCGCGAGCCAAACACTCACCCCTAGAATCCGTGCGATGCCGAGCGCTCGGGCGCGAGCGATTACCAAGTCAAAATCAATCCCGGGCATACGCAGGCTCTCGGCGATATCTGTAATCCAAATGAGGCGTGTCCAAAGGTGCTTGGCGGCGTGCAGGCACAGAACCAGCAAAGAATCCTCGGGAGAAAGGCACGGGACACCAGCCGGCCCCTCCGTGGGTATTTCCGTCGCGCCGAGCGCAGTGCGGCCCGCGCGCGCCAGCAGATCGTCAAATCGAAAATCGGCGGATCGGGAATCGACGGCATAGAAATAGGGAAGAAGGTTCCACTGCAACTCGACCAGGTTCTTTCCGGCCGCGCCGTCAAACGAGCGCTCGTAGCCCGTTCGCAGCCAGAGGCGCTCGACCGCGGGAGGAAGTTGTTGGGAGGGGTGGTATCCAAGTTCGCTGAGTACCTGCTTAGCTTGCGAAAAATCAGCCGGCGAAATCAGCAGATCGAGATCGGAGAAACTGCGCAGGCCAAGATCGCCATAGGCCGTCTGCGCCAGCACCGGTCCTTTATAAGGAAGCGCGCGCAATTGCTTGCGCTCGAAGTGCTGCACGATCCGCATCAATTCTGCCGCGAACCACAGACTGCGGCGCAGGTTCGCCGCGTACGCCGAGTCGAGCGATCGCTCGATCTCCAGTGGCAGGGCTCGGGCATGCGCGGTCAGGTTGCGCGCCACCAGCGCAAGAACGCCATGATGCTCGCCCAGGCGAAGAAATTCATCCCAGTCGAATGCGGGCCCGTTCCGCCGTTCGATTGTCTGGATTTCTTCTGGGTCGGGCCGCGCCTTAGCACACGCGCACAAAAGCTTAAGCGCGCCGCTTCCCTTGAGCGCAACGCTAGGCGCAGCAGGAACTAACAAGGCTTCCGCCATCGGACTGCGAACTATAATACGAGTCTCCAGAGTACGCTGTCTCCGACGAATGGATCAGGTCGTATTCGAATCCGTAACGAAGATATTTCGCCATCGCCCGGCGCTGTTCAACTGGGTGGGAAGGGAGCGCACCGGCGAAACGGTGGCGTTGCGGGGCATCTCTTTCTCGGCGGCTCGCGGAGACGTGGTCGCATTGCTCGGCCCGAACGGCAGTGGCAAGACCACCACCCTCAAGCTGATCTCGACCATGTTCCTGGCGGATGCGGGATTTGTGCGCGTTGCCGGATTCGATGCACAACGCGAGGCCGGCAAGGTTCGGCGGCAGGTGGGCATCGCTGTGGCGACGGAGCGTTCGTTCTTCCCTCGTCTGTCGGCGCGCGAGAATCTGAACTTCTTCGCCGCGCTCGACGAAGTCCCGCGCCGCGACCGGCCACACCGTATCGAAGAAGTGCTCCGCGATACCGGCCTTGAAGAACAAGCGGACACGCTCGTCATGAAGTTTTCGAGCGGCATGTATCAGCGGCTCGGGCTGGCACGCGCCCTGGTCAAGCAGCCCAGCGTGCTTTTGCTCGACGAGCCGACCCGCAGCCTCGACGCGGCTGCCGCCGCCCACTTCTGGTCGACGATCCGAACACTGGCTCGCCAGGACACAACCGTTTTTCTTGCCACCCATAACTTCGTTGAGGCGGCGGCCGTCGCCAACCGGCTCCTGCTGCTGCATGCCGGAGAATTGCTGGCCGATCGCGCCCTGGGCAATCGGTTCTCCGGCGATCGCGTCTCCGGTGACTCGGCGCTGAGCGATGGAGGAGGCGCCGAGGACCTGCGAGCGCTTTACTTTCGCCTGACCGGCGAGTCTGATCCTGCGCGGCCCAAGACCGCAGCCATTCAAAAGCGCGGAGCAGCTTCATGATTTCCACTCTCGATAAGCTGCTCGCCATCCTGCGGCGCGATCTGCTCACCGCCATCCGACACCGCAGTGGTTTTATCGTGACTCTGATCGGAGTGCTTACGGAGCTGACTGCCTTTTATTATCTTTCGCGCGCCATTGGCCCCGGCTTCCGCCCCGATGGAGTCGCCTACTTTCCCTTCCTGCTGGTCGGTACGGGGCTCTACACTTTTTTTGTGATGAGCGCCCAGGCGTTTCTGAACGTGGTGCAGGAGGCGCAGCAGACTGGAACGCTCGAAGTCCTCATGACCACTTCAACCAGTCCCGCGGAGCTGGTCATCCTGAGTTCGATCTCTGCCTTTGCCGGAAGCCTGACAAATCTGCTGGTCTATCTGTTTGCGGGCATCGCCGTTTTCAGGGCGGCAATTCATGCCAATCTTCTCTCATGCATGGTAGTGCTGGCGCTTTCTCTGGCGCTCGCCCTGGCGCTGGGGATTTTCGCCGCCACCTTTCAGGTTGCATTTCAGAAGGGCTCGGCGCTGGTGTGGCTGCTGGGCTCCGGGCTCTGGTTTCTAAGCGGAACCATGTTCCCGGTTCAAAGTTTGCCGCAGCCGCTCACGATTCTGGCGCGCTCTGTTCCGCTCACGTACGCCATCGATGGAATGCGCGGCGCGTTGCTGGAAGGCCGGTCCATCGCCGCCATGGCTCCCACGTTGAGTGCGCTGGCCGCGTTCGCGGTTATTTTGCTTCCGCTCGCTCTGGGCGCTCTGTCACTCAGTTTGCGGCGCGCGCGCCAAGGTGGAACTCTCTCATTTTATTAAGTGTGTTTTATTAGACATGTTGATTCGCTCGCATGCACGCAGCCCAACCGATATTGGCAGCAAGAAAACCATGTAGTACACTGCGCTTACACTTATCGAATAACCGCGGATGAGCAAACTCTGAGGCTCGACTAAATTATGACGGATAACCAAACCCCTGATGAGAAACAGAATCGCGTGGGCGCAACCGTGAAAGACAAGAAGCCCTATCAGAAGCCGGCCTTCCGCCACGAGCGAGTATTCGAGACGGCCGCCCTGTCGTGTGGCAAGATCGCGGGCACTTCTCCCACATGCAATTCTGCGCGCAAAACTTCGTAACAGAGTTCGCGACGCCGTCCAATCCGGACGCTTCCGCGATTTGGCATGCGGAGCGTTCTGCGTTAGCGGCAGATGGTTTGCGCGCTGGCGGCCGTTTACGTCTGCAGCTCCGTGGTGAAAGCATGTTGCCAACTCTTTGGCCGGGCGATGTGGTCGAGGTTGCCAGCTGCTCCGTTGACGATGTCAGCCCCGGCGAGATTGTGCTCGCCTTCCGCGCGGACCGTTTTTTTCTCCATCGTTTCGTTACCCGCCAGGCAGACGGTTTCCTGCTGCGCGGCGACTCCATGCCTGCGTCCGACCCGCAATTCTCCAACGAGGCATTGCTCGGGCGACTGGTGAGTCGTTCGGAGCAAGGTCAATGGCAAGTTCAAAGCCGAGTTCAGAGCGAAGTTCAAAACAAAGTTCAGAACAAAGTTCAGAACAAATTCTTGAACAGAGTTCAAAGCGAAGATCCTGATCGAGCGCGACCCGTATTTCCGCTGCGTCCCTGGTCTTGGGCACTTGGACAACTGCTCTGTCATTGCGGGCCAGCACGTCGTCTTGCTCTGAACCTACACGCTGGCCGCAGACGACATCTTGAAGGAATTCAGAGCGCCACCCCCGCTCTGATCGAGGTTGGAACGCTGGACTCGGGAGCCTCATGAAGTCCAATCCGCCCAGAGTCGCATGCGTTGAAATTGGAGGCATTCCGATTTCTCTGTCCACCTGCCATGAGCGATTCGCGGATCTTCTGCTGCAACGTTATTCCGGATTTCTCAGTCTGTCCCGTCCCGAGTTCGCGCTTGAGTTCGAGATCGTCGATGCCGCCGAAGGGTCCGACGAGGATGTGTGCGTGCGCCGCGATGGCCACGAGTGGCGAATCGATCGCGGAGACTTCTCGGCCCGCTGGGATCCGCGCACAAGAACTGGGCAGGTGCGCCAGAATGCAAATCCTTATTCTCTCGATTCCGTGCTGCGCATCGTGCACAGCCTGATTCTCGCCGAGCGCGGAGGATTCCTGCTGCACGCCGCCAGCGCGATTTGCGATGGGCGCGCCTATCTTTTTTCCGGCGTCTCCGGTGCGGGCAAGACCACCATCACACGTCTGGCACCGCCCGGCATCACCCTGCTCACGGATGAGATTTCCTACATCCGGCCTGATAAGGACGCCGACATCGCCACCTATCGGGCATTCGGCACCCCGTTCTCAGGAGAGTTGGCCAAAGCAGGTGAAAACTGCAGCGCTCCGGTCGCGGCCCTGTTTTTCCTGGAGCAGGGTTCCGAGAACCGTATCGATGAGATTCCGTCCGCCGAGGCCGTCCGCCGTCTGATGCGAAATATTTTGTTCTTTGCGGGCGATCCCGGCCTGGTGGCAAACCTTCTGGCGACCGCCTGCGATATTGTTGCGCGAGTTCCCATTCGCCGTCTGACGTTCTATCCTGATAGCAAGGTGTGGGACCATATTCGCCAATTTGAAGAGCGGCAATTTAAAGCCCGGCAATCTGAAGTAGGTGGACGGTGTAGTGACGGGGCGGGGCCTGCCCTGAGCGGAGTCGAAGGGCCCCGTCCTGCGGGGCAGAGCCCCGCCACCACACACCAATCTGTGGGAGAACCTGCGCATGTCTGAGACCTATATCGCACGCAGCTCGACGATCGCCGCCCGCATGCTGGCCGGCGAGATGATGGTGATGAACTCGGCCGATTCCACGTTCTTCACGCTCAACCAAGTTGCCACTGCCATCTGGCAAGCTGCCGACGGCCGCACGCCGCTGCGCGAAATTGTCCGCGAGCGGGTCTGCGCGCAATTTGAAGTCGACCCCGAACAGGCCCAACTCGATGCGGACCAATTTGTCGCCGAACTCTCGAGCCACGGAATCCTTCTAGTTTCCGATCAGCCGCTCTCGGATCACCATTCCGCCACCGGGGAGACTCCCCGATGAGCCTGATGGCCGAAGTGGGGCAGAAGGCGTTCAACCTGGGCGTGCCTCTCGCCATCCATATGGATGTCACCTATCGCTGCAACGAGCGTTGCGTGCATTGCTATCTGGATCACGACGACCATGGCGAGATGACGACAACTGAAATTAAAAACGTGCTCGATCAACTCGCCGAAGCCGGGGTGTTCTTTCTGACTTTCAGCGGCGGCGAGGTCTTTATGCGCCGCGACTTTCTCGAACTTGTCGAGTACGCTCGCAGGTTGCTCTTCAATGTCAAGATCAAGACCAACGCCGTCATGATCGGCGAGGCCGAGGCGCAACGGATTCGCGCGCTCAGCGTAGACACGGTCCAGGTCAGCATCTACTCACATCGTCCTGAAGTTCACGATGCCATTACCAAACTGCCGCACTCCTTCGAACGTTCCATCAAGGCCATTTGCTTTCTGCGCGATCAGGGTTTGCGCGTCACCATTGCCAATGTGCTGATGACCGCTAATCTCTCCGATCATTACGGCGCGCAAAAACTCGCCGCCGAACTGGGCGTTCAATACACGCTCGATCCCACCATTACGCCCATGATGGATGGCGATACCTCCGTTCTCGCGCTCCGCGTCCCGGGAACAGAGCTCGAGGAAGTCTTCCGCAATCCTGCGCTCGTTCCCAACCAGGAAGAGTTCTGTGCCCCGCCGAAGCCGCCGTCGGAAGAAGATCTGGAAGGCTATTCCTGCAGCGCTGGCCATTCTTTCTGTTATATCTCCCCCTATGGCGACGTATTCCCATGCGTGCAGTTTCCGCTCCCCACTGGAAATGTTCGCCGGCAGACATTTATCGACATCTGGAATTTATCGCCGCAGATGAATGAAGTGCGCTCCATTCAGGCGAAACATCTTTCCACCTGCTCTTCCTGTTCGCACGTCAGCAGTTGCACGCGTTGTCCGGGCCTGGCTTATATGGAAGGAAATATGCGGGGTCCATCCACCGCGGATTGCGAGAAGTCGTTCTACCGCACCGGCGTGCCGACCGCAAACATGCTGCGGCAAGGCTTGGAGAAGCCGCGCGGCATGTCAGGCCATGGCGCACCCCTGCTCCAGATTCGTCCGCTTGCAGTTTCCGCGTGAGATTGGAACTTGAAGAAGAAGCAACAGGCGGCGGGCGAGGGGCGTTCCCCTTACCCAATCGTCGCGGATGCAGTTTGTCCGCGCTGCCGCTCCGCGATTGCCTCGGAACTGGCCAGCTGTTCCAGCAGGCGCTGCAGGGTAGTGCGCACCTCGTGCGTTGACTCGCTGAACCGTAAAGCTGCCCCCACGCCCATGTCCATGCGGAGAACTTCACTCTGAATGGCGACCTTTGTGTTGTCCAGCAAGAATGAGAGTTTTACGCGGGTTCCGGCAAGCAGCAGCACGCTGGTTTCGACGTAACACCCGTTGACGCTCAGATTGCTGATAATGCCGAGCATGGTCCGCGTCTGGCCCTCGATCGCGATCTCGGTCGTAATCCGGACGCGCACCCGCCGATAGAGCCGGCGGTTGCTCCGCGAAGGCTGGCTTTGCTTCTGCAGATACATTCGCTTGTCGGCTTCGGAAAGAAGCTTTTCGGCATCGAGGCCGTCGTCCGGATATACCGACTTGCCCACGCTGAGCGACAGGATGTCCTCGTTGCAAACCTCTCTTCCCGCCTGTTGGGCCAGCTCACGCATCTGTTCCGCTTTGCGCGCGGCCGCTTCCACCGTCAAACCAGGAGCGATCACCACAAATTCGTCGCCACCCATGCGTGCAACGTAATCGTACTCGCGGCTGGTTTCCTTGAGCGAGTGCGCAAACAAGCGCAGTACACGATTGCCTTCGAGGTGCCCAAAGCGGTCATTAATCCGCTTGAAGCCGTCCATGTCGGTGACCATCACCGTCAAATTCGTCTTGTCGCGCTTGCACCGCGCCAGTTCGCGATCCAGTTGCAGAAACAGCGAACGCGCATTAGGAAGACCAGTGAGGTAATCGGTGACCGCGAAATTCTCCGCCTGCTCATACTTAAGCGCGTTCTCCATGGCGAGCGCCATCTTCGAACTTACCGCCAGCAGGATACGCAAATGGTCGGAGGTGAAGAAATCTTTTTCGGCATGATACAGGGCGACCACACCGACCACGCCCTGCAGGCCCTCGAGGGGAACGGCCAGTGCCGAAGTCAGCGTGCTGTACTTCGAGGCATCATTCAGATAACCGGGTTCGACGGAAGGATTGCCATTCAGGATCGGCTTCAGATTCTGCGCAACCCATCCCGAGAGCCCTTGCCCCATGGGAATTCGCAGCGAAGCAAACAGCCGGAAGTTGTCGCCGTTCACGTATTCCGGCACAAGCTCTTCGCCATGGCGCACGTAAATCGCGATCGCATCATAGGGCATCGCCCGGCGCAACTTGACCGCGAATACCGAGAGCGTTTCTCCCAGGCTGAGGGAGGCGCCCAGGTCCTGGCTGAGTTCGAATAGCGTCTGCGCCTCCTGCCGGGCGGCCGCAATCGAACTGAGGAAGCTGCGCTCGTGGGATTGCGGCTTCCCTTGGCTTGCAAACCCGGCCGCTGGCCTGATCTCCGAGTTTACCGTTGCCTCCTCGTCTTTGTTCTGGTCTTCGTCTCTTTCCTGGGCTTCGGCGGATTTCTCCTTACTCAGGTTGTGCATGCGCGCAACCACCATTTTCTCCAGTTGCACGTATCGCCGCTCCAGAACTCTGACCACCTCGGGATCGAACGCCTTGCCCGACTCCGACGCCAGCTCCGCCATGGCCTCATCCAGAGGCAGCGCACGCCGGTACTGCCGGTCCGAGGCCAGCGCGTCCAGAAAATCTACCGCTGCCAGAATCCGCGCGCCAATCGGAATCTCGTTTCCCCGCAATCCTTGCGGATAGCCGGTCCCGTCAAATTTTTCATGGTGAGCCCGCACGATGGGTACGACCGGGTAAGGGAACTGCACCCGCTCCAGGATTTCCGCGCCCACCAGGGGATGAATTTTCATCTTCTCGAACTCTTCCGGTGTCAGCCGTCCCGGTTTCGAGATAATGTGTTCGGGAATGGCCAGTTTCCCGATGTCATGCAGCAAGGCGGCGGCCTGCAGCGCCTCCATGCCTGCCTGGTCGACCTTCAGATCCTTGGCAACCTCGACCGCATAGATGCGCACTCTTTGAAGATGGTCGTGAGTAGTCTGATCCTTGGCCTCGATGGCTAGCGCCAGCGCCTCGATAGTGCGCATGTGCAAATCCGCCATCTCTTCCACGTGCCGTTTTTCGTCCTCGAGTTTGCCGAGGTAGAGCCGGTAGGAACGATAAATGACGTATACGATCGGAAGCGTGAGCAGCGATGTCTGCCAGTCCGCGAAATGGTGCAGCCAGCTCATGATGCCGACCACACCCGCGCCCACCAGGTAATACGGGAAACTCCAGAAGTAGCAGTCGTGCCAGATCCGGTGCAGCGGGCGATGCTCGGTCAGCGAAATAACGACTGCCACCGGAAGCGTGTTGCCGGCAAAATAAAGGCACGCCGCCCCGAACAGCAGCATGGGCGCATGAATACTGCTATGCAGCAGCGCATAGCGATAGGCCATGAACGCGACCGCGATAGCCACCGCCGTCGAGCAGACGTTGAACGAAACCTGCACCGGAACCGGGCGCTCACGGCCGATGCATTGCACCACCACCGCCGCGCAGCCCAGCGCGATCGTTTCCGACAAGCCCAGTTCCAGCACGCCCAGGAGCACGAACAGAAAATTCACCGACATGGTCCCGGTAATGCCCGGCAGGTTTACCTTGAGCCGCGAAGCCGCCAGCGCGATCACCAGGTAGCAGGAAAATCTGAGCGGATGTTCTCCCCATTCGTGGAGAAGAAGCGAGTAGACCAGTACGCCGATCCCGCTCACGACGACCGCGGCAATAAATGCGCGGGGCGCGGGATTCATCTCCCTCCATGATTGAGCGCGGGGTGTCATTTCCAGCAGACTCCTCCCTCGAATCCCGACTGCGGTTCGTAGGGCAGCAAACGGAGAATACCCATTGATAACAGGCGGGGGACAACCATGAAAGGATTTGGAGACTTGGACGTAAACTTCCGTAATGCGGGTAGGCGACCGCATCTAGGATTCAATAAGCCCTGAAATCCACCACAAAAAATTGTTGTGGATTTCAGCCGCAAGTCAAGGCCAATGGAGCCCCTTGTTCCATGGGGCTAGTGTGGTATGTTTTTCCTGCGAAAGCAAAATAATACTGGCCCACTGCCTCCATGGCATGGCTAGTTGTTTTTGTTCTTATCCGCTATCATCTCAGCCTTGCTCATGGACATGAGACCGGCAACTCTCCTGGTTATCCTGTTATTACTCTCCCAATTTGCTCCGTCGTTGGCGGGCGCATCGGAGGGCGGCAACCCGTCCCCCGGCGGCAGCGCTCAGGCTGAGTTCTCTGGGGATGCCTTCGACTGGCGCGAGACAGTTCCCTATCTCTTCGCGGCCGCCGCGCTGCCTGCGGAGCAAGGCATCAAGGCAGTGCTCGAAAACTCCACGGTGCTTCGCGCCTACGTCGCAAAACAGATCCGCGCAGGGTGCAGGCCGGATAAGAACCCCTGTGCCGCCACCGGCGACAGCTCTATGCTGGATGGCGAAGTGAGCAAAAGGATTGACGAGATCGTACAAAAGGGAATCTTCCACCGGCACAAGAGTGCAATCGTGGACTACTCACTGGGACGCCAGCCTTTTCCGTTTTCCGAAATTGTGGTTCTGAAGAGCGAGAAGCGGCAGGACGCCTACCTCATACTTCAATTTGCCGGCCGCAGCTACACCGCTGCCGACATGCAGGACAAGTATGGCGCCCCGTATGATACCGACATTTTTCAGTCCTACAGCGTCTTCAAATACCGGCTGGACAACGCAGATTACACCAGCAAGGCAGTCTTCGAGGTTGATCCCGTGGACGGCGCAGTCATCAAGGTAGCAATTAGCCTGAAACCCCGGCACAATCGTTAGCCTTCAGGCTCTTGATCGGAGCGCTCTCGCACCTTACGGATATCGTAGAAGTAGCACACTTCCGAAAGAGCAGTGGATGGACTTGAGTTGAAAAACATCTTTCCGGCTGAAATATTGCCCGGCCAAATGCTCAACCTACCCTACCTCTGAAAAGATCCCAAACTCATCCCCAAAAAGCCACCGCCCGGGTCATGATCCCGGGCGGTGGTCGTTTTGCTTGGCGAGAGCCTTACAGCGAGCCCTGGATATTAACTAGGAAAGAAAGAACTCTTTCGTGATCGAGACCCATTCCTTGTCCGGAACCTGCTCGGCCAGATCGCCGACTGCCACGCCGCCATCCTGCGCCAGCGCGCCCGCGAACATCGGCATCTTTCTCTGCAAACGACCCGCCGACTCTTCTGTCCACCACCGGGCCATCGCGCCACCGATCAGGTTGCGGA
This sequence comes from Terriglobales bacterium, assembly GCA_049300475.1. Classification (GTDB taxonomy): domain Bacteria; phylum Acidobacteriota; class Terriglobia; order Terriglobales; family Acidobacteriaceae; genus Acidiflorens. Next base: position 14,099 of record JBAQJU010000008.1, on the reverse strand, counting down.
AGTTCGTCTTGGCATCCGGAGACTGCACCGTCACCAGCCAGCCTTCTCCGTAGGGATCCTTCTGCGCCAGCTTCGGATCCGCCGTCACGTTGTCGTTCACGTCGGCAATGCTGCCTTCGATCGGCGAAACCATGTCCACTGCGGCGCCATCGCGGAAAATCGTCGCAATCTTCTGTCCCTGCCGGATCCACTGTCCGCGCTGCGGCAGCGTCATGCGGTCCACTTTGCCAATCAGCTTGGAAGCAAAATCGTCCATGCCCACGCGCACCAGGCTGGGGCTCTCACTGAGCGCCCAGGTGTGGCCGGGATGATAGCGGAGATTCTCGGGAACGTTGAATCCGCCGACCAGGCCCGGTAGCGCTGGAGCCTTTTTCTCAGACTTCGCAGCCACTATCATGGCCGGCTGTACAACAACGTGTTTCTTGCTGTGGAAGTGATCGATTAAGAGGAAAGTTGCGAATGTGAAGAGAACCAGGATGACTGTCATAACCCACCTTCGTTCGAGGGCTCTTTCTTTTAAGGCCGCTCGCCACCTTTCCTAAAGGCATTCGCCATGCCAAACTCGAAACCGCAAGATACGAATCTCCATTCCACTCACAAACGAATAAGAATCAGGCGCTTGCGCTTTCAACAATGCCGATGCCCCAGAAATTTCGCTGAAAACATCAACAGCATTTTGATGAGAATCGCATCGCCGTTTGTCGAACGGAATCGCTCCAACAAGCGATTACTCGAGCATGATCGTGAAGAAACATCGACTTACAACGAGGCTCGCAGATGTGGAGGTTTGCAACACCGCTTGCTGAGGAATGCAACGGGAATTCCGTCCAGCAACTGCTCTACGCCAATCGTCGACGGGTTTCGGGAAGAAGTTGAGCGGGACTTGCCTTGAGCGCGACTTCCGGTGTGGATCGAAACCAGAAAAGGCCCGTCCACCAAAGGACGAGCCTTTATCTTAATATTATAAGGAACCGAACAAGCCTCACTCACTGCGCCGGCCGGACGAGGCTCTCGTCAGCTAGTCCTTCAGCGGCACCATGGTTTGATCGCCCCGGCAAAAAGTCGCCACTTTCAGCAGTCCATCGGGTGCTTGCGGCAGGGTTACGACCGGTCCGTAGCAATAAACGGCGTGACCAGTGGCGGCGAAGTACCACGTCCCGCCCTTCCTCGGTGCCGGTTGCTGGGTCGCCGCAGGCGTAAGGCTGGCTGGAGGCGCCAGCTTCGGAACGGGAAGAGACAGGAGTATAGCTAGGGCCAAAGCCTTCATAACGGGTCTCACTCCTTTACCGGCCTTTCTCTAGGGGCCGGATTTCCACAGAACCATTTGTTTCGCGCCGCTGCAATCTATATCGCGCGCGTCGAACGCCTTACATCCTGCAAATCGGAGTCGGGCTCACCGGGCGCCTCTCTGGTTGAGTGCGTCGATTTGCCATGCCGTTTTGCTTCTTTGTCAGAGCCCTTGGGAGGAACAGCAGCGGTCCCCGGATTTTTCTGGTCCGCGGAGCCTGAAATCTTGTCATGCGAACGCTGGTTCTCAGAAAGCGGACTGTTGGGATGCTGATTGGCGTCATGCGCCAACCTGTTCTTGATGGCAGCCAGTTGCGTGCTGTCCTTAAGCATCTCGCGAATCAAATTGCGCTGCGATTCGATGGTCTGTCCCTGCTCGAAGACCAGCATCGTCAACAGGGCATAGGAAAAGATGAACAGGATAATCAGGATCGGAAGCATCGCGACTGGCCGGTTTGCCTTCTGCGCCGCTTTGCACTCGGTGCTGTAGACGATGCTCAACTCTTGCCTCCACGCGACCCTTTTGCGTCCGAAGCCGCGCATGCTTTCTAGTGCACCCCAAAAACCATACAGTCATCGGAGGTTAAGTGCTTGTCACGAATAGAGTTACCTCAGCCAGACGAGAGACCGGCGCGAAGGTGGGTGAAACGGTCTGCACTTTATGAGTAACCGGACCTCGTTCAACGGCGGGTCCGCCCGCAAGTTTCAGATGGAACTCGTTTGGGAAACCCGCGTCCGGCAAGCGGTTTAGCGTGGTGACGGGGCTTTGCTACGTGCAGGCATGGTCAAGCAGTCCATCGAATGGCACTCGTGAAAGCCTATGCTCAGGCTGGCTGAGAGCCGGTCTGCACTTTGGCAAGCAGGGTTCCGGGCGTCGTAACAAGGTGCTGAATTCCCACGTACTGGCCCCGCACCCGCGCCCACCGCGCCGGATGCGGCCGGTTGTCGAGATGCAGAAAGTCGCCGTCATAAGCTCCGATGCCGCCATTGCAAAAGGTCGGAATCCGGAGGGCGAGTTCGTACATTTCCTGCAGCGAGAGCCCGGGGATCGCGATGTCGGCGGCCATCCCGCGCGTGTGCTCGCTATTCGGCACGCCTCCCACTTTCTGATTGTGAGCCGGACACCGGTAGCCGTCGTGCACCACAATTTCTTTGCCGGCAAGCGTGCGGAACTGCTCCAGGCCCGCGACGAGCCCCTCCTCGATTTTCAGTTCGCCGCAGCAATGGCAGGCAAACTCACTCTTCGAAAAATGCGCGCTCAGATCGCCCACCGTACCTCGCTCTCTGAAACCGGTATGTGAGTTGAATACTGACAGCATGAGACAAAAGTTCGTCCTCAAATGCTGTGAGTACCATCACTCCCAAATTGTTCGGTTTTCAAAACGGCAGGGACTTGCTCTTGGATCTTTCAAATGTTCAGCGCGGTGCCACCGCCCGCGAAGCCAGTTGTTCTTTGATCTGGCTCCCCATTAGCTTGGTCTGCTCCTCGGAGATCCGCATCTCACCGCTCACAATCGCATTCAACCCGCCGTCCGGCAAGGTCTCGAATCGCACATTTTCGATCTTTGCGGAATCCCTGGCCGCCGGCGGAAGCGCGGCCTTGAGATCCGTGATCGCGGCCCCCACCGCGCGCGCAATTTTTTCGCGGAGCGCAACTCCCAGATCCCCCGAACGCACCAGGTCCGAAAGAAACCGGTCCGCCTCCACCCGCCCGATCTCCGGCACAACCTGCAATTCGCCCTGCGGCCCAATCGCTGGCGTTAGCTTCACTTCCACCGTCGCGTTTCCTTCCGCCACTTCGGAGGAATTCTCATCCCGCCCCATGCGATGGCACACCCAGCGCTGATAACGAAGTTGCGCAACCACCAGGCTCGAAGGATCCGAGGGAGTCAGCGTGCCATCTTCCACTTCAATCCGCTCCCCGCATCGATCCCCTTTATTAAGGAGCGCTCCCAGGATCTCAGTCATATTCTGTTGCAGGTCTGAAAGGTTGGTGGTTGCCTCGACTTTGAACACGTTCTGCTCGCTCTCTGGCCCAACCCGAAAAATCATCGTCGAACTCGTAACCGCCACTGGCTGATTTGCAATCGTCAGCGAACTCTTAAACGGAGGAATCTTGAATGCCACATCCAGCCCGCCCGCGGATTGGACAATCCCCATCTCCACCGCCAGGCTGTCCTGCTCTTTGCGCAAATTCGCCAGTGCCTTCCCCAATTCCTCGCGGACGGACATAGTGTCCACGGGATTCGCATTAATAAAGCCGGCATCCAGCATCTTCTCCCGCTCGCCCAGATCCGCCTCCGCCTTCAGCAGTCTAGCAGTGATGTCCTTCAACCCCGATTTCTGTGCCGGTGAAAATCCATCGAGAAATTTCCCGGTCTCAAGTCGCGCCTGGTCCAGCGCCTGCCGCAATGTGGTAGTCCGGCTGGAAAGTGCGGCGGCATCGCCCTGCTTTCCAGAATCCTTCCCCAGACCCTCCAGATCCCGACTCGCCGCCTCCGAGCTCTTCACCACCGACCGAAACTCCGCGGTCTGCTGGTTGGTCGCCTGCAACGCCATCGCCTGGTGAAAGCTCTTTAACTCATCTTTCTCGTCGACACCCCCCGACGTGTTCGGTCCCACGTGCCCGCCCACACTTCCGAACTGCGCAAGTACAGGCGCCGACAAGAGCAAGCCCGCTCCCATCACCAGCAAATTCAGACGCACGCGAAGAAGTCTTCTGCGAAACAGCATCGGTCTCCTGAAACACAGCCGCGTCCCGCTCGAACCCCGAGCTGTGAACACATGGGATCAATCTTACTTAGATCGCAACCTTGGTTGGTCCGGCCGGGAGTCAAACTCAGCCCCAACCCCGTGCACCGGACTTGCATAGGAGTATATCCCCGTCCGCCCTTGATCCCCGCGCTCCCCATTCTTCCCGCGGATTGTTTCCCGCCAAGACCACCCGCTATCGAGCAGTAAAAGGCCGGAATTCCGTAGAGTCCCGGCCAGACTTATCTCACAGAGTCGCAGCGTTGCCGATTCAAGCCACCTTCTTCTCCCGCGCTCCCCCCCGCCGACCGGCCCTCCGCGAACAACGCGATCTCCCGATTAAGCGCCGGAATATCATCCGGCTTGCGGCTGGTCAGCAGAGTATGGCAATCTTCCTTCCTGCCCGCGTGTCAGTCATGATTCTTCCTTTCTATAGCGGATTTCAAAATTAGCCATTCTCCGTGCCATCTTCGCATGCCCGGCAAATTTCGCCGTTGAATCCGTTGGATGCCGCAAGCCCGGAGCCGTAGGCTGAACACGCGAAGCGAATATTGCGATTCCACCCGAAGCGTTTCCAATCTGTCATCGCCGGCCGATCTTGTATGCTGATTCGGTGCCCGAACTTCCCGAAGTCGAAACGATTGTGCGCGGTCTGGAACGGCGCGTGATCGGGGACACGATTATCTCGGTCTGGATCGGTTCCCGGCCGCAGCCCCTCAAGTCGCCGGCGGCGCTCATCGCAAGGACGCTCGAGGGCAAGCGCATCGTCGGAGTGCATCGAGCGGGCAAGCACATCGTCTTCAGCCTTGAAGGTGAATCCTCGCAGAGAAAGAACTCGCGGTGGGAGAACTCTGCGGGAAAGGGCCTGGCGACAAAGAGGAATGGAATCCCCTCCGAAAGCAAATCCACGTCGTCCGAAGGCAATGCGACGAAGTGCGGTACGACGCAAGCTCAATGGGTGGTTCACCTTGGCATGACGGGACGCATGGTGGTTTGCGACCCGCAGGCCGATGTGGCCAAGCACACGCATCTGATTGCAACGCTCGCTTCGGGACGCGAACTGCGGTTTATCGATCCACGCATGTTCGGCAAACTGAGCGTTCACACCACCGCCTTCGATCCCGGTGGAGTCGAACCCCTCGATGTGAGCGAAGAAGATTTCATCGCGCTTTTTCGCGGCCGCAAGGCTCCGATCAAAAGCGCCCTTTTAAATCAAAAGTTAGTGCGCGGAGTCGGCAACATTTATGCTGACGAATCGCTGTTTCGGGCGGGCATTCGTCCGCGAAAACGCGCGGCGACGTTAACGCGCCTGCTACTCGGAAGACTTTACGAATCAGTGCGCGAGGTGTTGCGCGAGGCGATTGCGCTCGGAGGTTCTTCGATCTCCGATTATGTGGACGCGGATGGAGAAGAAGGATTTTTTCAGCTTCAGCACCGCGTGTATGGACGCGAGGGCGAGCCCTGCCTCGTGTGTGGGACGCGGATTCGGCGCGTGGTGCTGGTGGGGCGCAGCAGTCATTATTGTCCGACGTGTCAAAAATAGACCCAGGTTTCTGATAAGCTTTTGGGCTCCCGTGCACCTCCGTGTAGCCTGTGGTCTAATTTCTTGGCTGGCACCTGATCAAAATTGAGGTGGTTCAACCGATGAAAAATTTCGCAATCGGCGTTGATCTTGGCGGCACGAACTTGCGGATTGCGGCCGTGGACGATCAGGGCACGCTCGTCGAAAAAGTTACGCTCGGCACAAAAGTTTCGCTCGGCCGCGATCACGTCATCGACGACATGTGCGGAGCCATCGAACATGTGCTCGACAAGTACAAGAACTCGGCCACGCTCATGGGAATCGGCATCGGCGTGCCCGGCATCATCGACATGCAAAGCGGCCTGTTGCGCGAGTCGCCGAACCTGCCGGGTTGGGCCGACTATCCGGTGCGCGCTGAAATCGAACACCGGTTGAAGACGGTGGTGATCCTCGAAAATGATGCCAATGTCGCGGCGCTGGGAGAAAAATGGCTGGGAGCGGCCAAGGATTGCGACCACATGGCGATGCTGACCTTGGGCACGGGCGTGGGCGGAGGACTGGTTCAGAACGGCTCCATCTGGCACGGTATGAATGGAATGGCCGGCGAGTTTGGACACACGACCGTGGAGCCGGAAGGGCATCCTTGCAAGTGCGGGAATCGAGGGTGCCTGGAGCAATATGCGTCGGCGACCGCAATCGTCCGAATGACGCAGGAAGAAATTGCGCGCAACCCCGGTTCTTCGTTGGCGCGGGCCGCGCATTCCGACGCCGAATTCAGCTCGAAATCCTTGTACAACCTCGCCATCCAGGGCAATGAGGACGCGCGCCGAATTTTCCGGTACGTGGGCCGTTGCCTGGGCATTGTGCTTTCCGCCATGGTGAATTCGTTGAACCTGCCCATTTATGTGATTGGCGGCGGCGTTTCGAGCGCGTGGGAGGCTTTTGCCCCTTCAATTTTTGAGGAATTGCGCGAGCGTTCCATGGTGTATGCCGCGACTGCCCCGCCCGATCCTCTGCTCCACAACCACGGCGCTTCTGCGCACGTCCACCCGGCTTCAGGTCGCAAGACCATCATCACTCGGGCCCTGCTGGGAAGCGATGCAGGCTTGTATGGCGCGGCGCGCCTGCCGATGATTCCGGAGGAGGAACGCTAGGTGCGTTTGCGGGAGGACTTTTGAAAGCGTGCTGGTTTCTGCGTGCGCGAATGCTTGTCAAACGACGGTTTTTGGATCCGGGCAGGCTTTCCGTTGAACGGCGATGTTTGAGTGCCAGTCGGATTTCTGCCGGGCTTTCTATCGAAGGCTGGCTCGCGGGCAGGCGCAGAGTTTCCGTCGAAAGCGGACTTTTTGGCGAATGACGACCTTTTATCGTATGCCGATTTCTTGTGAGTCGGCGACTTCGCGGCGAATGGCCGCTTCTTATCGAACGGTGGCTTTTTCGCGAAGGGCGCTTTCTTGGCGAACGCCGGTTTTGGGGCTGATACCGGTCTGGATGCGAGCGCAGGCTTAGTGGACTTTTGTGCGGAAGCTGCGGATTTCAATCTCGCGACCTCTTCGAGAGTAAGGCTGCGAAATTCTCCAGGAGGAACATCGAGCGACAGCGGACCGTACTGCACGCGGCGAATTTTTTCCACGTGGTGTCCGACTTCCTCGAACATTTTGCGCACCTGGCGATTGCGTCCCTCGATGATGATCACTTCCAGCCAGGGATTATCGCCTTCGCGGATAAGCTTGATCTGCGCGGGAGCGGTGCGCACGCGTCGACCGCCCTTTTCGGCGATGGACACTCCGTGGCGAAGCTTTTCGAGTTTGACTTCGTCGGGAACGCCAGCAACTTTTACGACATAGGTCTTGGACACGTGCGACGCCGCCTTCATCAGAGCGTTGGCAAGCGCGCCGTCGTTGGTGAGCAGCAGTAGTCCTTCGCTGGCCCAATCAAGCCGGCCGATTGGATAGATGCGCCCTTTGACTCCCTTCACGAGATCCATCACGGTGGGACGGTGTTCGGGATCGCTGACCGTAGTCACATAACCCTTGGGCTTGTTAAGGACGATGTAGGTGAACCGTTCCGGAGCATGCAGAAGCTTGCCATCGACGCGAATGTGGTCCTGCTCGGGATCGGCCTTGCTGCCCAGTTGTGTGACTGGCTGTCCGTTGACAAGCACGCGCCCTGAAGTAATCAGTTCTTCCGCCTTGCGACGGGAGGCGACACCGGCTGCGGCGATGATTTTCTGTAAGCGTTCCGTTGGCATGGCTATTCCTGCCCGGTGCTGGCTGGGATTTCGTTTTGTTCGGCTTGAGCATCGAGAGTTTCATCTTGATGGTGGCGGCGGTCGGATAGCTCTTCGGCGCTCATCGGAGCGCTGTCGATGGAATCAGTCGCCAGTTCGGGATTGGAAGAGGCTTCCGCAGACGGGCCCTCTGCTGTCGTGCCTTCATTGGGCAGCAAATCGCTCTGAAACGATTCGGCCAGCAGCTTCTCGAATTCCTCCATGCTCGGCAGTTCCTGGATGTCCTTGAGGCCGAAGCGAAGCAGAAATTCTTTGCTGGTTTTGTAGAGGATGGGACGCCCGATGACGGCTTTTCTGCCTGCGGTCGTGATGAGCTTGCGGTCGAGCAAGGTCGCAATGACTCCGCCCGAATCGACGCCCCGAATTTCGCTGATCTCGGGCACGGTGACAGGCTGCTTGTAAGCGATGACGGCCAGAGTTTCGAGCGCGGGCAGCGAAAGGCGGAACGGCGGCTTCAGACTTTTGGCGAAGGCGCGCACCACATCGTGCTGCTCAGGCTTGGTGGACATTCGGTAGCCACCGGCAACCTGGCGGATTTCAATGCCGTGATCGGAAGTGGAGTAATCGGCGATGAGCTCTTCGACGGCGGCGCGAACGCGTGATCTGATTTCAGTCACGTCGATCTCAGGAGATTCCATGAGCGCACAATCTTTCACGAGAGGAATGATCTGATCGAGCGTGATAGGAATTTCCGCCGCGTAAATGATGGCTTCGAGTTGGGGCTTAAGGCTCATGAGAATCAGTTGTCAGTTGCCGGTTGCCAGTTTTTGATTGCTCTTGCGGACCGAGCCGAGTCGCCAGCACGCGCTTCGTTGACTGGCAACTGGCAACCGGGCACTGGCAACCGATGTTCATCTCCAATCATCTCGTACCGCGGCCTGCTCAGTCATTACTTGTTCGAAGTGCGAGTGCTTGCGGACCAGCACTTCGCCGAAAACGTTTTCCTGCCGAACCTGAATTGCCTGCAAGCGTACCAGTTCGAGCAGCGCCAGGAACATGCAGACCAGAGCCTGGCGCGACGGCACGTTGCGAAGCATCTGTTTCAGGCGAATCGGCCGATCTTCGAACGACAGCCGGCGATGCAAATACTGGATCATCTGGCCGACGGTAACCGTGTCTTCATCCACTTCTAGTATCGGGCGCGTCCGGGCGCGGTCGAGAATCTGCTGGAACGTCTTGACGAGGTCGATCACATCGGCGGCGAGTTCCGGTTCGGTTCCCTCCGCGTCCATGAACTCGCGGATCGCGGGATTGCTGAGCACCGCGTCTTCGATCTGCTGCTTCTGGAGGAGCATTTGTGCGGCCGATTTGAATTTTTCGTGCTCGAGCAAACGGTTGACGAGTTCGTTGCGCGGATCTTCCTGAGCGTCGGCTGGAGCAAGCGGGTCGCGCGGCAGCAGCATCTTCGACTTGATGTGAATCAGAACTGCCGCCATGTAAATGAATTCGGAGGCTACGTTCACGTCGAGTTGGCGGATCCGTTCGACGTAGGCGAGATATTGCGCGGTGATCTGTGCAATCGGGATGTCGTAGATGTCAATGTCCTGCTTGCGAATCAGATCGAGCAGCAGGTCGAGCGGGCCTTCGTAGATTTCACCGAGTTCAATTGCAAAAGGGAAATCGCTTGACTCCTTGCCATGATGCGAAACGTGAGCGAGTTTGGGCGGAGCCGCGGTCGGTGTAGTGGCCGCGGCAACTGAGGTTTCAATGGGCGCGGGATGGGACAAATCCGTCACTTCGCGGAATCCTTTGGCGGCTCGTACTTGAGCGAGATGCCCATGGCATCGCGCACTTCGTTCATGGTAGCGCCCGCCACATCGCGGGCACGGGAAGAGCCCGCTTCCAGAATATCCCAGGCGAGGCGTGGATTGTCGGCGTATTTTTGGCGGCGCTCCTGCATGGGATTAAGGATCTCGGCCAAGCTGTCCGCAGCCCAGCCCTTGCACTCGATGCAGCCAATTCCCGCGGACCGGCAACCTTCGTTGACCTTGGCCATGGTTTCTGCCGAGCTGAATATTTTGTGCAGGTCGCCGACCGGGCAGAGGTCAGGATTGCCCGGGTCGCTGCGCCGTATACGGGCCGGATCGGTCACCATGGTTTTCAATTTCTGTCGTACGACCGGTTCCGGATCGGTGAGCATGATCGCGTTGCCGTATGATTTCGACATCTTGCGTCCGTCAGTACCGGGGAGTTTGGGAGTGGGCGTGAGCAGCGATTGCGGTTCGGGGAAAACGTATTCACGCTTGCCCCTGTAAAAGCCGTTGAAACGCCGCGCAATCTCGCGGGTCAACTCCACATGCGCGACCTGATCTTCGCCGACGGGGACGACATCGGCCTTGTAGATCAGGATGTCGGCCGCTTGCAGTACGGGATAGCCGAGGAAGCCATAGGTGCCCAGGTCTTTTTCCTTGATGTTCTCCTTCTGCTCCTTGTAGGTGGGGACGCGCTCCAGCCAGCCGAGCGGCGTGATCATCGAAAGCAGCAGATGCAACTCGGCGTGCTCAGGCACGTGCGATTGGATGAACATCACGCATTTCTCGGGATCGAGTCCGGCGGCGAGCCAATCGAGGAGAACGTCGATGGAGTTTTCCTTCACGTGCGAAGTGTCCGCGTAGTCGGTAGTCAGCGCGTGCCAGTCGGCGATGAAGAAGAAGCAGTCGTATTCCTGCTGCATGCGCACCCAATTTTCGAGCGCACCGACGTAGTTTCCCAGGTGCAGCTTACCGGTCGACCGCATACCGCTCAATACGCGTTTTTTATTTGGAGAAATTGTCATTCAGAATTTGCCCAGCACGATGAGGTAGAAGTGTACAAAGGGGCGGATCAGACTGCTAAGCAGTCCACCGCCCAGGTACACGAGGGCAAGCAGCGCGAAGAAGCCCACGCGGTCGAAGATCATGCGCGCCGAGTCGGGCAGAAAATGCCGAAGAACGTGGCTTCCATCCAGCGGCGGTACCGGGATCAAGTTGAAGACCGCGAGCACGATGTTGATCAGCATGAGTTCGTAAAGAAGCACAGCTACGGGAGCCCATGCCGAGTTCGAGGCGCTCCCGCCGAAGCCACCGCTCAAACCGAGGACGAGAATGTGTCCGGAAGCCGATGAAAGCGAAATTGCTCCGAGAAGCAAAAGCGCGCCGGCAGCGACGACGAAGTTGCTCACGGGGCCTGCGACCGAAGTCAAGATGTCGTCGAGCATCGGGTTGCGGAAGTTTCGGGGATCAACGGGCGTGGGCTTGGCCCAGCCTAGTAATGGAATTCCACTGAGGGCGGCGACCAGCGGCAGGATGATCGTGCCAAAGAGATCAATGTGGCGGATTGGATTCAGCGAGATGCGGCCGAGCATCCGAGCCGTCGGATCCCCGCATTGCGACGCAGTCCAGGCATGCGCGGACTCGTGCACGCTGATCGCAAACAGGAAGGCGATCATCTGGAAGAGGATTTCGACGTTTTTCGGCGACATGGCGAACACTGATTCTAGCAAAGGAGTTGTGAGCTACGAGCCGCGAGCCGCGAGCAATCGACACTATGAGGAGTTTGCGGCGATTTGATACCTGATGTTTCTGGTTGGGTGAGCAGGCAGGTCTGGCGGTTACTCGAAGCTCGCGGCTGCTTTATTGTCCTGCGCGAATCGGCGACACGATAAGGTGGCCGGGGGTTCGTTTCTTGCCATCCCCCTTCTCGTGCTGGTAGCTCAAAGAGAGCGAACCTTCCGTGGCATTGCTGGCACCGGCGAGTTCGGCGGCCAGTCCCTGATAAGAACGACCGACTTCGTGATTCCCCTGCATGGCCACCGGACTTCCCTTGTCGATCGCCGGTCCGACGAGTTGAAAGTTATTAGGAACCTTCCAGAGCACTTTGCAGCTGGTCGCCTTCTCGACATCTTCGTCGGTGAAGCCGGGAATCTTCTTGTAGCGATTGAGCACGATCCGCAGCCGGTCGCGGCCAGCGCCCTCCTGCAGAAAGCTTTGAATCCGTCCTGCACTCCAGAGAGAAACGACGTCGGTCTGTGCCACCAACAATACGGCATTGGAAAGATCGCACAGGGTTTGAATGGTGGCATCCATGCGTCCCGAGCAATCGAGAACGACAAAGTGATATTGGCTCACGAGCAGGTCGAAAAGGCGGGCCAGTTCGGCTGCGGTCGGAATTGCCATGTTCGGCTGCTGCGCGCCCGCCAACAGATGAAGACCGTCGCGATAGGGGGTCATCAGGCCATCCAGCAGCGAAACATCCATGCGGTGCAGGTTCTGCAGCGCGTCAACAATGGTGAACTGAGGACGAAGGTTGAGCTGCAGCGACGCATGCCCGATGGGCGCGAAATCCACCAAAACCACGCGCCCGTGCGCTTCCTGCAGGGCGACAGCGGTATTCACGGCCGTTGTGGTGGCGCCCACTCCGCCTTTGGCATTCAGAAAAGTAAAGACCCGTGCCTTGCTGGAACTCCGTTGGGCTCGGCTTAACGAAGCCGTGTAGCGCGCGAAGGCTTCGATCAAGGCTTCGTGGCTGGAGGCTCGATCCACAAATTCGCGCGCGCCCGCCCGCATCGCGGAAACGATGATCAGGGGGTCGCTCATGTCGCCGACAGCAAAAATCGTGATGTCGGGAACGCTGGCATGGATCAGTTCAATGGTCCGGACGGCTCGCTGAGGATTCCGCGGATCAATATCCACCAGGACGACTTCAGCGCGCTGGTCCTGCAATTGCCGCAGCAGCGAATCGCCCGGCCCCGGTGGAAACCCGACGTGGCTCAATACAGTCCGCGCCAGATGAGTGCTTTCCAGTCGCGTGTTAAGAATGACGGATTGTTCGCGATCCTCAGTGAGGATGGCAACGGCGATCCCGGGCATGAGTCGATTATCAGTGTTCAAGGTCATGCTACGAACTTCCTGTGTCGGGGCCAAGTGACCTTCGTAATCGAAGTGGACCTCGGACGAAGCGGCAGGGGCCTTGCAGGTTCAAAGGCCGGGGGACCTGCCAGATTCCTAGTGCACGTAATTGTAAGACAGAAGGCCCGGCTTGGAAAGATGTTCGTAAAAAAGTCTGGCAACTCAGCCTATCATATTGACTCCTAGTGGGATGGCTGTCTCGCCGGAGGACTCATCCTCGCCTTGACCGGGCCCTGACTCCGCTAATAGACTCCGGTCGGGGTGCGTCCATGCGCAAACTGATCTGGTTGATATGTGTCGCGGCAGTATTCTGCGGCTCAGCGCTCGCGGATGAAGGCCATCACGACGAAGTCACACGAGAGCAACTGGGCACCGTACATTTCCCCGTCTCTTGCACACCCAACGCTCAGAAGACTTTCGAAAAAGGTGTCGCCCTGCTGCACTCGTTCTGGTACGAGGAAGCGGAAAAAACTTTTCTCGAGGTAGAGAAGCAGGACCCGAAATGCGCCATGGCGCACTGGGGCGTGGCCATGAGCTTGTGGCACCAACTCTGGGATCAACCTAACGCCGCCACCATCAAGCGCGCTTCCGAGGAGTTGAACCAGGCCGATAAGACACACTCTAAGGCGGAGACTGCTCGCGAGCGCGATTACATCGCCGCCATCCACGCCTTCTATTCGAACAGCGAAAAATTGGATCACCAAGCGCGGGCTCGGGCCTACTCCGCCGCCATGGAAAAGGTCTACCAGCGCTATCCTGACGATCACGAGGCAGCCGCTTTTTATGCGCTTTCGCTGTTGGCGTCCGAACCCGAGAACGACACCACCTTTGCGAACCGCAAGAAGGCTGCTGCAATTCTCGAGAAGCTGTTTGCTCTGGAACCAAACCATCCCGGCGTCGCCCACTACCTGATTCACACCTATGACAAACCGCAACTCGCGGAACTTGGCTTGCCGGCGGCGCGTCGCTATGCGCAGATTGCTCCTTTCGCGCCGCATGCGGTTCACATGCCCTCGCACATTTTTGCGCGGGTTGGCGACTGGCCCGATGACATAAAGTCGAACCTGGCGTCGATCGCCGCCACTCGCCACGCTGCCTCAATGCACATGGGTGGCGAAGGTCACCAGTTTCACGCCATGGATTTTCTGATTTATGCCTATCTGCAGAGCGGGCGCGAAGACGAAGCGGCAAAAGTGATTGACGAGGTCAGGTCGATGCCGGCCATGGAAATGGCTGGCCGAGACATGCACGCCTTTGCAATGTCGAAATTCCCTGCCATGTACGCGCTCGAGATGCATCGCTGGACGGATGCCGCCAATTTGGAGGTGATCGCCAACGCTACGCCAGGCGATCGCTCCTATAC
>JBAQJU010000007.1:0-4536 GCA_049300475.1 Terriglobales bacterium | reverse complement strand
CTTTGACTCGCTGGGCCTTCCACGCTTGTTTGCAGGGTAACTTAACTCATCCGAACCGCCGTATGCGGACCCGCACGTACGGTGGTGTGGCAGGGGAGGAGAGGTGACTCTCCCCCCTATGCCGATTCATCGTTCTCACAGCCCGGCGTGGACGCCATTCACGATATTCCGTACCTGATCACTCTGGTCGTCCATTGTTGCCAAGTAGCGGAGCGTGGTCTCCAGACTGCTGTGACCAAGCCACTTTTGGATTTGCCGTGCGGACGCTCCTCTCTCATGGCGATCCGTGGCGAAAGTTTTTCTAAAGCGATGCAAAATCCATTTTCCGCACACCGGAGCATCGGCACAAGAAACCCGTTTGCCAGCTTCCATCCCGACACAATTTCCGCAATTCAATCCGCCATCCTTAAGCCACGATTTTTAAGCGGCGTAGCAGATGACCATCCGGCCTGCCGTTCTTGTGGAAGATCAGGCTGCAACCATTTTTCCGTGCCTTTAATTGAATGATCAATTCATCGCTGATTGGCACGAGCCTTTTTTCGCAATCCTTAGGGCGAAAATCGAAATACGGCTTCTCGTCCGCACAGATTTGACTTGTGTCGGGATTGACATCCGTATACTCAGCAACACTTACCTCAGACTCACGGAACCCTGTACCAAGAAAAAATCGCCACAGCATCTTGTCGTCTTCGGACGATACCCGGAACAATTCTTCGAGTTCCTGACGGGTATACGCCTCGGGAGGTGCTTCTACGTACTTCACCTTGATGCTGACGCCCTCGATTGGCGGCCCGGCTCGTCGGCCTTCTTTGTTCCGGAGGAATGTGACGAGATGCTGGATTTTGTTCGCCCGCGTGCGATCCTCATCACCACGCTTGAGCAAAAACGAGTCGAACGCTTGCAAGTCCTGCTTCGTGATCTGGTGCACGAAGATCTTCCCGCAAGACTCCTGAAATTGGCTGAGCGTTAATTTGTAATTCGTGTAGGTGCGTGGGGCCAACTTCTCAACGTTGCCGAGGTATGTCTTGATTTCATCGGCAAGCCCATAGTGCTCTGGGGTGGGTTCTGCGGGCGTCTGTGGTCTCACCGTGATGCCGTTGCGGACGTACTTGGCGAGTACTCCCTTGGGATGCGCCAACTGCTCACGGCGCTCCATCCGAATTCGTACCACGTCGTCGGCGACACCTTCGAGGGTTTCCCATCTGCTTACACCATTGACGGCGTATCGCAAATTGTATGTGCCTTCTGGATGCTCCTCTTCTTGGCCTCCGACCAGACAAAAACCGGCCTTGAGTTTCTTGTTTTTCTGCTGCCAGACGGCGGGACAAAGTTGCTGCTTGCCTGTTGCTGAATTGCGGATGCGGATGTAGACACTGACTGCGGGTTTTCTTGCCATGATTTCCTTCCTTCCGTTTAATACTTAGGGAAGCGAAAAGAAATCAGCTTTTTCTGTAGCTTCTATTAAATCACCGCTAACCCGCACATTCTAAAGGAATGGCGGAGAGGGTGGGATTTGAATCCGGGCCGTAATGTAGTCTCAATAACTTAGATCGCGGCAGAGGGCAACTATCGCGGCTAATTCGGTCTAGTTGAGCGTTAACGGCACGGGAATGGCACGGATGTCAGGGCCGTCGATTGCGCCATTCGTCGGGCGGCCCATCTGGCTTTTTTCTCTGCCCACACGCGCCGCATCACCTCAGACATTTTGCGGCGGTCCTCTTCGGTGTACTTCCGCGCCTTCTGCGGGTACTCACGGAAGTGGACAACGGGCTGTCGAAACCTTATCGGGTAGTATGGGGATTCTGTTCTTGGTTGGCTCAACCGGTTCAATACCCGGTTGAAAACCGGGCGTGGAATCCTTCGCATTTTGTGCCGAGCGCCGGGGACTGAGAGGACCAAGACGCCTTCCTCGCCAGCAAACAATTTGGCTGCCGTTTCTCGGGAGACACCTAAGAGACGCGCTACCTCCCGCAACGTGTATGGCGGCTCATCCATCCCCCACATAGCTTTCTGCCCTCCAGAGGGAAAAGTATAACGCCTGTCCGAGCCGCGCGGTCATCAAGGCCACGGAGCGGCACTACGCGCAATGGGCGAAAGGTAGGCAGGGCCGCGTGGATTCATTGGTTAGTGGCACTTGGAAGGTCAAAAAATAGCGAACAATAGAACCTGTTTTCGACGTACCATTCTATGAACATGATGAAGCCCCGATTAGCTCGCGTCGAAAAGAAGAGAGACGTAAGAATCCACGCTGAGCTGTGGCATACGTCTAACTGTTTGCTTAGAGCGGGCCGAGAAAACGCGGAAGGGTCAGCGCATCAACTCAGGGCCAGTTTGATTTTCCGGGCGTTTGCCCTTGAAGCATTTCTGAATTGGATCGGGCCGCATATCATTCCACACTGGAAGTACCTAGAGCGTCTGACGCCTCGCGAGAAACTGGATTTGTTGGCGGACATCATTAAAGTGAAGCCTGATTACGGCGCACGCCCTTGGCAGATTGTGAAGGATCTTTTCGATTTCAGAAATACGCTCGCACATGGGAAGCCGGAGAACGTGGAAAGTGAAGGGTACGAACCTTTGAAAGATGTTCTAGAGGGCAACTTCACTCTTGTTAAGACGGTTTGGGAGAGTTTTGTCACGGAAAGCAACGCCATCCGAGCACAAGAAGATGTTGAGAAGATCGCCACGATTCTCTACGAAACGGCGAACCTAAAACACGATGGGCCGCGCGGCCCCTTTAGCTTCGGGTTTCAACTTCGCAGCGCATCCATCTAAAGGCGGGATGCGCGGTCCAAAATGTCAGTTAGCTAAGTTCTCCCGGCCCAATTTTTCTAGCTCGGCATAGCGTTCGGCCTTGCGTGCTTTTATGAAGCCCTCGCGCTCGGCACCTTTGAGACCCTTTTGATTCGCCTCCGCGTTGGCGGTTTTTGCTGCCTCCTCACTCCAACTCACTCGGCTGTCATGCATGACTCTTTCGTTTTCGTCCATCTCGGAATTTTCCTCCTAAGTGACCAAGGCCGCCCGGAGCGCGTGCGCTTCAAACGGGCGGCTCTGTACCCCTCACGCGGAATTATACCCGGCCCGAGATGCGCGGTCACGCGAGTATCTATCAGCGCCGAAGGTTTCCCCACGGACTTAATTGCGTTCTTGCTCTTGGGCATCGTGGACGATTTTAGCCCCGCCGCGAGTGCAGGGAACAGTGACTAGTAGACGGCGGCCCCGGCAGATGGCACATTCGGGCCACGGACTGTTTTCAACAGTTATTGACAGTTATTATAGATACATTTACTATTGTTGTTAGTGGAGGGTTGCAAATGGTTCTGACGGAGACACAGCGGAAGGAACGAAGGCAGGCGGGAATGGACAAGGCCAAGAGGGAGATGTCCGAGGTGGAAAAGATACACCGTCTCTTGGTCAACGGAAGGCCGCCATCCAGTGAGTTGAGGACTCCCGCCGAGGCGGTCACGGCGGCACGTGTTTTATACCGGGAGATAGAGTCACAGATGATTGCCAGAGACTTGAAGCCGAAGCCGGGTGAGTGGGCCGTGGCCGTCGCCTACGTAAGCGCGGACTTTAGCTTGGCGTCCACTCAACATTTCATTCCCGGCAAAGAGGCGGAGCTGTTGGACAGATTGACAGAGCATCCGGCCATTATGCTTGGGCTGATTTTCGGAATGCTGGACAAGAAAGCGAAGTCAGAGAACGAGCGGGTTGTTAAAGGCGTGAGGGCGTTTCTCATCACGAAGCAAACCGTGGGTTGGTTGGAGGAGCTAGCCAAGCGTGCGGATGACGGAATGAATTGACACAGTAGAAAGATGATGGCCTCGGGTGCTGGTAACACGCCGAGGCCGGGTAGCAGTCAAAAACGGGACGCCGCTAAAGCATCACGGTTTTGGTTTGCCATTTTTAGTCTAACAGGGAAAGGGGCACCACATGGACGGACTGGACAACAAGTTTGAGGCGCTGGTTAAGGACAGCAGTTTCGCCGTGGCGATCTTGCACAACAGCACTACGGCGGACTTTGAGCTAGTGAACCTGGAGCGCGTTGCCGAAGAGACCGCGCAGTGCTTCACAGCACGCGGCCTCGGGTTCGCCGGGGTTATTGGATTGGTTGGCGGCACACCTCGCTATGCCCTGGACGCCCCGATAGGGGGCGAGACCGCGCATCGCATCATCGCGTGCTTCACAGAGCGGGTGGAGGACGAAATTAACGCGCGGGTGCCACAGGCGGAGAGCGTGTCCTGGCTTCGGCGGTTGTGGACGTTGCCGGACACGCGCGTGAACTAAGAGATTGGCCCGGACATTACAGCGTCCCGGCAATGGGCGGTTGACTAGATTACGCCGCCCTAAGTTTTTCCCGAGCGGGTAGCAAGTGGCCTTGCCCCTTCGTGGAAGGCGGGCGGTGCCCGCGAAGTCACCGCCTGCGCACAAGTGTCGGATAGAGAGATGCCCCTGGAGAACGCCGGGGGTCATTGGTTGCGCTGTCTCTCCTCTACAACGAGGCTTTCAGGCGCAGTTACAAACCGGAGCAAGCTGTGC
>JBAQJU010000006.1:0-67052 GCA_049300475.1 Terriglobales bacterium | reverse complement strand
CTTTGACTCGCTGGGCCTTCCACGCTTGTTTGCAGGGTAACTTAACTCATCCGAACCGCCGTATGCGGACCCGCACGTACGGTGGTGTGGCAGGGGAGGAGAGGTGACTCTCCCCCCTATGCCGATTGCTTTAGCGCAGTCAATTTCATACCGGAGGCAATCATGAACTTTATAAGCAGGCTGGAAAGCACTCAGGTTCAAGTTGAGCTGAAATATTGTGAACGGTGCGGCGGGCTGTTCTTGCGTCCACAGGCAGGCGCGGTGGTGTATTGCGGTGGATGCGCGGCACATTTGAGTGCGAGAGCCGACTTTGCAGACCGTGCTAACCCGTCGGCGGCACACCGCAGAATTCGCAAGCCGCGCATGGTAAAAGGACCCAAACTTCAGAAACACGAACAGCATGGAGCGGCACGGATTGAGTATCTGGGGGGAGTGGCAACGCAGGAGGTGCGAGCATGACGAGCGCCCTGCGAATCACCACGCAAAGCTGGACCTTGAATGGTCAAGCCGAACTGCCAGCATCGGTGCTCTTTGGAAATACGGAGCCAGATCTGTGGCCTTACCGAGTGCGCACGGTGGCGCTGCTGCGACGCTACGCACGAGCGTCAGTCGAGGTTGGCCGGCTACCATCTCTGCTCGGACGCGAGTTCTTTCGCTCCCGCGTCACATCGTACTCGATGGGAAGCTTCGAAGACGTTGTGATTTTCGTGACTGACATGGAGCACAGAATCGAGAAGCTCGATTCGTTCGAAAAGAAGCTGGTAGCGATGAACGTTTTGGAGGAATATAGCGTTCCCGAAATGTCCAGACTGCTCGCTTGCCCGCAGAGAACGCTGGAGCGACTGTTGCAGGATGCGATCGATCAGCTATCACGGATTTTACTGGCGGATGGCTTGTTAGAAAGGCTGCCTGAAGCACGGGTTAGTATGCCATAACTCATCGAGATAGACGATCACACATGACTTATAGTTATACATGTTATTTTGTTTCTAGCGTCGGGAAGTTTGTCAAGGGGGTGAAAAGTGCGAACATCATGTAAGTTACTCAAAGTAAGGCAAAAATAAAGTTTGCCAAATTGGCGGGGTACCCCCCTTCGATTTGATATCATTAACTTAAGAGTCACAAAAACTAAAAGTTCTGAAGGGCGCGACGCAAATCGCGCCCTTTTTATATGCCCTTAACACGTGATTGTGGATGGGCCGGCCCGGTGACGTAAAATCAGAACCAGAATTCCAAGGCGCAGATTTAGGATCGCGGGGGAGGGCCGGCACGGAGCATGGACATGACCTGGATCACCGAACAAGTGGGATTGGGAGGCGCGATCTGGAACGCGCGGAATATGGCAGAACTGGCACAATCGGGCGTGACCCACGTGCTGGACATGCAGATCGAATTCGATGACCGGCCGCTGGCGGAGCCGCACGGCATCGAGGTGCTGTGGAATCCGACTGATGACGATTTTCTGCCGAAGCCTCCGGAGTTGCTGAAGCGCGGGGTGGACTTTGCGCTGGCGGCGCTCGAGGATCCGGGGACGCGCCTTTATGTTCATTGCGCGGCCGGGGTGCACCGGGCTCCGATGATGACGCTGGCGGTTCTGTGCTCATTGAATTGGAAGATGGATGATGCAATGAGACTGATCGAGACGCGAAGGCCAGTGGTGGATTTTGCGGACGTTTACGTAGAGAGTGTGCGACGATTTCTGGACTTGCATGGAAATGCGCCCCGAAGTCCGGATAGTAAGGTTTGATCGGGAGCTTCCGGAAGCCATCTCATTAATCAACCAAAGGTGCGATTCAAAATGCACTGGAAGTTTGCCGAAAAAGTAGAAATTCGAGACCCAGCCCCTAAAGGGGCGATGGATTTCGAACGACTCGCGGTATCGCTAAAGCGATACCCTGATACGAAGTCGAGCGATACCCTGATAAAAAGTCGAGGAGCAGTTAGCGCAGCGGTAAACCGCTGCGCGCCTCAAATCAATTGCAGGTCGATTTGTTCCGCAGGCGGTGGGGGCAATTCTTTCTCAAGGCCGGCGGTGAAGTGGTGGCCTTTCAAAACCAATTTGTAAGATGGCTTCGGGGCGTTGAGAACGAATAGAAGAATACGAAAGTTGCCGCTCGTCGAGCGGCTTTCTTGTTGGTGCAAAGCGATCCGTACCGTGACGAGGAGAGAACAATACATGCGCACAAATCTCATGGCGGATGGGAAGAGGTTTTTGACGACGACGGGCCTGGCGTTTTCCCTGGTGCTGGAGTTGCTGATGGCGCTGACACTGTCGACCGCAGTGCGCGCACAGGGGCCAGCGCTGACGACCGTTAGCGATACGGTCTATCGCGCGGACGGAACGCCTGCATCGGGCGTGGCGTTGATCTCCTGGCCGTCGTTCCAAACGGCGGAGGGAGAGGCGGTGGCAGCGGGGAATGAGAGTGTGACGATCGGGGCGGGCGGCGCATTTGTAGCGCAACTGGTTCCGAACGTCGGCGCCAGCCCGACGGGAACTTATTATGTCGTGGTCTTTCAACTCGACGACGGTACCGTGCGCACGGAATATTGGGTGGTTCCAACGACATCGCCGGCCACGATTGCGGCGGTGCGGACGACGCCGGGTACGGGAGTCGGAAACCTAGCGGCGACGCAACAATATGTGAATACGGCGGTGGCCAATCGGGCGATTGACTCCACGGTAGTGCATCTGGCGGGAGCAGAGACGATTACCGGCGCAAAACAGTTTGCCGTGCCGCCGTCGCTTCCTCCGCCAGCGGGAACGAACGATGCCGCGAATAAAGGGTATGTGGATGCGGCGGTCGGAAATGTAGGGTCGGGGTCTTATGTCTCAAAAGCGGGGGACACGATGACGGGACCCTTAACCTTGCCGGGTCCGCCCGCTGCTCCCAACCAGGCTTCGGACAAACAGTATGTGGATAGTGGCCTTTCCGCGAAGGCTGACATAGTTAGCGGGATTGTTCCCGCCGGAGAATTGGGGTCAGGCATCGCCAGCAGTGCTACTTGCCTAACGGGCAACTCGACGTGGGGGTCCTGCGGCGGTGGGGCGCCTGCGGGGATTACTTATGCCACGACCGCCCTGAGCTGGTCGCAGACTATTACGAGCGCACTGACTGGCGGTGGGCAGACAACAGTAGCACTTACACCTTGTCCGGTTGGTATTGACACAACG
This sequence comes from Terriglobales bacterium, assembly GCA_049300475.1. Lineage (GTDB taxonomy): Bacteria > Acidobacteriota > Terriglobia > Terriglobales > Acidobacteriaceae > Acidiflorens. The sequence goes on along the minus strand of JBAQJU010000006.1, from coordinate 63,880 downwards.
AGCGGCGCGGGATATCAGGTACTTATTTCCGGAGGGGGGAACAGCGAAGCGGCCAATGTGCTTACGGCGGCTGGTGGGTGTACCTCGGGAGCAGCGTCTGGAACGATTAGTTTCACCCCATTCAATTCTTACCCGTCCGGGTACACGATCGGGTCGGCGTCCTCGGGGATCCAAGAGACGATCAATTCGGCGTGCGGAGTCGATCCTACCTCCTGGAAAAACAGGTTATGCAACGTGACTTTCCCGTCGAGCGGACCGGGATATCCGACACATTCGCTGAATACGTACAACGTGGCAGGCACGATCTATTTCCACTCCAACGAATCTGTGCTAAATGGGTATGGGGCATCGTTGAATTGCAATGGGCGAGGCCCGTGCCTGCAGATAGGCGACTTAGCGGGGTCGAACGACTTTACGAACAATACCGTCGTAGGGCTCGGCTTCCGCTCGCCGACAAATCTCTCCAGCAGCCCGGCGTTCGCGGGCGTCACGATCACACAGACGCAGCGAACGTCCCAAGTCGTGACGGTAACAACGGGCGCGGCGCATGGATTCCGAGTCGGGGACATGGTGACCATCCTGTTTACGGACAACAATGCGTTCTGGGGCGATGCCATCATTACGAGCGTTCCCAGTCCGACGACGTTTCAGTATGCGCACTCCGGATCCGACATCGCCGCACAAAGCACTCCGGGAGTGGTTGCGCTGACCTACATTGCGGTGCTCGACAATTCGATGAACACGCATCTGAACGATATTGTTTACGACGGACTCGGCGGGAATGGCGCGTTTAACAACTTCTTCGACATCTGGGACGACGAGAACCTAACCATAGACCACTTCAATAATAACGCGGGTTCGCTGAATGCCAATGCTAACTGGACGGGATCGTTTGTGTTCTCCGCTGGAAATCAGGGAGCGCAACACCAGATTGCTCCGGTTATATCGCTGCGAGACTCGACAATCACGGCCAATTATTCGAATGGCATAACTGTGTATAACTCAAACGGGCTGTACGTTGAGAACACGGTCGTGCAAGCGACAGGTCCCTGGCAGGTGTATTCGTCGAATTCTACCGGCAACTATCAGGGAGCATACCTGAAGAATATTTACTCGGAAAGCACTGCTTCGAGTAACCCGCTTTCTCCCGCGAAGTCTCCTTTTCCGGGAACGGGGGTGGCCGGGCTGATTGCGGGAGCATCGAGTGGAGCGGCGAGCTTTACGATTGCGGGGAATGGTGGAACCCAAGGATGGTTCTCAACGGGGGGTAGCGGCTCCATAGCTTACTCTTACTTTGTAGTCGCCAAAGATAGTACCGCCGGCACTCAGACTTCGCCGATGCAGATACTCAACTACGGCTCTACCGGAAGCGACTCCATTCCGGTGCGGTGGCCACGGGTTGCAAATGGCATTGACATGATTACTTATGACCTTATCCGCGCTGTCACTCCGAGTGGCGGTGGAGCTACGTATCCGTATGCTGGTGGTTGTGCGGGTGGATCGACGACTGCCTGCGGAGCGGTGGCGACCAATATTGCGCAGTGCGCGAGCCTAGTATGCACTTATACGGACAGTGGCGCGGCGGTTACCGCCAGTTATACAATTCTCCAAGGTAATTATGGCGGGAATCTCATCTTCTGGCCGGGGTCCATCGTCGCCGTCAACAAGAGCGTGACAATAGACTCCGAGGAGCAGAGCGTTGTTGGAGTTGGGTTGACCGGCAATCCCATTCAGATTGCAAAGCAGTGTACCAGTTACGGCGTGTCATCGGCGGGGGGATATACCAACTGCCAAGCAAGCATTACCACTCCCAATAATAGCTCACCGAATGCCGCCCAGACTGCGACGCTAATAACAGATGGGGACGCTTCTGGCGGGGCAGCGGGCACGCCGCTGCCAACGAAGGGGAGATTGAATTTCTCGATGTCTCCATTTGCAGCATTGCAGCCGCACCATTTTATTACGCTCGTCGATTCCCAATCAGCGCTCACGCGCGCGACCCCGGGTTATCGGCCTAGCGCGAGCGCAAACGACACCTGGATTGGCACGGACGTCGCTCCCGGCGGAGTCTCTGCCAGCCAAGGGCAGTTAGCTTTTGGCGCGCCGATAGCAATCACGAGTTACATTGCCGGGACGGGGGACGGGATTACCGCTAACTGGCTTGAGCGGCTGACATCAGAATTCAAGGAGTTTAACGTTCCGGTTAAGTTCGATCAAAGTGTGACGGTAACCGGATTGGCGAACGGGTGCCTCAACATTGCCTCCGGCGTGATTACATCCACCGGCAGCCCCTGCGGTTCTGGCGGCGGGGGGAGTGTTAGTTCGGTGTTCGGGCGCACGGGGGTTGTTACGGCCAGTAGCGGAGATTATACGGTGGCGCAAGTAACCGGGGCGGCGGCAGATGCCTCGGTAGTTCACAATACGGGGAACGAGACGATTGGCGGGGCGAAGATATTTACGAATAACATTACGGTAAGCGGCAACTTAATCTTGCCGCAGGGAGCTGGCTATGTTCCCGCGGTGGGTGGAATTGGATTGGATACTGCAGCCAGTCTGCCGGTCGTTAATATTGGTGGAACTAACTACCAGGTTGCTCTTACCAGCTCGAATATCAGTGGACAGGCGGGGAGCGCACTGGCGCTGGCGGGCACCCCGACGCAGTGCAGCGGAGCGTTCGCGACGGGGATTGCCGCGAATGGGAATGCCAATTGCACGACTCCCAACGTGATTCAGCTGGCGGAAACAACGCAGCCAGCGGGGATTCCGAACTGGGGAGTGTTCTGGTTTGACGCAGCGACGCATGCTCCGCATGTGATCGAGAGCAACGGTCAGGTTGTGCAGTTAGGGTTGACGAATCTGTTTAATTTGGATCCTGGTGGAGATCCGGCGGACAGTCTCGACGAACGGAATGGGACAGCTCCACAGAGCTTGCGGGTGTATTCGAGTTATGTAAGCAACACGTCGTGGGACAGGATCTCGCTGGGTTCTGAGACGACGGGCGGCACTAACTATAACGTCCTGCGCAGCGAAGACGCGACCAGTGGCAATGCACTTAGTCTGGGAATGCACATCGGCTCGGGGATCAAATGGTTCTTTGCTTCCGACGGGAGCTTTAAGCCGAATACCGATAACAGCTATGACATGGGTACGGACAGCGGGCAAGCGATGCGGAATGTGTTCGCGAAGACGTCATTCAATATGTACAGCACCGGGCGCCAGGACTTTGAGTTTCTAAACGACTCCACGAACGGGACGACGCTGAACCAGATCGCGGTCTACAACAGCGGGGGGACGGGCGTTCAGACGGCGGGGACGGCGAACACGGATGGGGTGATTGGGATCGTGAGCGGGGGAGCCGGGACGAGTGGGAAGGCGGTGGTTACCTGGGCGGGATGGGCGTCGTGCAACTTTGATGCAAGTAGTCCGGTAGCGGGAGACTATGCGATTGCGAGCGCGACGCAGGCGGGAAAGTGCCATGATGCGGGATCAAGTAATCGTCCGACGGGCGTGCAGGTGATTGGACGAATTGAGGCGGGTGGGGTACGAGTAAGTCTGGGACCGCCGAGCGGGGGCGGCGATGGAGCGGTCAGTTCAGTGTTCGGACGCACGGGAGCTGTAAGTGCGGCGAGTGGAGACTACTCTGTAAGTCAGGTTACGGGGGCGGCACCTTTAGCGTCTCCTACTTTTAGCGGGGTGATGACACACCCGGATGGCACGTCGATTAGCTCGTCGGGATGGGCGGGGAGCCCGACATTTTTGAGCAACGTCACAGTCAATGGAAATCTCAACGTGGCAGGCAGCATTAATCAGACGAGCAGTAGTCCGACGCAGTGGTCGGGGAAGGGATGGACGGGAACGACGGCCACGGTGCCATCCGGGATGGATTTTTCGCTGGGCGTTGGTTCGGACGGGGCTTTCCATTGCCAGCTTGCTAGTGGGTCTTCGTGCCTGCCTTCGGGCGGGGGCGCTGTGACCAGCGTGTTCGGGCGCACGGGGGCTGTGGTGGCGCAGAGCGGCGACATTCCGAACAATGCGGCGAATACGACCGGCACGGCAGCCAATCTGAGTGGCACGCCGGCACTGCCGAATGGGACGACGGCGACAACGCAAAGCACGGGGGATAACAGCGGGAAACTGGCGAGCACTGCGTATGTAAGGAACGAGATCTATCTGGCGTGGACGTGTCCGGTGGCGGGGGCTACGACTGGTGGGGTTAGTTACTGTAACTGGACGCTTCCGGCTGGTATGACGATCACCGGGTTCGATCTTTCGGCGAGCACGGCGGCGGCTGGATGTGCGACTTATCCGACGATTCAGGTGTGGGATGGAACTAGTAATGTCGAGGTGGGCGGATACTCTGTCACCATGACTTCAGGGTCGAACTTTTATGGCCAAGTAACAGGGAGTACGAGCATAGCATCTGGACATCTATTGAGGGTTAAAGTTACGACCGGTGGCGCGGGGTGCAGCACATCTCCGGCTGGTGTAGTCGCGGTTGTTACTTATCAGATGCAGAATTAACCCGGCGGCGCAAAGGAAACTCCGATTAGGGAAGAAAAAAACATAAACCGCGGAGTACACAGGGGTGCACGGAGGCCCCAGGGACTTGATCAGAGATTCCCGAAGCGAGACTTGGCGAGCGTTTGCTGTAACGTGCAGATCGACACGCAGGTTTCTGAGGATGTAGGGGTCTTTCGACTCCGTCACTGTTTCGCGTTGCGAAACGGTGACTCCGCTCAAGATGACATGTGCTTTTAAGGTCTGAAAAAGAACTCACAACCGGCAGTCGACTAATACACACATGATTAAGACATTGTTACTGCTCCTATTGATGGGGGCGCCGCTGGCGTGTGCCTCAGACTATTACGTGGATTGTAATGCCGGAGCGAACGGCAGTCCGGGGACGAGTCCACAGTTGGCTTGGCGGACGCTGCTGCAGGTGGGGATCTCGACGTTTGCGCCGGGAGACACGATCAACCTGAAACGGGACTGTACCTGGAATGAGACGTTGACGCCGCCTTCGAGCGGCACGAATCCAGCGACGGGCGGGGCGCTGATCAAGATAGACAGTTATGGGAACGGGCAGCCTCCGCATTTGACGGGGTATTTGCCAATTTCGGCGCCATGGTGGCAGCCAACGGGGAATCCGAACGTCTGGTCGGCTACGCTGTTTTCCACTACGAGCGAGCTGACGACTGTGGTGCAGTGCGGGACTCGGGGGTTTTATTGTCTGACGCAGGCTCCGGCGCAGCTACTGTATGTGCGATTTGGCACGGTTTGGGGCGTGGGACAGGCGAGCCAAGCGGCGCTTAGCCAGGATCGGGACTGGTGGTACGACGTTGTGAACTCGATTCTTTATGTTTACAGCGCGGGCGGAAATCCGGCGACGCATTACGGAAACGTGGCGCCCATCGTTTTGAGTGGGCAGAGCCTTGTAAATCTCAATGGCGTGTCCTGGCTGGAAATCCAGCACCTGCAGGTTGACTGGTTCGATAGTTATGGGGTGCAGGTGCAATCGCCGACCGCGGGGACGAGCGATCATTTGTGGTTCGCAAACATAGCAGCGGACAGTGAGGTGGAAAACGGCGCGGTCCCGCTGGGGTTCTATGTGCATCCGAGCGGTACGCCGGGGGACATTCATTTTTACAACACTGACGCCAACATGAACTATGCGGGCTACCGATTCGACGGATGTGCGAGCGGAGGCTGCGCGTTCGAAATCAAGAACTGCCGCGCTTATGGAAATCGCGCATACGGGATCATCGATAACGTACAAGGGGCAGTGAGTTATGACTACTGCCAACCCGGCCGCATGCGCCTGGCTGAAGATCGCTTAACATTCCTGGAGCGAAATGACATCAAAAGAAATGTTTACGACCGTATCATGATGGCGACGATCGCATTTGTGGTCAGCGCCGTGATTGCTCTGCACGATCATTTTTTCCCGAAGTAACAATACTCACACAAGCATAGAACAACGGCCGGCCTAGCCGGGCGTCAGGGGATAACTATGAACTTTTTGGTCCAATACGGCCCTTTGACACTTACTCTTGCTGGAACGATCGGTGCTGCGATACTTACACCGTCTTTCATTTCGGCGCACCTCATGGCATTTGCGTGGGTCAATGCGGCAGCTCAGTTGTTACACGCTATTCTGCCATCAATCTTTCTGACGAAGGAGAGTTAATCATGAAACAAGTGACGATAATCATGCTGGTGCTTACTCTATTGCCGATGCTTGGTTGTTCTCCGTTGGAGAACGAGGCCCGGGACACGGCGGCGGCACTTTCGGGTTCCATTATTGCCGCTCAGACGAAATATCAGGCTAGCTGTACGGCGAGTCCGGGACAGGAAATCTGCCAAGTCATCAATCATGGTGTCTCCGGCGAAAATGCACTGGTGACGGCGGTTGAGGCTTACTGCGGATGGATGCCGACGCTGGCTCCTCCTGATCCGACGGCGACATGTGTTCCAGTCAAGTCAGCACAGGCCGCACTTCAGACAGCCATCGCGAACGCTGCCACACTGACACTGCAGATCAAAGGAGCCATCTAATGGGCGCAGCAACTCTGATTAGTCTTGTACTTTCTCTGCTTCAGTCGATTCTGGCATCGGCAAAGATCGGGGGAATGGCTCCGGATGTGATTGCCAACATCGAAGGAGCGGTTACTAACTTGCTGGCTGTGCAGGGCACGCCGGTTACATTTGCACAGTTGGAAGGGTTGCGGGTGACGACGAAGTGGTAAAGGTGCGGCTTGCGTGAGAACGCCTTGCTATAGCGCACCTGGCGTTGGCGATGTAGGAGGGGTCCTACGACTCAGGATGTCAAGGCTGCGGGCTCAGCCAGCGAGTCTGGGGCGGTTGCGCGTGACTTAGCCGACGTCTTCGCTCCAGTTTTCCAGGGTCTTCTTGACGAAGGCCATGCACTGGTCGGCTACGGCACCGTCGATGATGCGGTGATCGTAGCCCAGGGTGAGGTGGACAACGGAACGGATGGCGATGGAATCGTTTCCGTCCTTGTCGGTCAGCACCAGAGGTTGCTTGGTGATTCCTCCAATGCCCAAGATGGCGAGGTTGGGCTGGTTGATGATGGGCAAGCCAAAGACGGCGCCGAACTGGCCGGGATTGGTGATGGTGAAGGTTGCGCCTTCGACGTCGTTGGGCATCAGCTTCTTGGAGCGGGCGCGCTCGCCGAGATCGGTGATGCCGCGTTGCAATCCGAGGAAGTTTAATTCATCGGCGCCTTTGAGAACAGGCACGATGAGCCCCCAGTCGAGGGCGACGGCGATGCCCGCATTTACATGCTTGTGGTAGCGGATGTTATCGCCCTCGAGCGAGGCATTGACGATGGGGAACTGCTGGAGTGCGATGATGGCAGCGCGCACGAAGAAGGGCATGAAGGTGAGGCGCGCGCCATAACGCTGCTCAAAACCGCTTTTGAGTTTGTTGCGCAGATTGACGATGCGGGTGATATCGACTTCAAACATGCAGTGGACATGGGCGCTGGTGCGGCGCGACTCGATCATGCGCTGGGCAATGATCTTCCGCATTTGCGACAGGGGAACGAGATCGCCCGGGATGGCCTGGGGTGCTGAAGGGACACGGGCCGGTGGAGCGGGCGCGGGTGCAGGAGCCGAAGCGCCGTGCTCAACGAAGTCGAGAATGTCTTGTTTGGTGACGCGGCCTCCGGTACCGGTGCCGCTGACTTTGGCCAGATCCACGTTGTGTTCGCGAGCAAGTTTGCGGACTAGTGGAGAAGAGCGGACATCGGATTCGTTGTCTTCCTTGCCAGCGGCTGGAGATGGAGCGACCTGAGAAGGTGCAGGGGATGCCTCCTCTCTGGGAGTTTGCGCAGTTGGGGCTGGCGGTGGTGGCGCCGCGGCCTTCGCAGGTGAAGCAGAAGCTGTAGCGCCATTGCCTTCTCCGATGACACCGACGACGGTGTTTACCTGAACCGTGTTGCCTTCGGAGACTTTAATTTCCTGAAGAACACCGGTAGCGGGTGCGGGAATTTCGGCATCGACCTTGTCGGTGGAGATCTCGAAGAGCGGTTCGTCGCGCTGGACCTTGTCGCCGGGCTTCTTCAGCCATTTTGTAATGGTTCCCTCGAAAATCGATTCGCCCATCTGGGGCATGACCACGTCAGTCGGCATAGTTCCCTTTCGATAAGACCGGCGTCCTGAATGCGGGAAAAGAGCAAAACAACATTATAGCCAAGTCGTAGTGACAGCAGATATGACGCACCGCGAGGGGACTCGGACAATGAGCTTGTGGGCTGGGACTAGTTTCGCTTGGCTCAGGACAGGTCCGCGCCACACTCTGGGGCAACGGCTCGCGGGCAAGGGCACCCGCGCCACATATGGAGTTAATACACAATGAAGAAGTTCGTGGTGGTTGTGTTTTTGTGTCTCTCGGCATTCGGGCAATCGCTGTCTTCGGGGGGCGGGATCTTTGCCGGGGCCGGGGCACAGAGTGCCGGAGCTCCGCAGACCTATGCGGCGCGCACGGATCGATGTGTGTTAGGTTATGCGCTCGATACTACTAACTGTGTCAACGGGGCGACCACAGGAAAAGCGGGGAGTGCGATGGCCTTTCTTGGCCAGACCGGCGATCCGATGCCGTGGTATCAAACGCCGGGTACGATTGACCCCGTGAATACCGCGATTACCGATCCAGACTTCAACTCCTATCAAGTGATGGCGACAAGCGGGACCTGGGGGAATTCCATCGGTCTAGGGACGATTCCAACCCAGACATTCAATGAGCAAGCGGGCGAATGGGATCCATTCTCACAAGACAATTCGTTGCTGCTGGTGGCGAACAACGAGGGTGGATACGCGCTGGTGGCGCTCGATGTCTCACTGATTCATGCAAAGAGCTGCGCGCCGCAGCAACCATCTCCGGCGCCGAATACGAGTTGTGTTGTGTGGACGGGGATCAGCACGAACGTTTCAGGAGACAGTTGCACACAGGGATCGAATGGAACGGGCTGCACTCTTCTCAACAGCAATGGCGAATTTTCGTTTAGCCGTGCTCCAGGAGAGGCACATGTTATTTACGAGTTGATGGGAAGCGGCTCGGGCGCGCAGGTCCAAATCAACAAACTGCTTGTGACTTGCCCGAGCGGTGCTCCAGGAACATGGGGAAGTAATTCCTGTTCTTTTGCCCGGACGCCATACGTTAATTTCACATCGAACTCTCCGGCCAATTGCAGCGTGCTGCCTGCCGGTTTTACGAGCAACTCGCCATGGATGGGCGCTTTCTCGGTGGCAAACGACGGAACGGTTGGGTACGTTGCCGGCGGGGCGGGCGACTGGCAGGCGAGCATGGCCTACAACTACACGGTACCGGTTGACGCATTCGTCTACCCGACGATGAACAACTCAAGCAAAAACGCCTTTCAGGCGACGACCTCCGGTACAAGCGGAACCAGCGAACCAAACTGGGGCACAGCCTGCAACACAGCCGGCAGCACCTGCGCGGACGGAACTATTACCTGGACGAATATCGGCAAGATTGGTGGGCAGGGACCGGGGTTCGATGTTCTTTATTTCAGCCCGACTCGCGGCTGCCGTCGTTTGAACACAATCACCGGATATATTCTGAACGGCACCAACGAGAACGCCGACTATCCCGGCACGGGTGGTTCCGTGTCTGCGGCTGGCCAGATGCAGACCGACAGCGTGCCTGCGCTGTTCAACTCCTGTTTGAATCAATTTGACAGTTGCACGGGGAACGTCTGCAAGCCACCATCGGGCAGTTACAGTAACTACACTACAACCGGCTCGCCAGGGAACATGTGCTCCTCTTGCACTCAAGGACAAATCGGATATTGCCAGAGTGTAGCGACGGCTGGCATCGGGCCGCTAACCGATCAGGGAACTTTGCATGACGGCGGAATCAAAGTGAATCCCAGATACCTTCCCTGGAGTCCAACTGGCGGAGGTAGTAGTGGAGGTTCTTTTGTGAACCAAGCGGAGAGTTGCCGCGGTTCAGGAAGTTCCTACACGGAGGAGAGCTGCTTCAACTATGTGTGGGACGTAACCACGAATATCGTGCGTCCCGAGCACACCTGGGTAGATTGGAATGGTACGGACATTAACGGGCAATCGGACGGCCACGAGATAGCAGGTTACAACGGGAATTGGAAAGGCGGCTTCAGCCAATTCCACAATTATAGTGAGCCAAACTTTCCGAACGTGTCAGATTTTAATTCAACTTCTAATTGCGATTCGGTTTTGGGCGGAAGTCTGAGCAGTGGTCCTTGTTCGATCGGTTCCGTTGACAATGGGATGCCATTGCTTCTCCAATCGCGCAGCACGGGGGTCACAGGCGCGCCCTGGGATGAGCATGGCGCAGATCGTGTCTCCAACTCAACAGATACCGTTCCCGTGTTCCTGTTCAATACGGCCGTCCCGGCGATGGGTCGGACTGCCGGCAGCGGTTACCCAGGTTCCTTGCCGGGTTACAACGAAATTACGGGAATGGCAACACAGCTAGTTTCAGGATGCAGCTCCACGATTGCTACATACTGCCAGTATCGCTTTGCCCATAACTGGGGAACCGGTAGCGTCCCCCAGTTTAACGGCCAGAACGAGCAGGGCATGAACTCGCAGGACGGCATCTTGGCCGCAGTTGCGTCGGATGTTATGGGGACGCGAGGAAGTGTGTCGCCTGACTGGAAGTCCGCTGCGTGGACTTATGGGGTACTGATCAATCCAGTGTGTTCATCGGGCTGTACGAATGCCATGCACTCGAGCTTCCAGCAGATGAGCTCCGCGGGGTGCACGGCGGGCGGAACAGAACCCTCTTCATGGCCGCAGACGCCTGGCAGCACAATCTCGGATGGTTCTTGTACATGGGAGAACGTTTCCGGCATGTATGGCAGTGAGCAGTTGCCGTGCAACGGACTTCGCGCCGATATACTTGCAACTGCCGGCGCGACAATCTACCAGAACACGAATGTTTTTGAGCTATCCAATAGCACGATTTTTCGGGCAGTCAGCTGCACGCCGGTCGCGCCCGCGACGAGCTGCAGCTTCCCAATCACAGAGGGCACAGTCCCAAGCTGGAGCGGTTGCTCAACGTTTGGCAGCCAGTGTACCGACGCGGCGGGTATCGTCTTCCAGAACATCGGACAGAACGATTGCCGGACGGACGTGATTCTGGTGGATCTGATGAGCGCGAAATCGCGTTGATACAGGGCGAGAAAAGAGAAGGCCGCAGCATAACTGCGGCCATTGCTCACGTTTCACGCTAGACCGACGCCCTTCGGCTTATCAGTGCTTGTCTTTGTAAATACTCTTACTGATGCGGTTCTGCTGGCGATTGATTCCCCTTTGTTCCGCCTTGGTGAGATGGCCGTTGTTCTTTGCCATATCTCTTTGTTCGCGATTCTGCACGCTGGTCTCACGCTTTTCGAGGTTTGCGGTTTGGCGCGAATTCAATTTGCCGCTTTGCACGCCATTGGCGATGCGCTGCTGCTGGCGCTCCTCGCGACCGTTGACCTGGTTGACGCGCGGATGGCCGGGATCGACGACGCCGGGGCCAGCGCCTGAGGTTGAGGTTTGAGCAGAGGCGGAACCGGCGAGCATCAGGCCACCAACTGCCAGGACCAAGAGCGAGTTCGTGAAGTTGTTGTTCATGTCGATAGAAACCCTCAGCCGAGAGATTAGTTGCATTATGCCCATGAGAGCGACATTACTAAAGGAGTAGACCTGCTGGTGCGGAGTGTCACGCCATCGGTCGCCGAATACCTCGGGCAGTTTCCTGTGTTAACGGCTCACCCGCTCACATCCATCTGTTCACTTTTTCCGTATGCGGCAGTCCTCCCTGGTCAAGTTGCTCTCACTTTCGATTCCGGATTCTCGTAATGCACTGCATCTGTGTCCGAGTGCTGCGCCATGTTTGTGCAGTATTGCGGCGCGCCCCCAATTTGTGAAGCCTGACCGCAGACCCCGGCATCCAAACTTGTGATTGGAGGTTTGTATGTTTGTTGTTCTTGGTGCAAGCGGCCACACCGGACACGTTGTGGCCAGGAATCTTCTCACCCGCGGCCAGAAAGTTCGCGTGGTTGGGAGAAGTGCAGACCGTTTACAAGCTCTGGCGGCGAAAGGCGCGGAGGTTTTCATTGCCGATGCGACTGACGCTCCCGCTCTCACCAAGGCGTTCAAGGGCGCTGACTCCGTCTACGTTCTGATTCCACCCACTCCCACCAGCAGCAACTATCGTGCATTGCAGGATCGCGCCAGCGACGCCATTGCTGTGTCCGTTGAAAATGCAGGCGTCAAGAATGTTGTATCTCTCAGCAGCATTGGGGCCGATAAGGCGAGCGGCACTGGCCCGGTCGTCGGCCTCTACAACCTTGAACAAAAGCTCAACCAGATCGATGGCGCGAACGTGCTGCATCTGCGCGCGGGCTATTTTATGGAGAACACACTGCCGCAGGTGGCGGTCATTCGCATGATGGGAAACATGGCGGGGCCGGTTCGTCCAGACCTCAAGCTTCCCATGATTGCCACGCGCGATATTGGAGATGCAGCCGCGGAGGCGCTGGCGCGGCAGGAATTCCGCGGCAAGCAGACGAAAGAACTTCAAGGGCAGCGCGACCTCGACTACGTTGAAGTTGCTTCGGTGATCGGGAAGGCGATTGGCAAGCCTTTGCTGAACTACGTGCAGGCGCCGGACGAGCAACTTCGCGCGGCGATGGTGCAGATGGGAATGTCGGCTGATTTCGTTAGGCTGATCCTCGAAATGGCGAGCGCTTTGAACTCAGGACACATGAAGGCGCTTGAGCCGCGGGCGGCGGCGAACACTACGCCGACAACGTTCGAGACGTTTGTGGAGGAGGAGTTCGCTCCGGCGTACCGGGAGCAAGTGGCGGCGTAGATAGCCTAGACGGAACGTAACCGATATAGGCTGCGCTTTCCAGGCGTGCCCTTTATTTATGCCAGCACTAACCGAGTTCCACACGCTTCGCATGAAGCCATCAACCCAGCCCGGCTTTAACTCTGGTTTTCGGGGTGAGATGGTGGAACTTCCGCGCGGGTCATCCTTTCTTCACAAAAACATGGGTTGCGTTTTCGCCAGCCATGGACGTGACGAGAGTAAAGCCGAGTTTGGGAAGATTGATTCCAGAAAATAAATTTTCACCTTCGCCCAGGAGGACGGGCGAGACTGCCAGGTGCATTTCGTCGATTTGGCCAGCTGAGAGAAACTGGCGAATGACGGACACACCGCCACCGATTCGGACGTCCTTGTCTTTGCCTTGGCTCTGTGCGGCCTGTTTCGCTCGACGCAGAGCGGAATCTAATCCATCGGTGACGAAGTGAAATGTGGTACCACCTTCCATCAGGAGTGGAGGTCGCGCGTGATGGGTGAGCACAACAACGGGCGTGTGGTATGGAGGATTGTCGCCCCACCAGCCTCGCCAGGGATCGTCGGTTGACCAAGTGCCGCGGACTGGGCCGAACATGTTGCGGCCGATAATCCAGGCGCCGACGTTATCGAACGACTGGGCCACGAAATCGTTGTCGATATTTTTGGCGCCTCCGCTTTGGCCGTGCATCTTCTTGAATATCTCCGACTGCTGAAACCAGGTGTGCAGCTCGAGACCGCGGACGCCGAGGGGATTCTGGAGGTCCTGGCGCGGGCCGGCACCGAAGCCGTCGACGGAGATGGAGAAGGCTGCGATGCGGATTTTGCTCATTGTGTTCCTGCCGGAATGTTGTCAATTGTAGTCAAGCTTTGGATTTCGCGCCCATGAACTGCGCGACATACAATCGATGGTGAGCATCCGCGGCAGCGGCCTCTGGAGGCATGGATTGAGTTTTTCGGCATCGTCGGCGCATAGCAATACGGATGAGCGCGTGCTGGACGTCCAATTCTCGGACGACGTCCAGAAGGTAGAAGTTTTCGTTTGGAAGAGTCACAAACGACTTGTAATCCAACGGATTCTCTTGATGAGGAAATACGAACTCAGTTCCCACTTCTCCGGGCTTAACCCCGAACCGAGCTCCGAACGAGTACAGGTCGAATATCTTTTCAACAAGTTCGTCAATCTGTTCGAATTCCGGCTCGATAGCAGCGGGACCCGCACCCTCTGAAAATTCGCTAGAGGGCGTGTATGTCATCGTCAAAATACGCATCGAACCTAAGTCTCAAGACGAGCCAATGGTCGGATATCTCCAAATGGAGGTGGGTGCAGAGGGATACGCCTAACATGAACCGCGGTAACAACCCTGGGTCATGGGCAGCGATCTTCATCGCCGAAAACTGAATCACAGCGATAAAACATATCGATTGGACTTGGCCTCGGTCAGCACCTAGAGTTTGTTGAGTGCCGCATACTCATAGTCGAACCCGAGGTTTCTTGAGACCGCTGCCGGCGGCGGAATCTGCCCGGGGGCCGTTCCGTCCGCCATTCCGGAATTATCAGTTGGACGGGGCCTACGATGAGATGTTTGAGGGTCCGGGCATCCCGCGTCCGCACTATCAGGCCCTTTTCCAGACACTTCTGGGACTGCCCCCCGAGGAAATGCGCAAGAGCCAGCAAGCGGCGGACCTGTCGTTTCTTCATCAGGGGATTACATTCACGGTATACGGGCACGAGGAGGGTACCGAGCGCGTCTTTCCCAATGATCTTTTGCCGCGGATCATCCCCAACCAGGAGTGGCGCAAAATTGAAAATGGGCTTACTCAGAGAATCGCAGCATTAAACCTGTTCCTGGAGGATGTCTACCACCGCGGAAGAATTCTGGCGGACGGCATTGTGCCCAGGGAACTGGTCTACAGTTGCCGGCATTTCCGGCGCGAAATGCGCGGCCTGACTGTTCCGCGGGGGATTTACGTCAGCGTTTGCGGCACCGACCTGGTACGGCTTCCGGATGGAAGCTTTGCCGTGCTGGAAGATAATCTGCGGGTGCCGAGCGGCGTCTCCTACATGCTGGCGAACCGCAAGGTTCTGAAAAAGGTTTTCCCCACATTGTTTCGCGACTACGGCGTTTGCCCGGTCGATCACTATGCGCAAGCGCTGCTGGCAACGCTGCGTGCGCTGAGCCCGCCGAACTCCACCAGCCGGCACGAGCCGACGGTGGTGCTGCTGACGCCGGGCGTATTCAATTCAGCCTATTTTGAACATACCTTTCTGGCGCAGCAGATGGGCATTGAGCTGGTCGAGGGGCGGGATCTGCTGGTGCACGACAACGTAGTGTACATGCGCACCACGGCGGGATTGAGGCGCGTGGACGTGATCTACCGGCGCGTGGATGACGATTTCCTTGACCCGCTTTGCTTCCGGCGGGACTCCAGCCTGGGTGTGCCGGGATTGTTCAATGCTTATCGCGCCGGGAATGTAATGCTGGCCAACGCGATTGGCACCGGCATCGCTGACGATAAGGCTCTTTACGCCTATGTGCCCGCGATCATTCGCTATTATCTGGGAGAGGATCCCGTCCTCGCCAACGTGCAAACTTATCTCCTCACGGACCGCTCGCAGAGGGATTACGTGCTGGAGCATCTGGACGAGTTGGTCGTGAAAGCAGTGGGCGAGTCGGGCGGCTATGGAATGCTGATCGGCCCGCACAGCACGGCTGAGCAAAGGGAGGAATTCCGGCAGAGGATCCAGGCCGAACCGCGGAATTATATTGCGCAGCCGACGCTCAGCCTTTCACGGGCACCCTGTTTTCTTGAAAGAGAGGCGCAATCCCGCCACGTCGATCTGCGTCCGTACATTCTTTATGGCGAGAACGTCACGCTCGTGCCGGGAGGACTGACGCGGGTGGCTTTGCGCCGAGGGTCGCTGGTGGTCAACTCCTCGCAAGGCGGCGGCAGCAAGGATACGTGGGTGCTGCGCGCATGAACCAACGCTACGAAAACACTATGCTCTCCCGGGTCGCGGACACTCTGTACTGGATGAGCCGTTACCTGGAGCGAGCCGTACAGACCGCCCGCCTGCTGGATGTGGACTTTCAGCTGCGTCTGGACCAGTTGCCGGACGCCAGCGCAGGACGCTGGATGCAACTCCTCGAAGCTTCGCAAGCGCCTCCTCCCGAGGATGGTCAAATCGATGCCACTACGCTCTCGCACATTCTCACTCTGGATAAGACCAATCCCTCTTCCATCATCTCCTGCATAGCCACGGCGCGCGAGAATCTGCGCCAGGTGCGCGAGCAGTGCAGCTCGGAAATGTGGGAGCAGCTCAATCGGGTTTATCTGCAAGTGAACAGCACGACGTCGAGCGAGGCCTTGCTGCAGCACTCCTATGCGTTTTTTCGCGCGGTGCAGGAAGGAGCGCACCTGTTTCAGGGCGTGACCGATTCCACCATGGCTCATGGCGAGGGCTGGCAATACATCCAGTTGGGGCGCTTTGTCGAACGTACCGATGCGCTGGCGAGGCTGATCGGCGCGCATTTTTCCTCGCTGCATAATCCCCTCGACCAGGCGGTGGAGAGTGAAGAGTACCTGGAATGGGTGGGATTGCTGAAATCCTGCGCGGCGTTCGAAGCTTATTGCAAAACGTATACGGCGGAACTACGGCCTCGGCGGGTGGCTGAGTTTCTTCTGTTGAATTCGAGCTTTCCGCATTCGGTGCGTTTTTCGGTCGATATGGTGCATGCCTCATTGACCGCGATCGGCGAGTTGACGGCACGAAAGATGGAGCAGCCGGTTCGCCTGGCGGGGCGGCTGCGCGCAACGCTCAGCTTCAGCCAGATCGACGAAATCATGGCGTCGGGGGCGAATGCGTTTGTCGATAGCATCCGCTTGCAGTGTGCGCAAATCCACTACGCCATCCACCAAATTTATTTTGACTATCCGGTGGAATCGGCGATGGTTTCGTAACCATTGAGTCATAGTAAGCAAGGAGCATCTTTGATTTATTCAGTCCGGCGTGCGACCACATTTCTCTACGAGCCCGCGGTGCGCGAGAGCGTGATGGAGGTACGCATGCAGCCGCGAAGCGACACAACTCAGCGTTGCCTGAGCTTTAGTCTCGATGTGAGCCCCGCCGGTAATATCACCCAGTACCGCGATTTCTCCGGCAACACGGTGCACCACTTCGACATTGCGGGATCGCACACGGAAGTCAAAGTTACAGCCCGTTCCCTGGTGGAAGTCCAATCTTTGCCGGCCCCGAGGATGTCGGAAGCGGGTGACTGGGCTGATCTCGATGCCGTAATTGCGGCGGAAGACTATTGGGAAATGTTGTTGCCGAGCGAGTTCGCCCGGCCCGGTGCAGCGCTAGAGAGCGTGGCGGCTGAACTCAAGTGCGAACGGCGCGGCAGCCCGCTTGAGTTGCTGATGGAGTTGAACGAAGGCATCTGCAAGTTATTTGCCTATGTTCCCAATAGCACATCGGTAGATTCGCCCATTGACGAAGCGCTTCGAACGCGCCAGGGAGTTTGCCAGGACTTCGCGCACATCATGATCGCGCTGGTGCGTCCGCTGCGCGTACCCTGCCGTTATGTGAGCGGATATCTTTCCCACAGCGAAGCGGGCGGAGAGAAGGATCGTTCTCTGGAAGGAGCATCGCACGCATGGGTTGAAGCTTTGGTCCCCCGCTTGGGCTGGGTGGCATTCGACCCGACCAATAACTTGATCGGCTCAGACCGCCATATTCGCGTGGCTATCGGCCGTGACTACGCCGATGTCCCACCTACCCGCGGGGTATATAAAGGAGAGGCTCATAGTAAACTGAGCGTGGCGGTGACGGTAAGTCCTGCGGACGCTCCGCTGCCGGAAGAGTCTCTTCCCAGTATCGTCATCCAATCCCGCCCCGTGTTCGCGCGAGCCAACTTGCGCACCGAACAAGAGCAACAACAACAATAGAATCCGCGACCCCTGCTTTTGTAGAGCTTGTCGGCGTGCGTGATGCCACACTATCGGCGCCACCTCCAAGCTGGAAGAACAGGTTTCGCGAGAACGCTATTTGACGGCGCCGACGGTAAAGCCGGCAATGAAGCGGTCCAGAAACAGGTTGTACATGAACGCGATCGGGAGGCTTGCGATCAGACAAGCGGCCATCAGCGCTCCCCAATAGTAGACGTCTCCGCGCACCAGGAAGATGGGGATGCCGGTTCCGATCATCTGATTCGATTCGGAAGAGATGAAGGTCAACGCGTAAACAAATTCCTGGGTGACCAGCGTGAACGTGAAGATCACGACGGTCAGAATGCCCGAGACCGAGATGGGAATCACCAACTTGACGAAAGCGCCGAAGCGGGTGAGCCCATCCACCATGGCAGCGTCTTCCAATTCTTTTGGAATCGATTTGAAGAAACCCATCAGAAGCCAGATGGAGAAGGGGACGGTGAAAGTGGGGTAGACGAGAATGAGCGCCCACAACGAGTCCTGCAGGCCGAGATAGGCCACCACTCTCGACAGTGGAATGAAAAGTAAAGTGGGCGGAATCAGGTAAGTCAGAAAGATGCCGATGCCGAGCCGCTCTCCCCATCGCCCAGAAAGCCTGGCGAGTGAATACGCGGCAGGCACGGCAAGCATCAGTGTGATGGCGACAACGACCACACCGACGAACGCGGTGTTGCCAAGCCAGCGGACGAATCTGGTTTGGGTAAATAAGAACTTGACATGCTCCAGGGTGGGTTTCGCATTAAAGATGAAGGGGTTGTTCTCCATCGTGTAGAGATCGACGTTTTGCTTGAAGCTGGTGATCAACATCCAGTAAAAGGGAAAAGCCAACAGGACCGTAAAAATCCCGAGCACGAGGATGGTGCCAATTTTCCCCCAGATACCCTTGGCCATTACGTCACCTCGGCGCGATTGGCCACGCGCAGCATGAAATAGGCGATGATGACCAGCACCGGCACCAGGAAGAGCGAGATGGCCGCGCCGGCGGCGAGATCGCTGCCTTGAATGCCCATCGTAAACGCGAGATTCGGCAAGGTCTGGGTGGAATCGAACGGGCCGCCCGCCGTAAGAATATAGACGACGGTCATATCGGTGAAGGTGAAAATGAGGCCGAAGAGGATAGCGACGCTCATGATGGGCCGCATCATGGGAATGACGATCTGAAACTCCGTGCTCCAGAAGCCAGCCCCATCCACGGCAGCGGCCTCTGGAATATCTTTTGGAATGGCGGTTCTGCCCGCCAGCAAGATGACGGTTGCAAATGGCAGCAGGCGCCAACTGTGCACCAAGAGGACAGAAGTGATGGCCAGAGCCGGTTCGCCGAGCCACATGGGAGCGCTGAATGGCTTGTAAATGTGCGCATATACAAGAACCCATGTGATCACGCTGTAGATGGAATCAAGGATCCATTTCCATCCAATGGCGCCTAACGCGATGGGCGCGACCCAGGGCAGAAGAATAAGAAAACGGATCAGACCGCGGCCCGGAAATTTTGTTTCCAGAGCGATGGCGAGAATGTGGGCGCCGACGATTACGACGATCTGGGAGACGATGGTAAAGATAAGGGAATTGCGGACGGCAATGCGAAAACTGGGGCTTTGCAAAATGCTGCGGAAATTTTCCAGACCCACGAAATGCAGTTCAGTACTGCCGATGCGGGCGTCGCTGAAAGCATAAAAAACAGCCAAACAAAAAGGTCCACCGACCAGCAGCACGATGTACAGAACCGCGGGCGAAAACATAGCCGCACCCAGCAATGGGCTGGGAGCGGCGCCGAGGGACTTTATTTTGTTGCGGTCTAGCGCCACGACAAGGCCCTCGGCTCGACTCGCTTTTCCGTCACGCGGTCAAAGAACTTCAGCTCGCGCTCGCCAACCACAAAATCATAGGTATCGCCTACGCTCAGGGCCTGAGAAGACGCGAGTCGTGAGGAGATTTCCTGGCCTTCGAGCTTTCCGCCGATCAGCGTGCCGGAAACGATCCACTCCGAACCCAGGTATTCGCGATTCTCCAGTTTAATGCGGAACGGGACAAAATCTCCTACGCTCGCGGAGCCCGGCCGGAAATGTTCGGGACGAAAGCCGACGATTACGTCGCCGAGTTCGACAAGGTTCATTGGGGGCGATCCGAGAAAGGTAGCGACGAAGGTGTCGGCAGGATTGTCATAGACATCGGTGGGAGTGCCGATCTGATGCACGACACCTTTATTTAGAACCATGATGCGGTCGCCCATGGCCATGGCCTCTACTTGATCGTGCGTGACGTAAATGGAAGTCGTGCCCACACGGCGGTGGAATTGCTCCAACTCTTCACGAGCCGAGGCTCGCAGCTTGGCGTCGAGGTTGGAGAGAGGCTCATCGAGAAGAAAGACGGCAGGCTCACGCACAATGGCGCGCGCCAGAGCGACCCGCTGACGCTCGCCTCCAGAGAGTTCGCGTGGCTTGCGTTCGAGGAGTGCGCCAATGCCAAGCAGGGATGCCGCCCATTCTACTTTTCCCTTATGCAACTCCTTCTTTACCTTCTGGGCGCGTAGCGGAAAGGCAATGTTCTTGTAGACCGAGAGGTGAGGATAAAGCGCATAGCTCTGGAAGACCATGGCGATGCGGCGGTCGCGCGGACTGAGATCATTGACCACGCGGCCGCCAATGAAAATCTCGCCGGACGTGGGAGCTTCCAGTCCGGCGATCATTCGCAAAAGCGTAGTTTTCCCGGAGCCCGAGGGTCCGAGGAACACCAGAAACTCGCCTTCGCGAGTTTCGAAGTTCACGTTATTGACCGCTCCGAGTTGTCCTTCTTTGAATACCTTTGTCAGATCCCGCGTTTCAACGACGGCCATCCGTCCCCCATCCGGTCATTTCCATCTGGCAAAGATACGCTTGTATTCCTCTTCGGCAGCCTGGGCGGCATTTTCCGGGGTTTCATCGCCGCGCGCCACTTTGGCGAACATGGTGGGAATAATCCAGGCTTTAAAGGCCTCGTCGATACCGGCGGTGGCGTAACCGGGATAGCCAACGTTTGTTGCCCAATCCAGCACATTGCTGAGCACTTTATATTTGTCCGCCGGATTGGCCCGCGAATCGTAAGAGATTTCCTTCTTGAGGTCGGGAACGGTGCTGGGGAAGCATGGGAAATTGTAAAACTGGCCGGCGGCGAACGAATCGTGAAAAGCGTCAACAAAGTCGACCAGGAATTGTTGCGCCCCGTCTTTGTTTTCGGCGAAATCCCAGATTATGTAGCAGTCCATGACGTGCTCGGCGGCGATGCGGCGCACCGGCCCTTTGGGGGCCGCGCAGATCATGATTTTCGAGTCAATCGGCAGGTGCTCGCGTTCGGCCTGGCGAGTAATGGAGATCGCATTTGCGACATAAGAAACGCGGCCGGCGAGCATGGCCTGATTGTTGGAGGGCGGAGTCCAGGTAAAAACTTCAGGAGTTTCGGATTCCTGATACAACGCCTTCATGAACTTCAGCGCTTCGACAGTTTGCTTGGAATTGATGGTGACATTGCCGGCTTCATCCTGCTCGGCGCCGCCGAACGACCAAAGCAGGGCGCGCATCGCCATGCTGGTGTCGAGCTCCTGAGAAAGTCCCAACCCGCAAGGATGGCCTGATTTGTCCCTGATTTTCTTGGCGCCGACTCGGACATCCTCCCATGTGTCGGGACCATTCGGGAAGCCTGCCTCGGTCCACCAATCCTTGTGCCAGTTGCCGGGATCCGGGACGTAGGAATCGGAAAAAGCGAAATAGCGTTTGGTCTTTGGGTTATAGGTGGACTTGTGCGCGAGATCGATCTTCTTGCCGTGCTTCTTCTCCACTTCCTGGTATACATGGGCCATGTCAATGGTTTGCTTCTCGTAGGCCGCGGGTGGCGAGAGAAGCATAAACAGATCGTGCCCTTTTCGTGCAGACGCCTCAGAGGCGGCCTTCGCGTTCAGATCGACCAGGTTGATATGATCCACAATTACGTTTGTGTTGTGCTTTTGCCCCCACTGCTTGCAGAAGGTCCCGTCAAACCAGGTGTCATACGCGGGGACGAAATGACTCCACTGGAGTATTTTAAGCGTCTTCTGCTGCGCCGCAGCCTTTTCTGGAAACAGAAAGAACGGGCCGGAAGCCACGCCCAATGCGAGGGCGCCGGTGCTTGTTTTCTTGATGAAATCGCGACGTGACAGCCTTTCTTCTTCTCTTTTTGCCATCCTGCGTACCCTCCGAGAAAAGATGGGCCGTGAATACTCGCTCCTAAAATTGTAAGAGCTTGGCCGCACCGATAATGCTACCGGGGAGGCTCGCGAGTCAATCGGTACTTCGTCACGATCCCCATAATCTGAGCATAACCGCTGGCTGCAGTCGTGAGGTCCACGTAAACGCTCGCTGTCCCAATTCTAGTGGTGAAATAGTTGGCTGGAGCGGGGCGGTGACAGCGGGTGCTAAGGAGGTCACGCTAAAAGGTGGTCAAGCGGAGGATCAGATTTTCCGACAGCGTGGCTCGGATCAGGCAATGTATGTTTTTGTCGGAGACTGAGTTAGACCCTACTGACGGCCGCTCGCCCCTAAGGAAGCTTCGATTAAGCATCGGCAAAAAGCATAAACTACAGGGTTCACACAGGCGACGGAGGAACCCGAGCACCTAATCAGAGCTTCCCTAAATCATCCTGGGTTGAGCGGCGTCCTCCTTCCGAATTGCTGGAGGCGTGCCATCGGCGCGCGAGTTCTTAAATCTTCATTCCACTTGCATCAGTGGATACAATTCGGCTTCTTGGTTTGATACATATTATTCTTGTAAGTGTCGTAAATGCAGTTGCCGTTGCCATCGACAATGTCGATGGTTAGGTTATACATGTTGAAGGAAGGATCTTCTGTCGTGTTGTTTTCCACGACATTGTAAAGCCCCCCCCACTCCTCCGCGATCCCGAATCCCGGAGTGTAAGGAGCGTCTCCGTTATCACCGGCGATGTTATTCAGAATGCTGTTTTGATTAGTGTGGCATCTCTCTGACGTAGCATACTCACCAATGGCCGAGCACCCCAGGTAGAACCCGGCTATGGAGTTGTAGTTAGCGAAGTTATCGGTGAATGTGTTTCCGGTGCTGTTGTAGACCCAAAAGCCGTATTGGTAGTTGTTGCTGCCGGAACCATCCGTGTACGAGTTACCCGATCCATAGTAGACTTCGACGCCCGTCATGTTGAACTCAGCATCGCAATGGAGGCAAGTGTTGCCGGTGACATTGTTGAGCATCAATCCTACTTGGTTGTCATAAGTTCCCATTGTTTTGATGCTGACATTCGTGCCCTCACTCTCTACCCCATAAGTCCATCCGCACACGTCCTCATCAAGCACAAAGTTGAGCGCCACATTGCTAACACCTGGCAACACATGGATTCCGACCGGAATGCCCTCGTTATCATCGGGAGCTTGGGGAAGCATTCTCTGGACGGCGGACGGCCAAGCTTCTTTACTACGGGGCTGCATACCTCCGCGAGTAAGTTGCGAAGGAGGGGTATCACACGAGTTGACACTCGGGCCGACAATCGAGCCCTTTACCGTGAGGGTGACTTGCGATGCGTTGACGTCGATGCAACCATACTTCAGCGTGAGCCCCTGAAAGCCATAGATGTCGGTCGACACCTGATACTTGCCCGGCAATGAGATTGTGCAACCGCACGCGGAGATGTTTTTCGCGCACTTGTTGTCTTGGGCGTTTGCGCGCACCGCGATTGCCATGGTCATAACCGCCAACACGGTCGCTGCAGCCGCAAACCAACTCGGGGTGATTCTCATATTCTCCATCTCCATTTTAATGGAGCTCGGTTGCGGCCAAGCGCGCTCGGGCTCCGTTTTGGGCTTGCAAACGCCCCACAACGATCTCTGAGTTCCTTTGTTGAAACCCGAAGCACTCATGGAAGCAACGGGGGAGCCACTGTCGACAACGATTGAATACCTGACTAGCGTCGGGTGGCTCGCGCGTTCTTGACACGCATTCAGATCTCTCCAGAACAGCAGAGACAGGGATTGTCCTCTCAATCGCTAGTCGTGTCAATGTGAAAGAATTTGCTGTCGCGTAGCATTTTTGGCGAGCTATCACCGAATCGGTTTAAAAATCGGAGACTTACTATCCAAAACTCTACTGGATAGTGGTTTCATTGTGCCACTAAGGAACCTATCGAGTAAGTGCTAGTTATACCAGGTTAGTCCTCTGGGCTAGACTGTTAGGAATAATTATGTGAGCCCTTATCGCTGCGGTCGGGATTGCTGTGTTTGAGATTGCGGTCGTGCTGTCCTACCACGCGATAGTGAAGCGTCGGCTCTGGCGCTCTGGTTGCGGTTTGAGCGCAGTACTTTGCATCCTAAGAAAGATTTGCTTCTTGACAAAGACTCGACCTGGGTATAGCTTTGCGCGACAGTTTTCCGGGTGGCTGTGAGCTGGTCCTAGTGGCGACTGGCTCTAGCAAGAATGCCCGCCTCCAAATGCGTACTTAGCCTGGATTAACAAGGTGAATTGATGAAAACTTCATGCAGACTACTGCGCACCGTGGAATTCACCATTCTCATGGTCCTCTGTACCATCCCTTTGGCCAGCGCCAAGGCACGATTCGGATCGCCCGGTATCTCTTCAAGATTTCAGATCTCACAGGCACGGGTGCAGGCGCATGTGGCGAATGCGCGGCACCAAGCTCTTTCGGCGGATGACGTCTCGACTTTCCAGACAAACTTTCAAAGTCTCGTGACCTACCTGGGACAGGCGCCCACCACCAACCCGAACCAGCAGGCCCTGATTAACGATTTGCAGACGCAGGTCAACGGCATGACGCCCGACGAGATAAGCCAGATGGCCAGCTCTGTGGACGTGAACGCCTTTAATACTGCCGTCTCCACGCTATTCTCCACTCCACCAGGGAGTCCGGTCTTGGCCCCGAGTGATCCCCCCGCGAACCTCGTCGCACCGCAGTACGGAATCTGTACGCCGACGGCGGGGCCTCCGCAAATTCCGTCCGACGCCGCCACCCAGAGGGCGCTGCTTATCACCATCGAGGTTTTGGAGGCGCTGGACATCGTCGCCGACGATCTGGCGAATCTCGACATTGAAGTTATCGGAGAGGGTGTAAATATCCCCCTCGTCATCATCGCCATCGTGGCCGATGAGATCGTGAATGCTTTGCAAATTGTCATCGATCAACTCACATTTTGTGACATCAACGTAGAGGCCTCGCAGGTGACATCTACCTGGCAGAACAGCATCGTCATTGACACGGACATCGCGAACCTGAACCAGGGCGTCGACAGCAGTTTTAGCGCGATCAACAATCAGGGCACCAGCGTCGACACCGACGTTGACAACCACATCGCCAGCATTGCCGGCAACACCAGCAACCAATACTCGCAGGTCAACAATGAGCTTGTCGCGCTCGGCTCCAATTTCGCCAACCAGGTTACCGGAGTGGACCTGGACGTCGATAATCACGTCGCTGCCGCCAACGTAACCCTCAGCAACAGTCTTACCAGCCTCGATGTCGATGTGAAGAACACCACCACTACGATCGGGACCGGCATCGGGAACCAAATCACGCAGGTCGATAACGATGTACTGAATCAGGCGACGCAGACCAATGCTGCAATCGGCACGTTTCAGACCCTGGACATCCGCATAAAAATCGAACTTGCGCTGGCTCAGGGCCTGAGCATCGAGAGCTTCCAGTTGCCCCTGGCGGACGGCGGCTACCTGCAGACAGTTCGTGCCATCGTCGCTGACATCATCACCAAGATGCAGGCGGACAAAATGACGATAGGAACCGCCACAAAATGGCTGGCGCAGGGCGACACGGCGCTTGCCTCCAACCAGTACGTTACTGCTTATCAGGACTACAAGTCTGCGTATCAGGCTGCGTCCAAATGAGTGAGCGTGGTCCGAGAAGCTTGGATGGGGACGAAGCGTACTGCAACCGGTGAAACGATGAAACGGCTGGCGAGCACAAAACTCTTGGCGAGAAGGAACGTTATGAAGATTCAATATCGCTTGAAAAGAAAGGCCTGGGGACAGATCCAGCGGACGACGAATGGGCTTCGGGGATGGCTGCCCGCTCTGGCGATCGCCGCTCTTTCGGCGCTGTGCATCCTCCCCTCGGCGAGCGCTCAAACACGAGCCGCGTTCCCCTATATCCCTTCGAGTTCGCTCCGAGGCTCGGATGCGCAGATCCGCGCGCACATTGCCCGCGCCAAGGGCCAAGTGCTTACGGCGGATGACGTCTCGACCTTCCAGACTAACCTGACGAGTCTGGTCAACTTCCTGGTGCAGTCGCCTACCGGCAACCCGAACCAGCAGGCCTTGATTAACGATTTACAGACACAGATCAACGGCATGGACTCCACCGAGATAACCGGGTTAGCGAACTATACCGACGTGAACGCCTTTAACAGCGCGGTTACCATACTCACGACCACGGTACCGCAGCCGAAGACCTTGCCGCCGTCCGATCCCCCCGCGAACCTCGTTCCTCCGCCTTATGGATACTGCCAGGAAACGCCAGCGGGTGTGTTGCCGTCGATCCCTTCCGATACCCCGACCGACAGGGCCTTGCTCATCACGCTCGAGGTCCTGGAGGCGGTTCAAATTGTCGCCGACGAAAACCTGAATCTGTTCATCTCTATCCTTGGTGAAGACAACAACCTGCCCGACGTTATTATTGCCATCGTGGTCGATTTAATCGTGTTTGCCATCCAGACGACGAGCGACGAACTTCAGTTTTGCGATCCTTACACCGAGGCGGCCGAGGTCTATGCCGGCTGGCAGAACTCCATCGTCATCGACACCGATATCGCCAATCTCGCCCTGGACGCCGGCAATCAGTTCACCCTGCTCGAGAATCAGCTGACCACCATCAATGACGACATCGACACCCACATCTCCAGCATCGCGGGTAACACCAACAACCAATACATCCAGATCAACAATGAGATCACCGCACTCAGCAACAATTTCAGCAGCCAGGCTACCTCTGTGGACCTGGATATTGACAATCACATCGCTACCGTGAGCATAGCGCTGGCCAACAGTATCGCCAGCGTGGACGCCGACGTGAAGAACGCCACTACTTCGCTCAGCACCAGTATCAGTAACGAACTCACCAAGCTCGATACCGATGTCCTCAACCAGGCGGCACAGACCAATAGCGGAATCACCGCCTTCCAGACGCTGGACGTGAGCCTCGACATCCAGCACGCCCTGAGTTCCGGCCTGAGCGTCGGACTCTTCGAATTGCCCTCGTCGCAGGGCGGTTACATTCAGACCCTCCGGGCGATCGTCGCCAACGCCATCAGCAGCATGACGGCGGCCGGGCAGAGCGTTGGAACCGCCGCAAAATCGCTGGCGCAGGGCGATACCGCTCTCGCCGGCAACCAGTACAAGACTGCTTATCAGGACTACTTGGCGGCGTATCAGGCCGTCAAGTAGAGCAGGCGGAGAGAAGTGATCGTCGGATCAGGGAAGCTGTTTTGGCGGAGACGGGAGTCTCCGTGGCCAGTAGAGTGAGGCCACATCAACTCCCGAAGATACGTTCGAGATGGGGAATGGGAAGATGACCAACAACGGAAGAGAGGGTTCGATGAAAACCAGAGATTTTACGAGCGCAAACGCGTGGCACAAACTTGGTTCCCCTAGGGCTCGCCGCCTCCTGGTGCTCGCGACGATTCTTCTTCCTTGCCTGGCCCTGGCGCAGGTGCCTTTGATCACACAAGTGAGCCCTCCATCGGTGGCGCCGGGCAGCGGTGCTGTGGTGCTCGTCATAACTGGCACGGGCTTTTTCAACTCTCCCACCACGCTGGTGGAAGTGACCACTTCTCCCGGGGGCACGGCTCCGCTAGTTACCTTCTATTCAAGTGCGGAACAACTGCTGGCCATATATAACGCTCCAACCAGCCCGGAGGCGGTCTCCGTCAGGGTGGAAAGTCAAGGTTTGATCTCGAATTCCATCCCTCTACCTATAACCACCAGCGGCAATGTTGTGTTTGGGAATACCTCTATTTGTTTCGGTGTCTGGGCCCAAATCGGCGGCACCGGCAGTTACTCCTGCACCGATCCCACAGGGCCCCAATCGATGGCCTTGGGCGACTTCAACAACGACGGCAAGCTGGACATCGCCATCGTCAACTCCGGCGCCGATAGCGTGTCGATCCTGCTCAACAACGGCGACGGCACGTTCAGTGGACCGTCCGGGCCGCTGCCTGTAGGACCGCCTTATGGCGCACCATCGCCGACCTACCCGGTGGGCCACAATCCGCAGGCTGTGATTGTCGGCGACTTCAACAATGACGGCAATCTGGATCTCGCCGTGGCCAACGAAAACGACAACACGGTTTCCATCCTGTTGGGCAATGGCAACGGGACTTTCCAGCCGCAGATCATCGTGAGCTCAGGCGCAACTGCCCCGGTCGCGCTGGCAGCGGCCGACTTCGATGGGGACGGCAACCTCGACCTAGCGGTGGTCAATCAGACCGACAAGAACAACTGCGGAAGCATGAGCGGCGATGGGTCGGTTTTCGTCCTGAAAAATAGCGGAACCCCCTCGCCAACTTTTAGTACGTTTCGCCATGCCTGCGTGGGCATTCTCCCCACTTCGATCGTCGCCGCCAATTTCTCCGGCATTCTTGGTCTTCCCGATCTGGTGGTGGCCAATGAGGGCGGGAATAGTAGCGCAAGCTGCCCGCCGGCCAGCGGCACAGTTACTTTCATGAACAGCTTTTTCATCAACACTGGCCTACTTTTCTCCCCCACGGATTACTGCGCGGGCCCGGGTCCGAGCGCAGCGGTAGCCGGTGACTTCAACGGCGACGGCATACTTGACCTCGTCGTCACCAATGCGACAGGCGCTCAAATCGCCTTCCTGGCAGGTAACGGCAGCGGCTCGGGTTTCAATTTCCAGACGCCCGCGACCTTTCCCGCGGGTGGTCTCGTTCCCAACTCCATTGTTGCGGGCGATTTTAATGGCGACGGTATTCTCGATATCGCCGTCGCCGATCAGGGCAGCAGCCAGGTTTCCATCCTGCAGGGCGATGGCCACGGTAACTTTAATCCCGCCAACGGATCGCCTTATGCCACAACGACCGGCTACGGTGGCAGGGGACCGACTTCCCTGGTGGCAGCCGACTTTAATGGTGATGGTCGCCTTGACCTCGCGACCGCCGACAATAGCGACAGCTTCGTGACCATCATGCTCCAATCCCCGGCGATCCAGTTCACACCGTCGAGTCTGTCCTTTGGCCTGGTGCCAGAGGGCTCGGTGAGTCTCCCGCAGACGGTGAAGGTCACCAACACCGGCATCGTTTCGGCGTCCGTCACCTCGGTCAGCATCAGCGGCCAATTCAAGCTGGACAATGGCCCGGAGACGACCTGTGCTGGTAATTCATTTATCCTGGCGGGCGCAGCTTCTTGTTTCATCGGGGTGACCTTTGATCCCACCTCCATTGGCACGGCCACCGGTGCCTTGACACTGCAGACCAGCACCGGGCAAGCAGTCAACGTCTCTCTCGGCGGCTCGGGCATTGCTCCCGTCCTCAGTTTCTCTCCAGGCAACGTGACGTTCGGCGGTATCCTCGTCGGCACTCCGGCCCCCACCATAGCTGTAACTGTTACCAACGTAGGCGATTACGCCGCGACCATCAATTCCATCGCGATTCCGGATGTGCCTGAATTCGGCGAGACGGACAACTGCATTGGCATGAGTCTGGCGGCAGGGAGCGGGACCTGCACGATCACGGTACGCTTTACGCCTTCAACAGCGGGGCTTCGCACCTCCCCGATGAACATCTCGTTCAGCATTACTGGCGGCGGGACTAATATCCCGGCGGTAGTTCCTTTGTCGGGCGATGGTACGGCTCCGACTGCCTTCTTTACGCCCACGCCCTTAATATTCGCCAACACCCCGGTGGGCACTACCAGCGGGCCGTCAACCGTTTACCTGTTGAACGATGGCACTGCACCGCTGACCATCGGCAACATCATGATCGCCACTATCCCCGGTACCAACTTTGGCGACTTCTCGATCCCGGTCGGGGGCAATATGTGCCCAGCCACCCTCGCGGTCAGCATGAGTTGCCAAGTCAACGTAACCTTTACACCGTCGGGCGAAGGCCAGCGTTCCGCAGTACTCCAGTTCACCGACAACAACAACGCAGTGAACGGCACCACCCAAAATGTAGGATTGTCCGGCAACGGCTCGGGCCCGATCGTCAGCATCTCGGGCGCTCCGGTTATGTTCGGCAGCCAGCAGATAGGGACGACAAGCGGTTCCGCGACTGTTTCGCTTTCGAACCTCGGCAACGGACCGCTGACCATCGCCAATCCTCTTGGCATTGTCCTCGGGGGCACCAACGCTAGCGACTTCGCGATCATGAGCGATACCTGTCCGGTATCGCCTGCCACTCTCCCGCAGTTCCTCAGTTGCTCGGTCATGATCACCTTCACGCCGACCGCTGCGGGGCCGCGTACTGCCACGCTCACCTTCACCGACAACAACAATCCCAGCACGCAGACGGTGAACATCAGCGGCACAGGCACGGCAGGAACGGCCAGCGTATCCACCGGGTCCGTCGCCTTCGGAGCCGTACCCATCACCACCACCGTCGGACCCATGAGCTTCATGCTCACGAACACGGGCACGGCGCCGCTCACGGTTTACTCAATTCAGATCAACTCGACCGACCTAAGTCCTGGCGAGTTCACGCAAACCAACAACTGCGTCGGCACGATCGCAGTCGGGGGCAACTGCACCGTGATGGTGAAGTTCACGCCGTCGGCGACGGGCCTCCGAACTGCCTCACTCGTCATTACCGACAACAGCGGCGTCTGCGCGACCTGCAGCACCACTCAGACGGTCAACCTGAGCGGCACGGGCACGGACTTCTCGATATCCGTCTTGCCCGGCACCTTGACTGTTTCGCCCGGCAAAGTCGGTCTCTACACGGTGACCCTGATGCCGATCAGCGGGTTCAGCGGCTCCGTCACGCTCGGCTGCAGCGTGGCCCCGATAACGCCCAAGACGACCTGTACGGTCCCCGCCGGAACGGTTACGCTCAGCGGAACAGCGC
The DNA here is from genome assembly GCA_049300475.1 of Terriglobales bacterium. Lineage (GTDB taxonomy): Bacteria > Acidobacteriota > Terriglobia > Terriglobales > Acidobacteriaceae > Acidiflorens. Next base: position 32,939 of record JBAQJU010000006.1, on the reverse strand, counting down.
AAAAGCACGTTTCGGTATCGGTCAAACCGAAGAAAGGGACGTACACGCTGACCTTCTCGGCGACTTATACCGCGACTCCGCCATCCGTCGGCACGATAACGCGTTCGACGACGGCACAGTTGATCAGTAAATAGTGAGGAACGAGAATAGCGGGAACCAAGTGTTGGAGCGAGGGAAGGGGCAGAGTCCCTTCCCTCGCTCGTCTCGATCTGGTTCCCTCATTTCACGCTGCGGCCAGGGCGATGGCAGGAAGTTAGAGCAGATCCCGGTACCGCTCCAAAGCCACACGAACCAGTTGGCTGCGAGTTCGCACTTCGGTTTTGCCGAACAGTTGTTGCAGAGTATTTTTGACCGCACTTTCCGAGATGTCCATCCTCGACGCGATTTCCTTGTTGGCCAAGCCCTGAACCACTAAACGGAGTACCTCCAGTTCACGATTATTGAGGGTGGGGCGCTCCTCTTGCGCTAATGACCCTACGGCCGACCCATGCGTGGCATTCTGCTCCTCGCTTACATCGGCGATGATAGCGGCGAGCTTCGGCATCGTACCCTCCTTGTAGGTGGAGAACCAGACTTCCGCCAGAAAGGACTCACCGTTGCCTCGATGGCCGCGGCACTGCATCGAGGTGCGGAACTGTGGCCCCTCTTCCCATCGCAACGCGTGATGCAGTTCCGGCAGGAAGGCTGCAATCGGCTGGCCGATTAGATGTCCATTGTGCGGAGCCATGGTTTCAACAGCTGCCCGGTTTGCCAATTCGATGAAGCCACGTTCATCCACGGTGACAATTGCCGCCGGGCTCGTTTCCACCAGGATGCGTATTCGCTCCTGAGCCTGCAGGCTCAAGCGCCGGTTACGGAGAACTTCGGCAGTCAGCAGCCCGCAGCCACAGAGCGCCAGCGCTTCAAATCCAAGCCGGATGTGAGCATCGGCCGGATCGAGGTTGCTGAAACGCTCACTGAGCAATGCACAGGCAATGCCCAACAGAACGGTCGCCCACCGGGGGAGAAATCCAGCGGCCAGCATGATCGGGAACAGATAAAGGAAGCCGAGAGAGAAATAGGGCTTTGTCCACCAATCCACGCCAGCGATTGCCAAAACGATCACAGCGCTGGCTAGGAGGATGGGGGTCTGGTTGCGCCGTTCCCAGATCCACTCCAAATGAGGCATGAACTTGATTTTAAACGTCGGATTATGGCACTTGCCGTTTTATTCCTTGGACCCAATCGAACGATTTGTGCACAAGATTAGAGCTTTACGTTGCGGGCGACCGACATCACTGCCAAAATAGTTGTCGGCTTTGCATCCCAAAGCGTAGCTTCGCGGGAAGCCACTCAGACAGCTACGGTGCGGTTTCGTTATGTTGCGGTGTTTCCGTGCTTGTTCGCTTTCTCACACATTTAATGTTGTGCGCGGGGTTGTCTGGGATAATCTCCCGAGGCCAAAGCGAGGGTGGACCGGAAGCCCCCCAGCATTCTAAGGACGAGTCGACCATTGTGAAACGAAGAAAAGCGCTTTTGGTTTGGGCTACCCTCAAATCGCAGCGATGATGAAACTTTGATGACCTTTTCCTTGCCTTCAACCTCTTTAGACCAAGACGCAGCTCATTTTGTTAGATCTCGCTGGAGGGGCCGGTGGTCGAGTCCCCTTTTCGCACTGCTGCTGATCGCGGCAGGTCTCATCGGGACGTCACAGGCCCAGGAGGTCCTTAGCTGGGACGACATCCGCCAGCGCTTCGAACAAAACAATCCCACCCTGCTGGCGGACAAACTGAGTATCGACGAATCGAGAGCGCAGGAGATCACGGCATTTCTGCGGCCCAATCCGAACTTATCGCTGCTGGCGGATGGGACCCAAGTCGCTCCGGAGCATGGAGTCTGGGAGCCCTTTGCGGGCACGTTTGAATCGCCCGGCATCAGTTATCTGCACGAACGGCGGCACAAGCGGGAGTTGCGTCTGGAAAGCGCAAAGAAGGGGACCCTGATCGCCGAGTCAAGTCATGCCGACCTGGAGAGAACTCTGCTTTTCAGCTTACGTGGGGCATTCGTGTCAATCCTCCAGGCGAAGGCGACGCTCCAGTTAGCAAAAGACAACCTGGTCTACTACGACCGCGTGCTTGACATCAGCAGAAGCCGATTCAGTGCGGGCGACATTGCGCAGATCGATCTCGACCGGCTGGAGTTGCAGCGCGTGCAGTATGAATCGGACTTGCAGGCTTCCGAGGAGAACCTCGAAACGGCCAAGATTCAACTGCTCACACTCTTGAACTCGCGAACGCCGCCCAATCAGTTTGATGTGACCGGGCCCTACGATTTCAACGACCAACTCCCGCCCCGCGAGGAATTCCGGAAGATTGCCATGGACAATCGGCCGGACTTGAAGGCAGCCGTCGAAGCCGTGGACAAAGCCCAGACCGACCACAAGCTCGCAGTCGCCAACGGCTCCACTGATCCGACCCTGGGCGCTTGGTATACGCACAACTCATCCACCAATAACCCGTTTGCCATAAATACGCTCGGCGTCAGCGTTAACATTCCGCTGCGCATATTCGACCGCAATCAGGGAGAGAAGCTGCGGACGCAGCTCGATATCAGGCGCAATGAAAAATTGCGGGATGCCGCCGAGGCCCAGGTGCTCAGCGACGTCGACTCCAGCTACGCCAGCGTGCATAGCAACCTGGTTCTCCTGCGTCCTTACAAGGCCAAGTACTTGCAGCAATCGGTCCGGGTGCGGGATACGATTACGTTTTCCTACCAGCACGGCGGGGCGTCGTTGCTGGACTTCCTGAACGCACAGGCGGAATACCGCAGCGTGCAGTTGAACTATGTGAATCTCGTGGGTTCGTATTTAGCGGCCGCTGCCCAGCTGAACGAGGCAGTCGGCAGGGAAGTGATCCAATGAAAGTAAGATTCGCGGGCGTGATTTTGATAACGACTCTTTGTGTCCCTTTATTTCTAATGGTTGCGTGCAGTGGCAAGGAAGACCCGAAAGCCGAAGCGCCGCCCAAGGCAACTGTGGAGCCCGATCTCGACGCCAATAACTTCAAGGTCGATCACCCCGATCAGTTTCCGCTGGCGACGGCAGTGGAGTACAAAGATGTGCCCGCATTGAACGTGACTGGGGCGGTGCAGCCTGACATCGCGCGTGCGGTGCCCGTAGTCTCGCTGGCTTCCGGGCGGGTGGTGGAAATCAAGGCGCGGCTGGGCGACACAGTAAAGAAAGGCCAACTGCTTTTGCGCGTTCAAAGCAGCGATGTGACGGGTGCGTATCAGAATTATCTCAAAGCGGTGAATGATGAGCGGCTGGCGCGGCAACAATTCGAGCGCGCCCAAATGCTGTACGAAAAAGGCGCCATCGCTCAGAGCGCTTTGGAATCTTCCCAAGCCGCCGAAGGCGATGCCAAAGTCGACTTGAATGCCACCGTCGAACAGTTGCGCTTGTTGGGGGTAGACAAGGATCATCCGTCAGGCATCGTCGATGTTGTCGCTCCCATCTCAGGAGTGATTACCGATCAGCAGGTGACCAACGCGGCTGGCGTCCAGGGACTTTCTGGTCCCAATCCGTTTACCATCTCCGACCTTTCCTATGTCTGGATTGTTTGCGATGTCTACGAGAACGATCTCGACGCCGTGCACGTCGGTGAAACCGCCGATATTCGTCTGAACGCCTATCCCGGCAAAGTCTTCAAGGGCCGCATCGATAACATTCTGCCGGTTCTCGATCCAACCCTCCGCACCACCAAGGTGCGCATCGAAGTGCCGAACCCAGGATTGATGCGCGTTGGCATGTTCGTGACCGCGACCTTCTATGGCAAGCAGCCGGGGACCCACGCTGCCATTCCGGCCACCGCGATTCTGCACCTGCATGACCGGGAGTGGGTTTACGCGCCCATCGGTTCCGGCCATTTCAAGCGTCTTGAGGTTGTCACCGGCAAAGTGCTTTCCGGAAATATGCAGGAGGTTGTCTCCGGCCTTAAACCGGGCGATCAGGTGGTCTCGAATGCCCTCCCGCTGCAGAACACGGTGGAGCAATGATCCGACGGAGCAATAGATGATTCGCCGCGTCGTCGATTTCGCCCTCAATAACCGCCTGCTGGTGGTGGCGCTGGCGTTGATTCTTTTCGCCTGGGGGATTGTTTCCTTTGAGCGGTTGCCCATTGAGGCCTATCCCGACGTCGCCGACAATTATGTCGAAATCATTACTCAGTGGCCGGGAATCTCCGCGGAGCAGATCGAGCAGCAGGTCACGATTCCTCTTGAAACCGCCGTCAACGGCATCCCGCAGATCGTTCACCTGCGTTCCTTCTCGCTCTTCGGGCTCTCTGATATCAAGCTGATTTTCGACGACGAGTCCGATAACGCATGGAACCGCGAGCGCGTTCTCGAACGTCTCAATCAGGTCACCCTCCCACCCGGCGTCAGCCCGCAAATGGGTACCGACTGGAGCCCGGTCGGCCAGATTTATTTCTTCACGCTGCACAGCAGCAATCCGGCCTACGATCCCATGGAGCTCAAGTCCCTCGAGGATTGGGTGGTCGAAAAGCATCTCAAAGCGATACCCGATATTGTTGATGTCGCCAGCTTCGGCGGCCCCACGCGCGAATATCAGGTTCGCGTCGATCCCAATAAGCTGGTTGCCTATGGCCTGAGTCTCGCGCAGGTCGAGCAGCAACTCACCAACAACAACACGAACGCTGGTGGCAGCTTCATCCAGGAGGGCCTGCAGCAAATCAACGTGCGCGCGGTCGGATTAGTCAATCGCGTGCAGGACATCGAGCAGACCGTCATCACCACGAAAAACGGCACGCCCGTCCGCGTCAAAGACGTCGCCGTTGTCTCTCAGGGACCGAGAATTCGCCTCGGTCAATTCGCCCGGGCCATTCACCGCGAAGACGGCAGGATCATCGACAACGACGACGTGGTTTCGGGTATCGCGCTCTTGCGCAAAGGCGCGGCCGCCGACGCCGCGCTCGAAGGCATCCACGAGAAAGTTGAAGAACTCAACAATCACATCCTTCCCCATGGCGTGAAGATCGTTCCGTTCATCGATCGCAGCTCCCTCGTGCATTACACCAGCCATACGGTGCTGCACAACCTTTCCGAAGGAATGATCCTGGTCTCGATCATCCTGTTCCTGTTTCTGGGCAACGTGCGGGGGGCTCTGATCGTCGCCGCGACCATTCCGTTTTCATTGCTTTTTGCCGCTATTTGCCTCGACTTGAGCCACATTCCCGCCAACCTTCTGTCGATCGGCGCTTTGGATTTCGGCGTGCTGGTTGAAGGCGCAATCGTTCTGATCGAAAACATCGTGCACTCTCTCAGCCTCGCCTCCAGCGGCACGAAAACCAACATCGAGAGAATCAGCGAATCCTCGCACGAAGTTCAACGCCCGGTCTTCTACGCCATCATCATCACCATCACCGCCTTTTTGCCGATTTTCACCCTGCAGCGCGTGGAAGGCCGTCTTTTTCGTCCCATGGCGTGGACCATGGCATTCGCGCTGCTTGGCGCGCTGTTTTTCTCGATTGTCGTCTCTCCCGTGCTGGCCAGTTTTGCCTTTGCGAAAGGCGCCAGCGAATGGCGCAATCCGCTCATGCACTGGTTGATTGAGCAGTATCGGGTTACCGTGCGCTGGGCGATCCACCACCGGGCCATTACAGTTGGGGTTTGCGGGGTGGCCGTCGCCATCGGAAATTTTCTTGCCTTCGGTGGCCTGATCGGCTCCGAATTTCTTCCCCATCTCGACGAAGGCGCGATTTGGGTACGCGGCGTGCTCGCCCCCAGCACCGGTCCGGACGAGGGAATCCGTGTCGCCAACCAGGCCCGCATTGTGCTTTGCTCTTTTCCCGAGGTCCCACAGTGCACCAGCCAGGTCGGGCGTCCCGACGACGGCACCGATGCAACCGGCTTCTTCAATACCGAATACTTCGTAGACCTCAAGCCCAAGGAAGAATGGCGTCCCGTCTTCCACGAAAACAAGGACGAACTCATTGCCGCCATGCAGCGTGAGCTCGACAAGATTCCCGGCGTCGTCTGGGGATTCTCGCAGCCTATCGAAGACAACATGGAAGAAGCCGTGAGTGGCGTCAAAGGCGAGCTGGCTACCAAGATTTATGGCGATGATTTGAAGGTTCTGGAAGAAACGGCGGATCAGATTGTCGGCGTCATGAGCCAAGTCAATGGCGTGCAGGATCTGGGGGTCTTCCGCGTGCTCGGCCAGCCGAACCTGAACGTGACCGTCGACCGTGACGCCGCCGCGCGCTACCAGATCAACGTCGCCGATGTGCAGGATGCAGTCCAAACGGCCGTTGGGGGCAACGCGCTCACTCAAGTCCTCCAGGGAGAGGCGCGCTATGACCTCACTTTGCGCTACCTCCCGCAATATCGCGATACCCAGGACGCGATCGAAAGAATCCGTCTGTTGTCACCTTCCGGAGAACGCGTATCGCTGGCTCAGCTCTGCCACATTAAGGAGGCAGACGGCGGCTCGGAGATTTACCGAGAAGGCAATCGCCGTTACATCGCCATCAAGTACAGTGTTCGCGGCCGCGACCTCGGCAGTACCGTAGAAGAGGCAATGAAAAAGGTCGACGAGCGCGTCAAACTGCCGGCCGGATACACCCTGGATTGGGAGGGAGAGTACAAGAGTCAGAAGCGGGCCAATGCGCGCCTGCTGATCGTTCTCCCCATCACAATTTTCATTATCTTCATCATTCTCTACACCATGTTTAAGTCCTTCAAATGGGCGTTGTTGATTATGGTGAATATTGCGGTTGCGCCCATCGGCGGTCTGATCGCTCTGCTCATTACAGGCACGCACTTCAGCGTTTCCTCAGGCGTCGGTTTCCTGGCGCTGTTTGGTGTATGCGTGCAAACGGGAGTCATCATGCTCGAGTACATCAATCAGCTTCGGGTGCGGCGCTACTCCGTCGAGGACGCAGCCGTCGAAGGAGCAGTGCTGCGATTGCGGCCTATTATGATGACCATGCTGGTGGCTACTCTGGGACTTCTGCCGGCCGCGCTCTCGCACGCGATTGGTTCCGACTCGCAGCGTCCGTTCGCCATCGTCATCGTAGGTGGACTCATCGCCGCCCTCATCATGAGCGTCTTCCTGCTGCCGACCCTGTATGTCTGGATCGCAGGCGAAACCGATGTCCTCCCCGCAGGCGAAGGGCGGTTCGAAGAGGGAGAGCATGTCGACTAAAGATTTGGAAATGGCCATGCGACGATTTCAGCGACCTTAGGAAGCTGATTAAGTGTCGGCAAGAAGCTCTCCCAAGAGCTTGCCACAAGGGCCTTAACTCCCAGAAAAAGCTAATTCTTCGATGTTCAGCTTGAATCCCCCGGCTCGATTCCGTTGTCCCGCCAACTGGCGGATCGGGTTCTTCGACTACGTATTCTGAATCTGTAAACCGCTTGGCGGACCATAGAAAACCGGCACGTGGAATCACTAATTAGAGTTTTTTGCGAATCTCTTTTCCGCCGCTTCGCCCGCGGAAAGCTTTCGATCTCGATGCGGCTCGGTCCGCAAAGCACCCGTATGCAATTCACAGGCTTCTCCAATTGCTGCGCCGCAAGTAGAACAAGGCACGGATAATATCTGCTTGGGGGTGAGTTCTTTGGTCTTCATAACCGCATAATGCCGCGTTTCATAGCTGAGGGCTGCTCAATATTGCTCATTTTCAACAATAATCGAGCTCAAGCGGCTGGCTCCATATGTTTTTGCGCAGCCCGTTTTCGCCAATTGTGTGCAATAGTGACCAGCTTTCCAGACCACGATTCCGGGATAATGCTCTGGAGTGTATCTGTGCCTCGGGAGAATCTTAGTGACACCGCTCATCAAGTCCGACAAAAAAGCGCGGCCGTTCGACCCGAAGAAATTTCTTGCCACGATCGGCGATGGCAGGAAAGTCGTGGCCTTTCTCAAGAAACAAGCGATCTTCGTTCAGGGCGGCTTGGCAGACGCAGTTTTCTACCTTCAAGAGGGTAAGGTTCGACTCACCGTCGTATCCAAGGCCGGCAAGGAAGCAACGCTCGGAATCTTGAGCGAGGGAGAGTTCTTCGGAGAAGGTTGCCTGGCTGGACAGCCGCTCCGCATGGGGTCCGCCACCGCCGCGACAGACTGCGAAATTCTGCGGATTGACAAAAAAGCGATGATGCTCGCGCTCCACCGTGAACAAACGTTCTCGGATCTCTTCGTAGCCTATCTGCTGGCCCGGAACATCCGCTACGAAGAAGATTTAGTGGATCAACTCTTTAATTCCAGCGAAAAGAGGTTGGCTCGCATCCTGCTCTTGCTGGCTCATTTCGGAAAAGAAGGCGTGCCTGAGACGGTAATCCCCAAGATCAGTCAGGAGACTCTGGCAGCGATGATCGGCACAACCCGGTCGCGGGTCAGTTTTTTCATGAACCGATTCAGGAAGCTGGGATTTCTCGACTACGGAACGAACGGACTGCAGGTTCATAGCTCACTTCTAAACATCGTTCTCCACGACTAGCAAATCAAAAGCATCGCCAGCCTATGGCGACAGCCAATTCCTAGTTTGCCGGATCGAATTCTGTGAATGGCGCCATTTTCGTGGCTACCAGCACTTCCAACAAGGTCGCTGTATTGCGAACGCTTCCCGAGATTACAAGCAGCGCTTCTGAAACGATGGGGTGTTCCTCCGCCAGCGTGTCCAGACGGTTACTCACGCCATAGAGGTGGTGAACTTCCTGCAATATTGCGGTCGTATGCATTCGGCTTCACGACTTTCTCGAGGGCCTAAGGAGAAGAAAGCTACAGATGGACTGACTTAGTTCAGAGAACCTGAAAGAGGAGAAGGTGGTAACCACCTCAACTGAATCATATCACGCTGGAACCAGCCTGACAGTGGGCGAATTCTGATGCCTCTATTCCGCAGGGTCCTTCTGACGTGTCGCTTTCACGCCTGACAGGATCCCGATGCCCGCGAGGACGATCGAGCCAACGACAATCCAGTGCGTGGGTAAATGTACCAGGCACGCCCCGTAAATCAGTCCAGCAATCAAAATCGCAAATCCTATTGCGTAAATTCCGAACGACATAATTTCTCCTCACAAATTCGCCGTGGGCAAGCGGCGCACAAGAACTTGCCCTGCCCGTTTTGTAGAAGAGCGGCCCGGAACCCATGCCGCTCTCCACTCTCTTCACCGATCGACTCCACACCCACTTACCGTGAGGAACTGGCTTTCTGATCTTTGACCTGCAGATTGTTCACCACTTGCTGAACGTTCGGCACCCCGGTCGCGACATTCCCGGCGTCTGTCCGCTTGTCTTCTGAGTTTACTTCTCCGCTCAGCGTGACTACTCCGTTTTTCACGTCATATTTCACGTTATCGTGCATCTTGTTTTGGATCAAAGCAGCGTCCAGATTTTGCTCGATGCCTTTATCGAGATCGGAGTCCACCGTTTTTGCATCTTTTTCTCCGCCTACGGGAATTACGGCAATCTGATCCGCGACAACCTGGCGCCCGCGAAGGACTTCGCCATGGATTCAGCTTGTGCCTTGTCGTTTTCAGTGGAAACCTGCCCGCTGAGGGTCACAATCCCCTTGTCGCGATCCTCGCTGACCGAGACGTTCTTCAAACCTGCTTGATCGAGCGATGTGCGAATACTGTCGGAAACATCCGCGGACTTCGCAGCTGTTTTCGTGCATCCGGCCATAATGCCGGCCGCGACCAGCGTGAGCACCACAAAGAAGAGCTGTATCGTTTTCATGTTTTCCTCTGATCTTTCAATTGAATCCGGGAGAGAAACCTCTACCCCCGGACACAACTTACAAGTTCGCTCACTTCCTCCGACAAAGCTGTGCACAATCGCTCACTTCCCGAATGAAGGTGGCATCCGCTCCACCGTTGCCCGAGAAGAGATCTCCAAAACGGTCAATTCTGATCAGTCTTAGGAAGATGAAAGCGCGATACTAGCGGCTCACGAGTGTAGGGAGGTTTCGAATGAATCTGGATATTCTGGATCCGAAGATAATTGGGCTTGCCGTTTTAGTCATTTTGATCATCGGAGTGGTTGGTTTGCTGTACTTGCGCAAGCGCAGGAGCGCGACCGCTGAGCTGCGGCAGAAGTTTGGTCCTGAGTACGATCGGGCTGTGCGGGAACATGGGTCAGAACGAAAAGCAGAAGCGAAGCTAGAGGATCGCGAAAAGCGAGTTGAAAAGCTCAACATCCGCGATCTTGAGCCGGTGGAGCACGAACGATTTTCGAAACAGTGGGAGTCCGTCCAGTTCCGTTTTGTCGATTCTCCTAAGGGGGCGGTCAGAGAGGCCGATGACCTGGTGTCCGCTTTGATGAAGACTCGTGGCTATCCCGTATCCGATTTCGATCAGCGCGCCGCCGATATTTCAGTCGACCATCCGCGAGTGGTGGAGAACTATCGCTCTGGGCATGAGATTGCGCTGCGGGTTGGCAAGGACGAAGCGACGACGGAAGACCTGAGAACGGCGATGATTCACTACCGCTCTCTATTTGAAGAACTGGTGCAGATACCCGCGACTATTGAACGGAAAGAGGTAGCTTAGTGGCGGAACCAAAGACAAAAAAAGGAAAGCTTACGGAGGCCGACTTGGCGAGCTATGGCATTCCGCCAAAGCAACCCAAATCGGTGAACGGCGGAGAGCCGGAAGGGCGCGGTAGCGTTGCCGCCATCCCAAAGCTAGGGCAGAAAGAGAGGAGAACATTGATGAAAGCAAGTACGAAAGATAAGGCCGAAGGCAAGGTCCACGAAGTGATGGGGAAAATCAAGGAAGAGGTCGGAAAGGTGACCAACGACCCCAATCTGGAAGTCTCAGGGGACGCGGAAAAAGAAGCTGGCAAAGTTCAAAAATGGATGGGCCGGGCTGAAAAGGCCGTCAGCGAATAACAACGCATCAGTTATTGGCTCACAGAGCGGATCGGAAAGGGGACCATGTCACAAACTGTAGCGGAAAAAGCGGCGGATCACATTGCAGAATCGGCCGACCAAGCTTCGCGCGCAACCTGCGCGGTTGCGGACGCGATCGGAAATGGTTTAGGAGCAGTGAGGCGCGCCGCCAAGCAGGGCGGCGATGCCGCCGAAGAGTTGTTAAATGACACCAGTCTTCGGCTCCAAAGACATCTTATGCTGACGGTTGCCACGACTTTCGCGGCCGGGGTCACGGCAGGAACTTTGATCAGCTGGATGATGAAACGAAGATAGATCAGTAAAACGTGAATTTACAACGATCCAGTAATTGTTGGTGAAGCGTTTGGTCACAAATGCGTTACGAACCGAGGTTTGAAAAAGGAGAAAAAACGATGGCTACCAACGAGCAAAACAAATGTGCCCACCTGCCGTGCCGGTGCACGGCGCCATCCGGCGACAAATACTGCGGTCAAGCCTGCAAGGAAGCGGGAGCCAACGAAGTAGAAATTGCATGCCAGTGTGATCACGGAAACTGCCCCCTTACAGTCTGATGAGCAAGTGGTTGGAGGCGCGGGGCGCTGGATTCCAACTTGACCAAGGGAGAATCTCGATATGAAGACGGGACGGTCGATAGTCTTGCTGCTGGCGGTGAGCGCTCTTGCGATGCTGTCAACGCCGGTAAAAGGGCAAGCCTTGGCCGATTCGCCAAACCTCTCTAATGCCGCGTTTGTTTCGACAACTCCGCCAACCTCGGAGCCGGACCTGACATACACACGTCCCACAGAGAAAACGAAGTTACAGAATTACTTTTTCGACACGTACGGCCCTTATCCCATCGTCGGTACCGCAATCGCCGCGGGCATCAACCAACTGGATAACGCACCGCCGGAGTGGAGGCAAGGCGCGGGGGGTTACGGGAAGCGTCTTGGATCCGATTTCGGCATCGCAGCGATCACCACGACGACGCGCTATGGGCTGGCGGAAGCATTTCACGAGGATACCCTGTACTACCGCTGCGACTGCAAAGGCCTTTTCCCGCGGCTTACCCATGCCATAATTTCGACCTTCACCTCACGCCGCGGTGAGGATGGCCATCGTGTTTTCTCTTTCCCTGCGCTGGTGGCCCCATATGCCGGCACCATGACTGCCGTCTATGGCTGGTATCCCGGCCGCTACGACGCCAGGGATGGTTTTCGAATGGGTAATTACAGCTTGCTCGGGTATGTCGGAGGAGATATCGCTCTGGAGTTCCTCTATAGCGGGCCACACTCCTGGCTCTCTCGCATGCACCTCAATCATTCGCACGGGGCGCCGAGTCCGAACTCAAGTCAGTAATCGACTGGAACTCCTCCCGGTAATCCGTGGATCGCCGACCCAAGCAAGGTGTTGTGGGGGTTTCTAGCGCTCGCCAAGGAAGCTTGGATTAAGTGTCGGCATGAGGATTAACACGACGCTGAATATTCTGGCATTTCCAATTTATATGGGAAGGGCGTACGGGGATTCTCACGGTGCGAGATCAGTTTGCAACTTATGCTGCTCTAGCTGGATTGGGGATCGGAATCCGTTACCACTTAAGTCAGATCCAATCAGCGATCGTCCAGACCTAAAAATCGTCGAGCAGAGCTCTTGTGGTGCGAGTGCTAGACTTGTTTCCTCCGAACAGACCAGGAAATCCCGCCAAAGATTTTGGACCGGTAGGAACTCGCGCTCGTAGGTCAGGCGGAAGTGTGCACCACATCCCTTTACGGTTGACCACGCATCTCGTTCAATAACGTATACGCTGGGCTCGTTCATCGATTCGCCCCCACGACAAGAATGTTATCCGTGGTGGACTCGCGAGTCTGGTCAAGATTGCTCAGTTTCAAACTGCGGTTGAACCGTCGCTCGAAATACGGCCATTCAGACCCAAGCACGGGGCACTTAATGGAGCGCGATTACTACCCGTATTACGCGCGCACCCCATGTGTTCGCTTTGGGGTAACACATCCTCCCTTGCGCAGTCGATTGTAGCGAAGGTGCTACGGGGCCGTCCGTTGGCCCAAATAGGTCAGCTGGTTGGTGGATAAACTCCCCTGTTGAGCCATCCACTGGGTAACCGCTGTCCTCAAGATCGCGAGGGCCCCGTCGACTGCGCCTGGACTCTCAAGCGAACCAACCGCTGTTCTTGCCATATAGGCCTTGGCAGCCGGTTACTGGACCTTCGGTTATGCATTGATGAGTCGGCTGGCGGCGTTTTCTTCGGCAGCATGGACGGGAAACGCCACCCGGCTCGGTTGCATTCGATTACCGCGAGCTAGTACGAAGGCTCGCATATAAGACTGCGCTACCTGGTTCCAGACCATGCGGCGAGCATAGACGTAAGCACGTTCACGCATTTCCTGGCGGGCCGCATCGTTGTCCAAAAGCTCAATTGCCGTATCTGCGATAGCGGCTGGATCCTCGAAGGGAACCAGTGCCCCGCGCCCATCGGCCAAGAGTTCGGTTGCGTGCCAGTACGGAGTCGAAATGATTGCCTTCCCGGCGCCCAAGGCATAGGCAAGGGTTCCGGATACAGCCTGCGCCTCGTAACGATACGGCGTGACATAAATGTCGGCCGAACCAACCAGAGAAGCCATTTCCTCAGGGCTGACGAACCGGTTATGGAAGACCACGTTCTCCTCCACTCCCAACTGCCTGGCTAAGGCCTGTAACTGGAGCCTATATCGATCACCCTCGCGGCGCTTGACATGCGGGTGGGTAGCCCCTGCGATTATGTAGACAACATTGCGGTGCCGGGACAAGATGCGCGGCAGGGCTTGAATCATGCTTTCGAATCCCTTGTTTGGCGACAACAAGCCGAACGTGAGCAACACCGTCTTGCCGGTTGAAAGCGAATCTTTGCACAAAGCGGGTTCCGTAAAAGGCAAGTCGGGAATACCGTGGGGAATCCGTTCAATCTTTTGGTCTGAAACCCTGAAGACATCGTGTAGGAACTGGGAAGAGTGCTCGCTCATGACAATCAGACGACCGGAGTGCGCGGCGATCTCCTGCAGGACGATGAGTTGGTCGACGCTTGGCTCACGAAGAACCGTATGCAGAGTTGTCACGACCGGCATTTTCAGGCGTTCCAGCAGTCGCAATATGTGGCTGCCGGACTTTCCTCCAAAAATTCCATACTCGTGCTGCAAACAGACCAGATCGACGTTGTTGGAATTTAGAAAGTCGGCGGCAGCTTGATAGGAGGAAAGGTCGCTCTCGGATATCTCGAATCGCACGCGCGCGGGGTAGCTGTAGCGCGATTGCGAATCATTGACGGCCACTACAAATACTCCAGCGGCTCCGTATTCTGCAGTAATCGCATTACACAAATCCGTCGTGAAGGTCGCAATTCCACATTGTCGTGGGAGGTGGTTCCCAATCACCGCTATCCGCATTGGATGCGACCGGGCGGGTATCGCTTGCAGGGAGGGCACTGACTTCCTTTCGAAGACGAGAGGACTCGCCTTGACGCGCATCAGGGTGTTCGGGGTCAAACTTGGGGAGCGGTTAGGCTCTAACATTGCAGGCTCCTTAGAACGGTGCGGTCCAATCGAAAGAGGATCAAACAGAAAATGAAAGAAGCGCCAGAAGGCAACACCGGGCCCCCTCGTGTGCGGGCAATTGTACTGCCCCCTCTTCAAAGCTCATTCACGAGCAAGCGAGTATGAATCTCATACAAACCGTGCGCGGGAAAACTCCTCCGCACCAATGGAGCAAGCGGGGAAAAAAGGGGGCGGCGCCACATGAACATAGCGAGTGACAAACAGCGGCCGCCCCAAATTGTGCGGGTTCTTACTTTTGCTCGGTCGCTCTGGCCTCCGCTTTTGCTCCGCGGACTTCCGCCAGGAACGGCTGGCCCGCGGCGGTAACTGGCACTTTGCCCAACAGCAACTCGCGAGTTGTGACGTGGCGTCCATAAATCGCCCGCCGGGAATCACTGTCCTGGCGGAGCGATGCCCCTTCCAGGGTGAGCCCTGCGAACGCACCTTTGGCACGGGAGTAGGTCAGGATCTCTGTATCCAGCTTCCAGTCCGTCCCGGCCTCGGCATGCCGTCCAACCGGGCCCGCTGCCGCGGAAGCGTCCCCTCCAATTTGGAAATTACTGGAGAGCAGCCGTTGCATCGCCTTGTCATTCTGAAAGATCATGACTACGTCCACCGCTTCTACACCGATCTGCAGGCCCCAGCTGCCGCCCGAAATCGTGATGAACGCCGGCGCGCTCCAGCCATCGGCCGTGCGGCAGGTGGCTACGCCTTTGCCTTCCTTAGCGCCGAAGATAAAGCCGCCTTTGACCATGTGCGGTACGACCGCTATGCACTTGGCGTGCTCCAGCACCTCTTCCGGGATTCCCTTGTCGGGCATCCCCATAATCTCGTGCATTACACTGGTGGCATTTTCCAGTCGGTCGGTGGCATCCTCTCGCGCCGATCCCGCCCAACACATCGTGCCGAGACTCAACATCACAAGTACGAACATTACTTTCTTCATGTACAACCTCCTGATTTTGCCTCTGCGCCGCAACTCCGGCGTGTGCCGCGTATACAAGCGGGCACAATTTTGATTCGAAGTGCTGGTCTGCGAGGTCGATTCCGACGATAGCAAATCAGGATTCGCGGGTCTGAGCAATAATGCTCACTTGCGCAGTAGGGTCGAAGACTTCTGTCCTGTTCGGCGCGAGTTCCAGTGTGAACCATGTGGGAGTGACATGGTCACATTCCACGGGTGGTCAATTTTGCT
Source organism: Terriglobales bacterium (assembly GCA_049300475.1). Lineage (GTDB taxonomy): Bacteria > Acidobacteriota > Terriglobia > Terriglobales > Acidobacteriaceae > Acidiflorens. Next base: position 17,274 of record JBAQJU010000006.1, on the reverse strand, counting down.
CAGACCTCGGACAGCCGCGAGATTAAAAAAGTGGCAGTCCTCAAGTGGCAGCCCTCAAGGAGCCGCAGAAGAGCCGGAATTGTTTACGAGGGCGAAGGGGAAACATGAAAACCAGCACGAAGGACCAGATCAAGGGCAGCTTCCACGAAGTGCAGGGGACGATCAAGGAAGAGGTCGGAAAGGTCACGAGTGACCCCAAATTGAAAGCTGAGGGGAAAGCCGAAAAGAAAGCGGGCAAAATTCAGCAGCGGATGGGCCATGCCAAGGAAGCCGTCGCAAACTTGAAAGAACAGTTGTCAGACTTGAAGAAAACTGGATAAAGCTATTCGGAAATGAATCGGCAAAGTTGAAAAAACCGCAGGCGTATGAATACCTCGGTGTTATCAAACCTCAAGTTTTTCTGATCGCCGATCTTTTTCTTAAGATCTTTTTCTCAAGATCCTTTGCGGTGAAACTAAGAAATACTGACCTACTGGTCGTGTACTCCGTTCTTAGCTCGTTGGTTGGCAGCGCCGGTTCCACGGTTGTCTTCCAGCGGGGTGGTCCTTGCGGCTTCCTTCCGCGCACTCTTGCCTGGCGCGCCCTTGGGCCACCGAATACCGGCTGAAGGTTTTTCTCCCTTAAATTCGGCGGCAACGATGTAGCTGCTCTGCCCATCCGGCCGCCCCGCACCCTGGGAATTGTCCCAGCTCGATTCAGGTCTGACTCCGAGTCCGGCTGCAGTGCTGGTATCAACCTCTCCGGTGATGGTCAAATTCTCAGCCTTCTGATACGCGCGAATACTGGCTCGAGTCCGGAGACCAAAGACGCCATCGACCTTGCCCTGGTAGAGTCCTTTGGCGCGCAGAATCTCCTGCATCTTCCAGATCTCATTCTTGATGACGAAGGCCGGAACCTCTGGCTTGTTGGCGTCAGATCCGGCTGCGCTTCGCAGGAAGCTTTGCACCAACATCCCGGTCGTCAGCAGTGTGAGGGCCATACCCACCCACCTGACCTTCCTCGTGAGAAACATAACTTCTCCTTGCGCAAAGCCTGACGATGGCCGCTTATCCGAACGCAACCGGTGGATGATCTGCGGCCTTATGAAGACCGGAGCGCGGGGCAAATCGCACCGGGTCGGTCCTGTTTCGAAAGCGCAGGCGGGGCGGCTGGCTGAGCGGGCGAACTGCGCCTTTGAGACCCTGATAGATTCGCTCAATTGCTCCAGCAATACTGTGCAGAACGACTCATGTCTTTCCAGCTCAGGAAAGCAGTAAAATAAAGACAGTCGTGGTTAGGCAGAAGGAGGTCTCTATGTCTCCCGCCGGTCAACCCAACGATTCTCCAGGCGGAAGGAAAATCGCCCGCCCATCCCCAATCGTCCCGATCCTCCAAACAGCACGTAACAAAGGACCGGGTCTAGTGGCCAGGAAGAAACGTAAGTTCGATCCCCACGCGTTCCTCGCAACCATTGGCGAGGGACGGAAATCGGTGTTTTTCAAGAGACAACAGGGAATTTATGCCCAGGGGGATGCCGCCGATGCGGTGTTTTATATCCAGACGGGCAAGATAAAACTGACAGTGGTCTCGAAGACTGGCAAGGAAGCCACGATCGCCATCCTGGGTGAGGGAGACTTTTTCGGCGAAGGTTCGCTGGCAGGCCAGTCGCTCCGCATGGGCTCTGCAGCCGCTATGACGGATTGCGCTATTTTGCGAATCGACAAGAAAGCCATGATAGGAGCGCTTCACGGGGAACACGAATTCTCCGACCTGTTCGTAGCCTATTTGCTGTCGCGGAATATCCGTTTCGAAGAAGATCTGGTTGATCAGCTTTTCAATTCGAGCGAAAAGAGACTGGCCCGGATCCTTTTACTGCTCGCGCACTTTGGCAAGGAAGGGACACCAGAGACGGTAGTCCCCAAAATCAGTCAGGAGATGCTGGCGGAGATGATTGGCACATCCCGTTCGCGGGTCAGCTTCTTCATGAACCGGTTCAGAAAATTGGGCTTCATTCATTACAACGGCGGGCTTCAAGTCCATAGCTCGCTACTCAACGTAGTTTTGCACGACTAGCCGCACGAAAGATCATCGTGCGGGTCCGCCCGCCACCGCCGGAACCAGAACCACCGAGGGAGCAAGAAGAAGCTGGCTTGCCTCGAAGAGGCTGGGATCACCGAGAAGCGCAACAAACCATCAACAGGAGTGCGATTGGGAGTCGGCGTAAGATCATCGAGTTTAGAAGACCATCTAGGTGCACGGCGTCGTCTCACTGTGCGGGGCTGCCCGCGACAGTCGTCACCGGTGCCACGACCTTCAACTGATCCAGTTCGGTCAACACGGCTTGCCAGCGAACTCCGTCCTTCTTCGTCTCGATTGGCACTGAGAGGTCGGAATAGAAGTCGAGAATGTTGGCCCGCAGCTCCGGCGACATTGGGCCAAACTTCTGACCTGACAGTTGCGACAGCAACTTTGCGTAGGTGTCGTCGGTGAGAGAATATTCCGCCGCTTTGGTTGGGTTGCCGCTATCCAAATCATAATTCGGCAGCACGAGTGCGTTGCTGCGCACTTCTTCGAGAAAGGCCCGGTAGTGATCTACGGTCAAGTTGATGCTCTTGAAATACAGGTCCTCGGTCTGAGGAGTCGGGCTCTTGAACCCTAAGCCTTTGAAGGGGCCAATTCTCGGCATGTAGCGCAAGAGGGTGGAGAGGATCCGGGTTCCGAGTCCGGGCTTGGTGTAGTCTTTTCCCCACTGCTTTTCGTAGTCGGAGCGCGACAGACGATATAGGAACTTCTGTTTTGCGAAATCCGGGTGCTCGTGCATCAGTTCCTTCTTATGAGTTTGCAGCGCGACCTGGGTCATTTCCGGGATCAGTCGGCTGACAGAGAAACGATAGGAGCCGATGGCGAGATCCTCATGAGCGAGTACGTCTTTCAACTGCAATCCGTAGACGACTGGGAAGACCCGCTCCAGCAGGGGCTTTGACACTTGAAACCCAATGAAATCGTGGTATTGCTGCGAGGCATAACGATTTTTCGCGACCTGCACCGTATCGAAGCCGAACTCAGTTTTCAAGTGTGCCGTCTTGTCTTCCGCATACACCACCGACTTGCCAAACTTCGCTCGCAACTTTGGATACTCGATGGCCACCGCCACATTCACTGCCATCCCGTGACCGGTAATGTCCGACGCATAGTGGGCCAGCGCGCCCAGAGCGAAGGCATACTCGTTGGCATCCTGGCTTTCGACCAGCAGTTCGCGAACAAAATCTCCGCTGCGGACGTAATGCACCAGGTTGCTGAAATCCTTGCTGCCGAAAGGATAGTAACCCATGTCCTGGATGACAGCGCCTCCGTAGGCGTAAGCGTGGGCTTCCTTAATCTGGTCTTCCGAAAGTCCCGGATATCGCTGGATCAGCAGGGGACGAAGTTCGTCGATCCACAGGAGATCCACAATCTCCTCGTGCGTCAGCACGGAGTACGGGAACGAACTGGCACTGCACATCAGCACGACGAGAAGGAATGCCAACTCGCGGACAGAAAGCAGGCGCCACCCCTTGGCTATGGCGCCTGACAAGATTGCCGGCGGGCGCACGGCTCACATCCGGCCGAGAAGCAAAAGAACCACCACGATGAAAAGGGCGAGTCCGACCCCGCTGGTCGGACCGTAACCCCAACTTCGACTGTGCGACCATCGTGGCAAGACGCCCAAAAGTGCCAAAACCAAGATCACAATCAATATAGTTCCAATCATATGGTGCTCCTTGTCATGTACTCATAAAGGTGCAGCCTGTCTCGAGGTTGCACAGAGATACAGCGCTACCTTGAGATGTTGATCGCAATTCCGACATTGGGATACCTGCGGTTATACAGGTAGTAGCCGTTGTCGACGTAGGCGACATAAACGTCGTCGTTGTCATACCAGTCATTTCCCCAGTATTCCGGCCATGGGTCAACGAGGCTGATCCAATAGCCCTCATACTGGAAGCGCGGAAATCCACCCACAACCAGGAAGGGCAGCCCGTAGATACGGAAGTCATGGTCTGAACCAAAGTATCCACGGAACCGGTCCTCAGGGATGCGGTAGCCGTGGTAGCCCCCACGCTGTTCCCAGGTGCGGTGGTCGGAATCCCAGTTCTGCGATCGATGCTGCTGCCATGAAGCCTGCTGCACTCGTTGCTGCTCTTGAGTGCGCTCGGGTTGTTGATTGCCTCGCTGTTGCTGGGCGTGCTGCTGTGCCTGCTTGTTCTGATCCTGCTTTCGCTGCTGCTGGGCATGCTGCTGCGCCTGCTTGTTCTGATCCTGCTTTGGCTGCTGCTGGGCGTGCTGCTGCGCCTGCTTGTTCTGATCCTGCTTTGGCTGGTGCTGTGGTTGAGCATGCTGCGGTTCGGGCTTGGCTTGTTCAGACTTACTCTGTTGCTGTGCGGGATGGTCTTGCTTTTCTTCCTGCTGCTCATGCTGTGCATAAGCAGGAGCCGCGATTCCAAGGAGCAAAGACAGAATGGCGGTGCTGGTGATTCCAATCATCTTCATAGGTGCTACCTCCATTTAGTAGCTGCGACGATTTCGCAATCCTCAAGCCCTGCCTCTAAACCTGGCGTCGAAGGCGGAGTCACCATCTTTATAGGCGTCCCGTCACTTTCATGATGGTCAAAACTGCTCAGTGAAGAAGGAAAGACGGAAATGCTCAAAGGAGGAAATCCGTCAGACTTGGCTTCGCCGTTCGCCGAAGTTATCAGGTCCGCGCCCGCAACATCCACGTTGGATGAGAGGAGGGTCCGGATCCTCGAAAGTGGAGCGACTGGATCGCTCTCGAGCAGTTCCTCAAAATTTGCGGCGCGGGAGGACAAATGGCGTAAAACGACCGTCAGAACTGGATAGCGAATGTTGGTCGGAGAGGTTGTTCATGGGGCAACCAGTAAAAAGTAGCAACGAGGGGGGCTTCACAAACTGAGCAATACCGACCAGTTTTTCAATCACGGCACTGTCATAGTTTGAGCCAGGACTTCTTTTGACGGTCCAACCATAGCGGCGAAGCGCCGAGGAGAGTAGAGAATGTCTGTAGAAAATTCAGTTGTCGCGATTTATCACACTCATACGGATGCGGATCGAGCGGTGAAGGAACTTCAGCGTGGCGGAGTCGACATGCACAAGTTATCCATCGTCGGCAAGGGCTACCACACAGATGAGCAGGTGGTCGGCTACTACAACACTGGCGACCGCATGAAATATTGGGGCAAGGTTGGTGCGTTCTGGGGAGGCTTTTGGGGGCTTTTGTTCGGATCTGCTCTGTTCATGATTCCGGGTCTCGGCCCAATTTTAGTGGCTGGACCTCTGGTGGCATGGATCGTAGCGGGATTGGAAGGTGCCGTAGAGGTAGGAGCCTTGGGTGTCTTGGGAGCCGGTCTCTTCAGCATAGGCATTCCCAAGGACAGCATTGTGAAGTACCAGACGGCGCTCACGACCGATCAGTTTCTGCTGATCGCCCATGGAACGGCGGCAGAAGTGGCCAAGGCGAAGGAGATCATCGAAACCACGAATCCTGCAAACTACACGCTGCATACCGCGGAAGCAGTGGCCGCATAGTACCCAAAGCTGCAGAACTGCGATAGCTCATTCAACGAGGCAAGAACCATGGTTGCAGATAATCGGCACGACAACGAGCGCGACGAAGAGGAACGTGAAACGAACTCGGCCGGGCAGTCCGGCGACAATCAGGGCATGTCGCGCCCGGCCGAAGCGGATTCCGAGAGCGTGGAAGAATTAGTAGAGGAAGGAAACGCCTTCGAAGCCTCGATTGTCGATGGTGTGGAGAACGCCAAGGATCCGGATGTTTCAGAGGTCACGACCCGCCAGGTGCCAGAGGACGACGTCCCGGAAGAATATAGGAACGCCGACTAGCGCGAAGGCCGGGGCCACGCCCGGCTGCTGGCTAAAGGCCGATGGAAAAACCGCGCCTTAATTGGAATGCCGTGAAGGACACGTGCGATAAGCACATTCGAACTGACCAGGAGAACTGTCATGTCACAGAGACCACACAAGCGCGCTGCAGAACTCCACAACCTTGCGGCCCACGCGCACGCGGTTGCGGCCGTGGCCCATGGCAAAGAAGATCAGTTGGCCGCTCACGAACTCAGCAAACAGGCGCACGAGTATTCCATGAAGGTTCACAATCTCACCCAAGAGCTGGGCCGGGAAACAGCGCAGGTTCAAGGCGCGGAAACTCCGACTCAGAAAGCGCCGTGAAGTGATCGCTCATTGTGACGTTCCGTAACTACGGATGTTTCTCACGGAGATCAGCATGACTATGCACAACACCGAACACCCGCATCCCAACGGAGAGAGTCACCATAGCCATCACGGGGAAATCCCTTACTGGCGGCGCGCGCATCACGATTGGCGATTCTGGTTCGGTCTTATCGCTATCCTCGTTGCCATCAGTATCTACGTCGGAAGCAACGACTTGTCGATGGTGCCTTCTGGCCGCCAGAAGCAGATGCCGGCCGGTAGCCGGGTTCCATGAACTTAGCAGCGGCAATTTGTGAGGCAAGAAACATCATTGATTAAGCAATCAGGCAGGAGATCAGCATGCAGATCCAGTTCAATACGGACCACACAATCGAAGGTCACGAGGCGCTGGCCGATAAGATCAGGGGCGTAGTGGAGAATGCCCTGAGCCGAATGAGCGATCACATCACGCGGGTGGAAGTCCACCTGACGGACGAGAGCGGCCCCAAGAGCCGCGAGAATAACAAACGTTGCATGATGGAGGCGCGCCTCGAAGGCCGCCAGCCCATCGCGGTCACCGACGAAGCTGCGACTGTGGACCTGGCCGTCAATGGCGCCGCAGATAAGTTAGCCAGATTGATCGAGCATACCCTCGGCAAATTGCACGCTGAACGGACTCACAGAACTGATCCGCCTCTTCCCGAGCCGACATTCTCAGATCCGTCATGATCGACACCAAGGTAAGTCAGGCTGTCGACGTCAGAGGAGGAGCATTGAATCAAGTCCTTCTGTATCCTCTGAGATTCGAACCGATCTATCAGTATCGGCTGTGGGGCGGCCGGCATCTGGCCAACTTGCTCACCGCACCCTTGCCCAATGGGCCTATTGGCGAGGCTTGGCTCCTCAGCGATCGCGACGACCATCAGAGCCGCGTCGCGGATGGACCGCTAAAGGGGCGGACCATCGGTCAATTGCTGCAGCAGTTTCCGCAGCAAGTACTTGGGAAGCTGGTGGGGCGTTTCCGCCGATTCCCGCTGTTGCTGAAGTTCCTCGACGTTCATGAAATGCTTTCGGTCCAGGTGCATCCCACCAAAGCGAACACGAACCTGCTGCCTGCGGGCGAGACTCCGAAGACCGAAGCTTGGGTTGTGCTGGAAGCCGGGACACAAAGCCGCATCTACGCGGGCCTGAAGCCGGAAACTACTGAAAGCGATCTGCGGCGGGCGCTCACCAACGGAACCGTGGCGGACCACCTCGCACGTTTGACTCCGAAGCCCGGCGACGCCATTTTCCTGCGCGCAGGCACGGTTCACTCTCTGGGTGGCGATCTGGTGGTGTTCGAGATTCAGCAGAATAGCGACGTGACGTTTCGCCTGTATGACTGGGACCATATTGACGCGAAGACGGGAAAGCCGCGGGCACTCCAAGTCGACAAGGCGATGGCCTGCATTGATTTTTCGGAAGGTCCGGTCAGTCTGGTAGCGCCCGTGGTGGAAGCAACGACCCCGGTGGAACGCGAGAGACTCTTTCAGTGTGAACATTTCTGGTTGTGGCGGCTGCGCGGACAATCGCCGTTTAACGTCGGCGACACGGATTTGCCGCGTGTGCTGGTATGCCTCGCGGGCGCGGGAAATGTTGAACATGGCAGCGCCACTTGCGCCGTCGGGAAAGGCGACGTATTCGTCTTGCCTGCTGCGATCGGAACCTGTGTTTTTCGGCCGCGCGGTGCAGTGAGCTTGTTGGAAATCGCAATCCCGGATTGAAATTGCGAGAACTTAGAAGGTGGAGCCATAGTGAAAAAGCTGATCGTGTTTGATCTCGACGGCACCCTTGCCGACAGTAAATCGGCTGTTGATCCCGAAATGGCAGGGCTGCTGCACGACCTTCTCGCGATTGTCAAAGTGGCCGTGATTTCCGGCGGCGGTTGGCCGCAGTTTGAAAAGCAATTGGTTTCGAATCTGCCCCACGACAAACTCCTGGCTAATCTATCTCTCCTTCCTACCTGCGGCACAAAGTTTTACCGATACGAGTCAGGAGATTGGAAAAAGATCTATTCGGAAGATTTCACTACAGATCAAAGAGAAAAGATCCTCGGTTCCCTCAAGAAGGCGATCGCAGCTGCAGACTTCAAGATCGAAAAGCTCTGGGGAGAGCAAGTTGAAGACCGTGGCAGCCAGATAACATTTTCTGCCTTAGGTCAGCAAGCTCCCTTGGAAGAAAAGGAAAAATGGGACCCCGATTTCGCCAAGCGCAAGAAGATCAAAGCGATTCTTGACACTTTTATTCCCGAGTTTTCTGTCCGAATCGGGGGATCGACATCCATCGACATCACCAAGCCCGGCATCGACAAGGCCTACGGCATCAGAAAACTGCGAGACCTGCTCGGTATTTCGATCAAAGAGATGATTTATGTCGGCGACGCCTTGTACGTGGGTGGCAATGACTACCCTGCCGAAACAGCGGGGGTAGATTGCATCCCGGTTAAAGATCCCAACGAGACCAAGCGGGTTATTCAAACCATCATCGCCTGTTTAGCAGTTGATAGTAAGGCGGCGTGAAGTTATGGCAATCGCCGAAAAGGATTTGATGACCGGACTTAAGCTGCAACGGCTGGGAATGCTAATGGAGCCGGAGCCGGGGAACGCGCAAGAGGTCGAAGGCGTCCTGAATCCGGCAGCCGCTCGTGGCCCGGACGGTGAGCTCTATCTGTTCCCGCGGCTGGTTGCGCGAGGGAATTATTCGCGGATCGGCATTGCGCGAGTGCGATTTAATAAATCCGGCGATCCGGCAGGCGTCGAGCGGCTTGGCATCGCGCTGGAGCCAGAGGCCGATTATGAGCGGCGGCCCGACGGCGGCGGTGGCTGCGAAGATCCTCGCATCACCTTCGTGGAACCGTTGCAACGTTACGTCATGACCTACACGGCATTTTCTCCCCAAGGCCCACGGATCGCGCGGGCAACATCGCAGGACCTCTTCCACTGGGAGCGCCTGGGGCTGTCAACGTTTCCTCCGTATCATGGCGTCGATTCCAGCGAGATCGATGACAAAGACGCCTGCGTATTCCCTGTTGCTATTCCGAATGCATCCGGCGAACCGGAACTCGCGCTCCTCCACCGGCCGCTGTTTCCCGGCACTCGTCCGGAGGAAACCGCCCGCAGCGCTGCATCCCGCGAAGTGGACCTTGACCGCGAGAGCATCTGGATTTCCTACCGTCCGCTTTCGCTGGAACCACGGGGACCAAGTAATCTCGGCGAGTTTTCTCGTCATCGGTTGGCGACTCCGGTCTCGCCCTGGGAGCGGTTGAAAATCGGATGTGGTACTCCGCCTGTGCTGACGCGGCACGGCTGGCTGATCCTTTACCATGGTGTCAGCGAACTTGAGAGTTCGAGCAAAGGCAAACATAACTTATGCTACTCAGCCGGAGTTATGGTGCTCTCGAAAGAGCATCCGCAAGAGATCTTGTACCGTTCGGCGAAGCCTGTGCTGACGCCCACGTTGCCGCAGGAATGCCACGGCACGGTTGCACATGTTGTGTTCCCGACTGGCATCGATCGTCGCGACGATATCGGCTTGCCAAACCGCTATGACGTTTACTACGGTATGGCTGACTACCGGATCGGCGTGGCGCGCCTTGACGTGCCGGAGGTCTTGCCGGCGGGAGGGGTCGGTGACTCGCCTGAAACGAAGGTCTAACGCGGCTGAATTTGTGAATTAGAAATATTCGTAAAGCGAATGAAGAAGTTGTCTGACACCAATCCGTCAGTGATCACGAGATGCCAAGCCGAGCAAAGACAGGGATCTTCACTCCGTCCAGGATCAACCAGAAACCGATTGCCGCTGCAAATGCAGTGGCCAAGACTGAGACGGGCAGCGGTGCCATGGCAATCCCTCGAAGGGCCAACGTTGAGATAATGAGAATGTCTGCTACGGAGGATGCAACGAGCCATACCGTCGGCCGGAGTCCCCAAAGATGGCGTCGTGCCCGGAGGGCGTAAATGGTGGCTTGGCTGCCGTATACGATGGCAACCACAGAAAGCGTTCTCAGGGCTTCGATTCCGAATTGCATTTCGAACTTGCCGACCGCCAGGACCGCTACACAGAACGCGAGAAAGCAGCCTCCTAGAGTGACCCCGGCCATCGTAATCCTGCCGACTTGCCAGGAATTTGGCATGGGCGATGGCCGCACTCTGTCCGTGGTCAACGCCATGGCCAGGAAGTCGCCGGTGATCATCACAATGACCATCAGCATGGGCGTCAAAACCGCGTGTCCGGTCATGACCAGGCCAATTGCCAGCAAAAGCACCTGCACAATCTTCTTGAGGACGGAGTTCAGCGTGTAGGTAAGAATGCGCTGAAAGGTGATCCTACCTTCTTTTACGGCGGCGACGATGCCGCCAAGCCCAGCCTCAGTCAGCACTATGCCAGCTGCCGATTTGGCAACATCGGTTGCGGTCGATACGGCGATCCCCATGTGTGCCTGACGCAGCGCGGGTGCATCATTGGCGCCATCGCCGCACATCCCGACCGTATGCCCGTTCTTCTGGAAGGCTTTTACCAGGTTAAATTTTCCTTCGGGAAGAATACTCGCGAATACCGCGAAATCCTCAGGTTTTACGCCTTCGGGGATGGCTCCGGGCGGGCATACAGCACCATCCAATCCCACCGCGTGGGCAACAATTGCTGCCGTGGCCGGAGCGTCACCGGTCACCATGACCGTGCGCACGCCCAGGGTCTTGAGCTCCGAGATCAGTGAGATCGAGTCCTTACGGGGCGGGTCGCTGAGCGCAATCAGGCCCATCAGCTTGAGAGCTGTTGAGGGGCCCGCAGCTACTGCCAAAACTCTGAAGCCTTGCTTTTCAAGTTCATCGGCTAAACCAGCGGCGGTAGGTGGTGCGGCGGTGAGGCTCGCGACTACCGTGAAGGCCCCCTTGACGATGCGCTCTACGCCCCCCGTTGCATCGGTTGCCGTGGCTTCGGAAGTTTTCTTGGCGGGGTCGAATGGCACAAACGCGATTAGCTTTGGAAGATCCAATGCGGGCTTTTGGGTGGAGGCAGAGCGAATCGCCGCATCCACAGCGTCATCTCCGCCCTCAGAACTTGCGAGGGCTGCCATGCCGAGAACGTGGGCTTCATCAAAGCCTGGCATCGGCTTAACGCTGGTGACCGAAAGTTCATTGCGAGTGAGCGTGCCCGTTTTGTCCGAGCACAACACATCAATTGTCGCTGCCTCATCTACAGCCGATAGTCGCGTCGGCAACACGCCGAGCTTCGCCAGAGATCGCGCTCCAAGCGCCGCCGCGAGCGTGAACGTTGCCGGCAACGCCACGGGTATGGCAGCAAGAACCGACGTGAGCAGCAGAGGAATAATCTCGCTCCACGACAGCGCATGAAAGTAGGCATATCCTCCGATGATAAGAATGACGACGCCGTTGAAAATAGCCAGATTACGCACGATGCGCAGCACCGCTTTCTGCTGCGAACTTGAAGCGTGCGCGGTGCGCACGAGTTCTGCCGTACGGCCGAACTTGGTATGAATGCCAGTGGCTGTGACCACTGCGGTCGCTTCACCGCGCCGAACCAGCGCTCCCGCGTAGGTATCAACGCCCAAACCGGCCTCAATGGGCAAAGATTCGCCGGTAAGCATGGACTGATCGAGCAAGATCGATCCCCCGATCAAATGCACATCCGCAGGCACGACTCCGCCAAGTGACAACTTCACGAGATCGCCGCGCACCAACTCCGCGGCCGGCACCGTCTTCCAGACATCATCACGCTCAACGGAGGCGTTCAAGGCGAGACGCGAATTCAAAGCCTTCAAGGTAGCCTGGGCGCGACCCTCCTGAAAATAGGCCAGCGCTGCGTTGAAGATCAGCAGGCCCGCAATAATCGAGGCCTCGAAGTATTTGTGCAGCACGAGCTCAAGCACGATCGAAGCTTCGAGTAGCCACGGAACAGGCGCCCAGAACTTGGCCAATGCATTTCGAAGTGGATGAGCGGATACATCGGGCATTGCATTGGGCCCGTCTTTTTGAAGACGGCTATTTGCTTCGTCGCTCGTGAGTCCTTTCAGGTCAATGGTGGAATTTGGCTTTCCAGGTCCTTTCGATGGTGCGAGTTCGAGAATTGCAGCCATAATTTCCCTATGTAAATCGCCTAATCGCCGTGGGTTGGCGGCGTGAGCCTTGCATCGAGAGTCAAAACACCCGTCAGTTCACCGACGGCTTGCCCCGTCCATGCCGTTTGCCCGCTTCGCTTCATTTAGCTGTCGCTGAACAAGCCTGCGCGAGGATGTCCCTTGGCCAGCGGTGGAGGTGCGCTCGGCTCGCTGAAGTCAGCTGTCCAGTGCCAGTTCCTGATCTCTGGCATGTCTTCCAAGTGTTGCCGAATGTAGTCGTGGTGTTCGTACAGCTTCCGGTTGAATGTGTCGACGACGTCCGAAACCTGTGAGCGCAGCCTTGAAACATACTTCAGGGCATCGATAGCAAGATGGAAACGGCTCATCTTGTTCAGCACTACCATGTCGAACGGCGTGGTGGTCGTGCCCTGATCCATATAGCCGCGCACGTGAAAGCGGCTTTCATTAGAGCGCCCATGAACCATGGTATGAATGAGCCAGCGATTGTTGTGGAAAGCGAAAATGACAGGTGCGTCTTTGGTGAATAGAGCATTGAAGGACATGTTATCCATGCCATGCGGATGATCATCCGGACTCATCAAAACGCTCAAGTCCACCACGTTGACAACCCGCACTTTGATGCCGGAAACATACTTTTGCAGAAGCCATGAGGCCGCGCAGATTTCGATGGTTGGGACGTCGCCTGCGCAGGCCAATACAACGTCTGGTTCTCCACCTCCGTCGTTGGTGGCAAACTTCCAAGTCGAAGCGCCTCTTGAGCAATGTTCGAGAGCTTCGTCCATGTTCAGCCATTGAAGCTGCGGCTGCTTTCCGCAAGTAACGATGTTGACGTCGTTGCGGCTCCGCAGGCAATGATCGAAGACGCTAAGGAGGCAGTTGCTATCCGGCGGGTAATACACGCGGATGGTTTCACTCCTACGCGCTAACGCATTGTCTACAAATCCAGTCGCCTGATGGCTGAAACCGTTATGATCGTTTCGCCAGGCATGACTTGTTAGGAGAACATTTAGAGATGCGAGTGGCCTGCGCCAGGGGAAATCTCGGCATTGCTCCAGCCACTTGGCATGTTGCGTCAACATTGAATCCACGACTTGCGCGAAGGCTTCGTAGGAGGACCACATGCCGTGCCGCCCGGTCAGCAAATACCCTTCGAGCCATCCCTGGCAGCAATGCTCGCTCAATACTTCCATGACGCGGCCATCCGGGCTGAGCTCGTCATCGATCGAAACAGTTTCCGCCATGAAGCAACGTTTTGTAGCTTCGAGGATGGAATTTAGGCGATTGGAGTTCGTCTCGTCGGGACAGAACATGCGAAAGTTGGCCGGATTGAGCTTGAAGATGTCTCTGAAGAAATCTCCAAGCTTTCGTGGAGCTTCCGCGACGACTTGACCCGGTCCTGGGATCTCCAGCGCATAACCTGTAAAGTCCGGTATGTCGAGCGCGGTCAGCAACCGTCCGCCGTTCACGTGAGGATTGCCTCCCATGCGACGATCGCCAGCGGGCGCGAGTTCTGCTAGCTCGTCAATGAATCTCCCCTTTTCATCGAAGAGCTCCTCCGGCTTGTAGCTTCTCATCCAGGCCTCGAGGATCTTGAGATGTTCGGGGTTTTCGCGCACCGTGGCGAGCGGGACCTGATGAGCGCGGAAGGTGCCTTCAATCGGGATTCCATCCACTTCTTTGGGACAGGTCCATCCCTTGGGTGTGCGGAGGACAATCATGGGCCAAATCGGCTGCTTCTTGAATCCGCTTTGACGCGCCTCCTGCTGGATGGATCGAATCTCGGCATAGCAGTCGTCAAGCGTTTTAGCCAGGAGTTGATGCACGATTTCAGGATCGTCGCCTTCCACAAAATAGGGCTTGTAGCCGCGTCCTACGTACAGAGCCTTTAAGTCTTGGTCGCTCGTCCGTCCCTGAACGGTCGGTCCGGAAATCTTGTAGCCGTTGAGGTGCAGAATCGGAAGGACAGCACCGTCCCGCACCGGATTTAGAAAGTTGACGGACTTCCAGCTTCCTTCAAGCGGACAAGTCTCGGATTCTCCGTCGCCGATGACGCAGGCAACGATCAGGTCAGGATTGTCGAAAGCGGCTCCGAATGCGTGAACCATCGAATAGCCTAGCTCTCCGCCCTCGTGCATGGAATTCGGGACGTGTGGTCCGCAATGACTGGGCACGCCGCCCGGAGTCGAGAACTTCCGGAAAAGAAGCCGTAGGCCGTTCTCATCTGGTGTGATCTCCGGATGAACTTCAGTATAAGTGCCTTCCAGATATGAGCACGCATTGAGCGATGGGCCGCCATGTCCGGGACCGGCGATATAAATGATATTCGCATCGTGTTTCTTGATCAGCCGATTCAGATGAATGTAAATGAGGTTTTGTCCTGGGGAAGTTCCCCAGTGCCCGAGCAGCCTTGGTTTGATCTGTTCTGCCTTGAGAGGCTCTCGCAACAGGGGATTCTCGAAGAGATAGATCTGACCGATGCACAGATAATTCGCGGCTCGCCAGTAGCGGTTCATCTTGCCGAGCATTTCGGGCGTCAGCGGACCGTCGGGTTGTGGCGCTTTGGTTCGCCGTTGCGCGTTGGCGGCGACAGCTGTAGACAAAGCCGCATCGAAGGCAAACTTAGAGGGCTTAGGAATCCGATCTAAATTGTTTGGCCGCGATTTCGAGCCGCTAGCCTGGTCAAGCTCGATCGTTTGTTCTTTCGTAGGCATACAGATTATTCCTCTCGACTACTCCGTCGTTATTTCGCCAGTTCCTTGCCGATCGCTTGCAACTCCAGCCGATGCTTCTCCGTGGTCTTCGGATATGCCATCTTGAGATCCTGAAGCGCATCGAGGACAATACGGGACACAATCAGCCGAGCGTTGTCCTTATCATCGGCGGGAACGGCGTACCAGGGGGCGTGATGGGTGCTAGTCGCGTTCAGGCAATCCTCGTACGCTTCCATGTAATGCTTCCAGTATTTCCTTTCGTGATTGTCCGATGAGCTGACTTTCCAGTTCTTGTCGGGCACGTCAATGCGCGCGAGAAACCGCTTGCGCTGTTCTTCGTACGAAAGGTTTAAGAATATTTTGACGATCCGCGTTCCGTTGCGATAGAGGTGGCGCTCCAGGTTAACGATCGAGCGATACCGCTCCTTCCAGATGTTTTTCTCGTCGAGCAACTCTTCCGGAAGCCGCTGGTTGCGGAGAATTTCGGGATGCACGCGAACGATGAGCACTTCCTCATAGTAAGAACGATTGAAAATGCCGATCCGTCCGCGTTCCGGAAGGCGGCAGGTCGTGCGCCAGAGAAAATCATGTTCCAGTTCTTCGGCGCTTGGTTGTTTGAAACTGAAAACTTCGCAGCCTTCGGGATTGACCCCCGACATGACGTGCCGGATCGCACCGTCTTTGCCGGCAGAGTCCATTCCCTGAAAGATCAGCAGCAATGCATAGCGGTTGGACGCGTAGTGAAGTTGTTGCAGGGACGTTAGCTCTGCAATATGTTCTTCTAGAAGTTTCTGATATCCCTCCTTTGAGTTGCAAAATGGCTTCACCTTCGTCGGCAAGTGTTTGATATCGATTTTCTTGTGATGCGGTACACGGAAATCCTTGGAATGAATTTTCATCTTCTTCCTTCAGTGGCACCAACTGCATGAGGTGCGCATGGCGAATTCGAGTGCTCGGAACAACGGTTAAGGGATGGCGGTTAGGCAACGTCTTTCTTTGCCAGTTGATCCTTCCGGGTCTCTCGCTCCGCCTCAAGCCAGTCTTGATTCGCCTTGCCGTCGCCCCGGCCTCGCTGCTGATAGAGTTCATAGGCCCTTGTGGCAATCTGCGGCGTGATATCGACTGGTTGTTTGGATGACGACGGTGCTTTAACCGGATCAAAAATCCGATAGGCGAGTAGTTTCACGCGGTCATTGAGTAGGAACCACGCCAGAGCGTAGACCCAAACGAACCCTGCCCAACGCCAGCCCAGCGGCGTCATAAACACGCCGTAGACAGCAATTAGAGTCGCCACAATTTGCGTGCCGAGAACCGCTATCCAGAGAATCCGAGCCGGGCGTATCGACCAGAATGGTCCGCGTGTGCGGGTCAGGAAAATAGTCAAATGCCCGGCTACGGAGAGCTTCAGGTACATCAGCGTTTGAGCGTGCGCGCGGTCGAGATGAAATACGCGCTCGGCAAGATAAAAGAGGCCGAACGCGGCCACCACGCCGATAACGCCCAGCACGGTCGAGATCCCCAGCACCAGACGCATATTCCACTTCTCGGGCCTGTTGCTGTAATGAACGTTGTCATAGGCGATGGAGAGAATCGCGCCGTCGTTGAGTACGGCGATCATCACGATCATCACCGCGGTTACTGGGTAGAAATTAAAGACCAGAATCGCCAGCGTCATGAAGAACAGCACGCGTAGAGTTTCGGCGATGCGGTAGATCGCGTAGCTGTTCATCCGCTGGAAGATGCGGCGGCTCTCCTTGATCGCGTCGATGATTACCGAGAGGCCGGATGCGAGTAGTACGATGTCCGCCGCCGCCCGGGCCGCGTCGGTCGCGCCGGAAACCGCAATGCCGCAGTTCGCTTGCTTGAGCGCAGGAGCGTCGTTCACCCCGTCGCCGGTCATACCGACAATATGGCCGTGCTTCTGCAGCACGTCGACAATGTTGTACTTATCTTCGGGAAAGACCTGGGCGAAGCCGTCCGCTTTTTCGATGGACGCTGCAGTTTCCGCCGTCTTCTGTTTGTCCCGCAATACGGTGGCGTCCAGGATATTCGTGCCCATGCCCAGCTCATGAGACATTTCCCTGGCAATGGCCAATTGGTCGCCGGTGACCATTTTGACTTTCACGCCCATCTGCACCGCGCTCGCGATGGTCGCTTTGGCCTGTTCGCGGGGCGGATCGGACATGGGCAAGACCCCAACGAATTGCCACTTGTCGTCCTGAT
>JBAQJU010000005.1:0-1831 GCA_049300475.1 Terriglobales bacterium | reverse complement strand
CGGGACGAGTTGGTAAGGAGGTCGCGAACGTTGAAGGCGGCATCCCGCGCGATCAGGCATGCCTTGAGGGCGAGGCGGGACAAGTCGTCGGCGCCGGCCGCTTTCGAGCGGGACGCAGCATCCAAAGAGCTGCTCGATCGCGCGTTCAGATCGTCATCCTCGGGCTTGGGTTTTCGATCAGAGGCTTCTTTGCGTGCCATCTTTGGAGTGTTGGCGTTTAACTTTTCCGCAGCCAAGAAAGCAGTTTAGTCCTCAAATGTGAAAGGATCGTTACAAGAGTTGCGGTTTGCGGGCAGGATGCCTGGAACTGCACCCGCAATTCCTTAAGGAGATAGGTCTTGAATCTTGCTGACTATTTGCGCCGCCAGTTCGCCTACGATGCCTGGGCAAACCAAGAGGTACTGAAGGCCATACGAACGAATACCAGCGAGAACGCACGATCGCTGCAGCTGATGTCTCATATTCTCGCCGCCGAGCGGGTATGGCTGGAACGTCTGAAGCAACAGCCGCAGAGCATTCCGGTCTGGCCGGAGCCGGATTTGACGCAGTGCGAGGCGGAGGCGGCCAAGTTGGCGCGCCTATGGTTCGAATACCTGGACCTGATCACGGCCGGCGACGTTGCGCTAACCATTTCGTACAAGAACAGCAAAGGAGAGGCATATACCAGCGCCATTGTCGACGTGCTGACGCATGTGGTAATTCACTCGGCGTATCACCGCGGCCAGATTGCCAGTCACATGCGCGCGAATGGGCAGACTCCCGCGTATACCGATTTCATTCATGGAGTACGGCAGGGATTGTTTAAATAGGACGGATAGGAAGTCCCTTGGAAAGGCCTCGCGGGTCTCTCTTCAGCCTGCTGCAGATTGTGGAGTCGGCGCCCTGGCATGGTTGCTGGTGAGATGGACAACGCCGTGGAATTCCGAGCGGTACGTTGGCACGTTTCTTGCGGTTGTGGGAGTTAGTTTTATCGCGCTCGCTCGTTATCAGCTGGGAAAGTCGTTTTCCAACTTGTCACGGCGGGGCTGTACTCGAAGATTCGGAATCCAATCTACGTCTTCGGAACGGGGTTGATCGCGGGCGTAGTCATGGTCGTGCAGAGGCCGGTATTGTGGCTGTTGTTCGTTGTGATTGTGATCGCACAGGGGATTCGCGCGCGGCGCGAATCGCGAGTGCTGGAGGCGGCTTTCGGGGAAGGCTACCGCGAGTACCGGCGAAAAACCTGGTTCTAGGGCGATCTATCTTTGGCACCGTTCGCGCGAAAGACGTAATATCTCAGCGATGAAAAAACCGTCTGCTCTCTTATTACCGGTTCTGTGCGCTGTGTTCCTGCTGGCAGCCGATCAATCAAAAATTCCGCCGATGCCCGTCGCTGTGACTGGAAATGCCGTCGCGGTGCTGAAGAACGGCACCGAGCTTTTTTCTCTCATGGGAGTTGGCATCAAGAAAACCTGGGACGACGTTTCCAACAAGACCTATGTCTTGCACTTCAAGTCGGGGAAATGGGCCGAGGGGCGGGCGGTTCCCGGGGTCGCCGGACGTATCGCATCATCGGCGATCGGAACCCGAGGACAGGTTTTTGTGTTTGGTGGATATGTCGTAGATGCCGAAGGAAATCAATTTACCGTGGCGGACGTAAATTCCTATCTGCCGGATGAGCATCGCTGGTATCGGGCAGCTGACATGCCCGTGCCCGTGGACAGCGCGGTGATCGGAGAGGCTCATGACCGGTTCATCTACCTAATCGGCGGACGATCGAAGAACGGACCGGTCAATAATGTGCAGGTCTATGACGCCGAGAAGAACATATGGAGTCAGGGCACGCCATTTC
>JBAQJU010000004.1:0-13662 GCA_049300475.1 Terriglobales bacterium | reverse complement strand
TTCTGGAGCTGGCGAAGGGATTTGAACCCCTGACCCTCTGATTACAAATCAGATGCTCTACCGACTGAGCTACGCCAGCAGGTGGAAGCAAGTGCATACAGGCACAATACTTCCCTGATCCCTTCCTGATTGTCCGGGACAATTATTTAAGGTACCACAAGGGGTATCGTGGTGCAACCGAAAGATCAGGTGTGCCAGTGGCCTCGATTACTTAAGAGCGCCTCGTCTCGTCTCTGCTCTCGTTTTCCTCGCTTCGGACGTCGCGGGACTGTCGCCACCCCTTATCACGCCTGCCCGTGCCCCGCCTCACAGACAATCCCCACGGCTCGGCATTTAGGGTAGAGGCTGCAAAGTCCCATCAGAAACGTCACTGGCCGATCCAACTCCCGAGCCCCGAAAGGAGGCCCGCTCCATGCCTTGCTCATCTCCTCCTTGCAACAAACTGCAACTTTCTTTCGACGCCATCTTCTACTACGTCACCGATATCGAGGAGTCCATCGCGTTCTATCGTGACACGCTCGGTCTTCCCATGGTTTCGCTCGATTACGTCGCTCGCTTCGATCTAGATGGCGTGCTCATCGAACTCGTACCCCTTCCGCCTGGCTCGGTCGTGCCCGGAAGCGGGAACGCGCGCCTGTGCTTCGCGGTTTCCGATCTAAAGGAAACTCTGGAGCAGTTACACGCTCGCGGGATCGCGACCAGCGGCATCAAGAACAAAAGAGACGGCAAGATTGCGTTCTTTCGCGACCCAGACGGAAACGAGCTTAGCCTTTGGGAATACGAAGCAGTCGGCGATCCGAGAGAGATCGTGAAGTCCGCCGAGTTGCACGTCTCCATCTGAACTCTGGGGGTGCTCGTGGCGTCAGCTTTTCGGCATCTCATTGGCTCGCCTGCTCAGCTATACTATTTTGCAGGCGATGGAGTTCGCCATGAACTGCCCTTGGGGCTGATAACTCCTACCGAGCTGTTCTAGACTCTGCAGGAGGACTCCGTCGCGTGAACTATCTCTGGATTGCTCTAGGTGCCGTTGTCGGTGCCAGCGCCCGCTATTTCCTAAGTGATTTTATAGCGCGCCATATCTCTACCGCTTTCCCTTACGGCACGCTCCTGATCAATCTCACCGGCAGTCTTATTCTGGGATTTTTTCTCATCTACTCGAGTGAGCGCGTGCTGCTCGACCCGCGCTGGCGTCTGCTTGTCGCCATCGGCTTCTGTGGTTCCTATACAACTTTCTCCAGCTATGCCTTTGAAAGCTTCGCCTTGATGGAGCAAAGCCAGTGGCTGATGATGGGCCTCAACATTTTTTTCAGCAACGCGCTGTGCTTAGCGGCCGTACTAGCGGGCGCGGCGTTGGCCAGGGGGCTGTAGAATGGACCGCGCGGACACGACCGAACCAACAACCCAAACAAGGACACCCGCCATGGCCGTTCAAGTCAGCATGTACCTGACCGAGCACGACTCCTGGCATCATCGACCGCTTCATCTCGAAATTCTGAAATATCTGCGTGATGAAAACGTTTTCGGCGCGGTCGTTTTTCACGCCGTCGCCGGCTTTTTAGGCCGCGGCCGCGTCCATACCGCCCACTTAGTCGACGCCGGAGGCGAGCTGCCGGTCGTGGTTATCTTCGTCGACACGGACGAGCACGTCAGCCGGGTGATGCCTCATCTCAAAGAAATGGCCGCCCACCGGCTGATCGTGCGGGAGAACGTGGTGCTGGAGCAGGGCAGCCTCGACTGAAGGACGGGGCGCGCAGACGATGTATAGCCGGCTCGGCACGATGAGTCCTGCACCACGAGGAAGTTTGGTCAGAGCAATGAGTTCAGATCGCCGGACACTGGATCGTCACACGAGCGATGCGGCGCGTCTCGCGGTATTTGCCGAGTCGCGAGTCTCCGGTTCCCGGCACGATTTGGGTACATTGGGCGTCGTGGGCGCAGAAGCGAACAAACTGCTTCGTATTGCGAGTCTGGCTGAGCAGTTCAACAGCGTTCAAGTCAAGGACGATGCTTGTTCTGCTGCCGAGCGCATTGAAGGGGGGCGTTTCTACGTGGCCTGCGTCGGCCAGTTCAAACGCGGCAAATCCACTTTGCTCAACGCTCTGATCGGTGAACCCATCCTGCCCAGCGGGGTGGTTCCGGTCACGGCTGTCCCCACGATCTTGAGATTCGGAGAAAGCCTTGGGGCGCGTGTTCGCTTGAGAAGTGGTGAATGGACGCAGATTGCAATCGCCGATATTGAGGAGTACGTCTCTGAGGGGCGGAACCCGGAGAACAGCAAAGGGGTCGCCGCGTTGGAAGTATTTGTGCCCAGCCCACTGTTGGCCGGGGGTATGTGCCTGGTGGATACGCCGGGGCTTGGTTCCGTGTTCGCGGGGAACACCGCTGCCACGCACGCATTCCTCCCGCACATCGACGCGGCTATCGTCGTGATCGGCGCCGATCCTCCGATTGCTGGCGATGAATTGGCTCTGGTCGAGAGCGTCGCCAAAGAGATACCCGACATCTTGTTCGTCTTGAACAAGGCAGATCGGGTTACAGAACCTGAGCGGGATGCAGCCATTTCGTTCGCGAGACAAGTGCTTGCCAAACGCCTCCCGCATCCTGTCAGTTCGATTTTTGAAATCAGCGCGCTCGAACAACTTGACCAGGGCGGCCCACGAAGAGATTGGCCTCAGTTGCTGGACGCGCTGGAGCGGTTGGTGCGGCAATCAAGCCGGCAACTTGTTCGCGATGCCGCGGATCGTTCGCTGCGGCGCTTGTCGAGACAACTCCTTGTCGTGCTAAAGGAGGAGCGAGACGCGCTCACTCGTCCGTTTGCCGAGTCTGAGAGACGGATCCGCCAACTCCGGGAGACAGTATCGCAAGCCGAACAATCACTGAGCGACCTCGGGTATCTGTTCTCAGGAGAACAGCAGCGCCTGTCAAAGATATTTGGTGATCACCGGGATATCTTCCTCAAGTCCGCGCAAGAAGTGGCGCACCGCGAACTTACATTGGCGCTTAAATCGCTGCGGCGCACAAGCGGGCCCAGCTACCGGCGATCTGCCATGGGAGCGGCTCAAGATGTCGCCCGGCGCCACACCCTGCCATGGCTGGAAAGCGCGGAGACCAAGGGAGAAGAAGCGTACCGCAAGATTGCGCAGAGGTTCACGGATTTGACCACGGATTTTCTGTCGAAGACGCGGGGCATTGGAGCCTCCGAATTGGCTTACCTCCCGGGAGAGTTGAGTGCCGAACAGGATTTCCGAACGCGCTCCGAGTTCAAGTTCTACGACCATAGTCTTTTGGCAAAACCGGTTTCCCCGGTGCGGTACGCAGCCGACCTTGCACTCGGCGCAATTCGGGCGCATGCACTGATTGATGCCAACGCTCACGATTTTCTCGACTTGCTCCTGGAGACCAACAGCGAGCGCGTGCGCAACGATCTTGAGGAGTGCGTAACAAAAAGCCGCCGCTTTCTCGAAGCCGAAATACGCGCTATGCTGCGTGAACTGAGCGCGGTCGCAGAGCGGGCGCTGGCTCGCGCACGCACCGCCCAAGCCGCAGGTGCAGCGGCCGTGGAATCGTCATTGAAAAACCTGGCGGCCATGGAGGTTGAACTCGCTCGCCTAGGCGGATCCGAAGCTTCCCTTCGGGAGGATTCGTGAGTCCGGGCGCCATTTATGGGAGAGATGCTGAACTTGAGCAACTCCGGCAACTGGTGTCTCGTCGCCGTTCCTTGCTGCTTCATGGGCCTGCTGGGGTTGGCAAAACACTCCTCATGAAACAACTGGCGGGTGAGGTACCCGAGATGATCTATTGCGACGAGTCTTCCAGCAGTCAAAGTGTTTTTCGGAAGCTTGCGGCGGGGCTGTTTGTGCGGAGCAATCGCCATCTGCTCCAGGTCTGCGGAACCAGGGGTGTGAATGCCATCAAAGACAAGTCCGCGGTGGCTCTCCGTGGGATCGTCGCGGATGCTTTGCGTGGAGCCAGCTATTGGATTGTGCTCGATCACTTGCAATCTTCGTCACAGTCGTTTGCCGCCTCATTGAAGGATGTGTGCAATGGGACGGCAACGCCACTCATAGCAGGCGCCCGCTCCGCGCATATGGAAGATGTTGGATTCTTGTTGCCGATGTTCTCCGATCGCTCCGAGAAGTATGCGCTGCGGAATTTCGATTCGGATACCGCGCGAGAGTTTGCGGTTCGAACCGCACAGGAGATGCAGCTAAACGCCGCCAACCGGGACGAAGCGATCCAGAAAATCGTCCACTACAGCAAGGGGAGTCCGGGCGCGATTATCGCCATGCTTAAAATGGCGGCCAGCCCGAAGTACGTTACCGAGCAGCATGTCAAGCTCTCTCCTCTCTATATAGATTTCAGGCTCAGATGGGGTGCCAGTCATGGATGACGGCCTGGGCGACAGCCATCGCAGAGTGATAGGAAGCGGCATGCTGATCGTAGATGCCGCAGCGGTTCGTATGCTCGACCTTTTGGAGGATCGACATTCACCTCCAGCCATGAAGGTTATCGAGGGCTCCGTTACCAGGAGTGAACGGGAGCACGTCAGGGCTGGGCTGCTTCAACTTCAGGCGCTCATCGGGTCGTTCGTGCGGAAGTACGATCTTCAGCCATCAAAGAAAAACCTCCGCCGCATCCTGGTCTCCGATGTATCACAGATATGGATAACTTTGGAAGACAGCCGACCCGCCCGAATTCGTGGTTACGGGGCGATGTCAAGGTCCAGCGCCGAATCGCTGGAAGCAGATTTGCAGGAGATGTTGCAGATTGCCAACAGAATCCGGGTGCTCCTGAATTCCTGATCCACCAAGGGGAGTTTGCAATCGCTGGCATCGTTGCTCGCGATCCGTCTCCCACCGATTCGACCAGCCGGCAAAACTCTCGATACACTTGAAGCCTCGACCTAAGCCATGCTCCCTTGCCAGCGCCATCTCTTCGATATTCCTGACGACGTCGCATATCTCAATTGCGCCTACATGTCTCCGCTGCTGAAATCGGCACTCGAGGCCGGAACCGCGGGTCTCGCGCGCAAGGCGCATCCGTGGGAACTTACCGCCGATCAGTTCTTCACGGGCGCGGAGCAATTTCGGGCGACGGCCGCGCAGATTCTCAGTTGCTCCGGCGATTGCATCGCGATTGTTTCCTCAGCCGGATATGGAATTCAGACCGCCGCACGCAATCTACCCGTGAAAAAGGGACAGCGTATCCTCGTCCTCGCCGAGCAGTTTCCTTCCAACTACTATCCGTGGCAGCCCGCCGAAGAAGGCGGCTCATCACTGAAAATTGTCCCATGGCCCGACAACCACGACTGGACGGCGGCCGTGCTCAACTGTCTTACCCCGGACGTCGCCATCGCCGCGCTCCCGCATGTCCATTGGACCAGCGGTGGCCGTCTCGATCTCGTCCGCATTGGGCAGGCTTGCCGCGACCTTGGAGCTGCGCTCGCTCTCGATCTCACCCAGTCGCTCGGAGTGCTGCCATTCAATGTGAATGAGGTACAGCCTGACTTCGCCGTCGCCGCCAGCTATAAGTGGCTGCTCGGCCCGTACTCCATTGGACTGCTTTACGTCGCTCCCCGGTGGCACAACGGATCGCCGCTCGAAGAAGGCTGGATTCAGCGCTCTAATTCCCGCGACTTCTCCAGCCTGATTCTGTACTCCGGGGACTACGACGCCGGCGCGCGCCGCTTCGATATGGGCGAGCGCTCGAACTTTGCGCTGCTACCGGCCGCGGTTCGCGCTATGCAGCAATTATTGGACTGGAATGTGACGGAAGTTTCCGAGACTTCCGGAGCGCTGAATCGCCGACTGGCCGAGGCTGCCGAGGAACTCGGCTTCTTCGCGCCCCCCGAACCGCTGCGCGCGCCGCACTACCTTTGCTTGCGAAGGAAGGACTCGGTCCCGAAAGAATTGACAGAAATGCTGGCGCGGGAAAAAGTTTTTGTCAGCATCCGGGGAAGTTCCATCCGCGTCACCCCGCACGTCTACAACACAGTTGCAGATTGTGACCGCCTGATCGACTGCCTGCGTAGAGTCGCGAAATAAAATCCGGAAAAAGATCTCCAGGCGTTTGAGAACGGACCACTGAGAACTGAGAACTGTTACTTCAGGTCCGCCAAGCGCCGCTGCGCGAGCGATGCCGCTTCGGTCTGAGGATTGTCTTTCTGAATCTGCTCGTAAAGTTTCCTGGCGTCGTCCGTCTTCTGCCGCGACTCGTAAAACGACGCCAATTCGAGTTGCGCCGTTACCTTGCTCACCAACTCGGTCGGCTTGTCGATCAGCTGTTTGTAAAGATCGACGGCTTGTGCGTCCTTCTTCTCGGCGCGATAGACCGAAGCCAGCGCGATTTTCGCGAGCGACTCAGTTTGCGCGTCCGAGGAGCTGGCCGCCTCCTGCAAATTGCGTTCGGCGGTCGCATTGTCACCCATTTGCGCCGAGGTCACGCCCACAAAGTAGCGCGCCATCTTGCCGCTGCGCGTCCGCGGATACTGATCCGCAATCGTCTGGAACTGCTTGCGCGCCGTCGTGGCCCGCTCCGTCTCGGACTCGTAGCTCGGGAAATCGGGTTGCGCGGGCGTTCCGGGCGGACGCAGGGGCGTTTGCAGCGTGCGCAAGGCAGCCGCCAGATCGAGGCTCGCTTTTTCGTCCTGCTTGCTGACGTAATACCAGCCGCCAAATGCGATCGCACCAATCACGACGACCGCAATCACAGCCGCAATGAGGGTCGTTTGGTGCTCCTGGCTCCAGTGAACGGTCTTTTCCGCCGCTTCGAAGGTTGCCTTGCTGAAGCGGTCCTGTTTCATTTGATGACGGGTTTCGGCGCGCACGTATTCCTTCTTGGTTTAAGTGTCGGATGGCAAAAGTTGAGTTTAACAGGCTTTTCCAGAGCGTCAAAGCCAGTCCAATGATCAAAGCGGCTCTTTGCCGCTCACTTGCGCTTCCAGTCGGCGAAATAGGAGCCGTCAAGCTCATACATTACAAGTTCGCAGCTATTGCGCGTCAGCACCGTATGCGTCAAGAACCCTCCCCCAAATCTATTTTGCAGGAAATAATACGATTTGCCTGCCTCAAGCTCAATTTCAAATCCATTGGCATCGCCCGCCTGCGAAACCAGTCGGTACTTGCCCGGGTCAAGATATGCAAAGCTGTACGTTCCCTCCCTGTTCACCGCGACCACACGACCATTGGCATGCAATTTATGTTGATAGCCTGTTCCGGCATAGCGCGCAGCAAGGGGCGGACATACCACAACAATCAATGCCTGGTCGGGCTTTGGCTCCGGAATGGGATGGTTTATTCTGTCGACCTTCAGCTTTTGGTTGGAATTGAAGTCGGGTAGCTTTTCGGGATCGGTCCCTTCACCCTTCTCCTTGAATACAGGGAATGTCACGCGTGCGCCGAACACAGCATTGGCTTTGGCGATCACGCCTTCTGACGAATCTGCAGGTATCTCAAGCAGTACCGGTTCGCTGTGATCGCCATTCTTGTATTCCAGGTAAAACCAATAGTCATGAACATGGGTGGCGGCAAGCACGCCACCGGCGATCGTGCCCGGAAGCCCGACAGCGGAAATGACCTGAGCGACGCCGCCTCCCCGCATGTGAGTGGTGACCTCGAACACAACTTTGGTGATGTCGTCGTAGCTCACGTCAAGTTGGTCGCCCGCTCCGCTCGCGAAACTGAGTTTTTGGCTGGCATCGTCGAAGGTTAGAACGCCAACCTTGTCAACCAGCACGCGGCACTGCGCACTCTTGTGACGATGAATCTTGACGTGAGTAAAAGTCGCAGTCTCACCCGGCAGGTAAAGCACAGCCGAGAATAAGAAAGCCATCAGAAGAATAAAGCGTGCCATCGGAAGTTTCCTATTGAGAGTTACAAATTGGGCAGCCCTGTATTGTAGGCGTGAAAGAACCAGCAGGAAATAGTGTTTTTGTTTGTACATGCCAGAGATATGACGGGCAGTTACTCACGCTTACTTCGGATCCGTCCGATAGTTCCAAAATCCAGCCATCTTTTCCTGCAGGACGTGGAATGGCGCCTCGCGGACTTCGAGCGCAGAACCCGATGTTCCGTTTCCAGCAGATGCATCTTCGCGCACCGCATCTTCAATCAAGTTGTGCAGAGGCGCCAGTTCGCACACCGGATCAGTCGCCTTGGCATCTCCGGTGAGCAGAAAGGCCTGGCAGCGGCAGCCGCCGAAATCTTCCTTGCGACGGTCGCATGACCGGCAGGGCTCCGGCATCCATTCTTCACCGCGAAACTTCTGGAATGCCTCCGAGTTCGTCCAGATCCATTCCAGTCCATGCTCGCGCACGCTGTCAAAGCGCAGTCCCGGAATTACGCCCGCCGCATGGCAAGGCAGCGCTCGGCCTGCGGGATCGATCAGCATCAACTGCCGTCCCCATCCGCCCATGCACGCCTTGGGAAAACGCGCGTGGTAGTCGGGAACCACCATATCGATGCGGACTCGCCCTCGCATTCGCTCCTCGGCCGCCTCGACCACCGCAAGCGCGCGATCGAGTTGCCCGCGGCTCGGCAGCAGCGCCGACCGATTCTTGAGCGCCCAGCCGTAATACTGCGCGTGAGCAACCTCCATGCGGTCGGGATGGAGCGCTTCAAGCGCGCCGACCATTTCTTCCAGGTGATCGATGTTTTGCCGATGGACGACGAGGTTCACAGTGAACGCCAGCCGGCCTTTATGCTCGCGGATCGACCTTGCCAACTCCAGTTTGTGGCCATGCGCGCGCGTTCCCGCGATCCAGTTCGCCGCCGATTCCTGCGAATCCTGAAAGCTGAGTTGAAGATGATCGAGGCCCGCTTCCACCAGTTGCGCAAGCCGCTCCCGCGAAAGGCCGATGCCCGACGTGATCAGGTTCGAATAGAGACGCGACTCACGGGCACCGGCGATCAACTCCGCCAGATCCGCGCGAGCCAGCGGCTCACCGCCGGTGAGATGAAGATGCAGAACACCCAAGGCAGCCGCTTCGCCGAAAACCCGCAGCCAGTCAGCAGTCGCCAGTTCTTCTGCGCGCGCCGTCAGCTCCAGGGGATTCGAGCAGTACACGCAGTGGAGCGGGCAGCGATGCGTGATCTCGGCAATGAGAGCGAGCGGATGCGTCATGAAAATCAATCGCTCGAATTGTCATCCTGAGCCAAGCGAAGGACCTCTATTCCCGGCACACATTTCGGGTCAGTAGGGGTCCCTCGCTGCACTCGGGATGACAGTTCATTAAGATGAGAACGCATAAAAGGGATAAGCTGCAAAGCGGTTTGCGTCACTCAATAATCAACGATCCGTTTGGCGTGCAGTTGCTCCAGAAAGCTGACTACGTCGGCGCGAATCTTTTCCTTGGGCGCGAGGATGAACTGCTGCTCAAGCTTCTGAATAATTTCCCCGAGCGAAAGCTGGCCGGTGCACAACTCGAGAATCACGCGGCCCGTTCCTTCCACCTTGATCGCGCCTTCCGGAAAAAGTACAACTGGCGCCTCTGTCGTTCCGCCCCAGCGGCACCCCGCGGCCAGCCTGGGAATGCTCGCATCGGTCAACTCAGGCACGGCCGGCCTCTTTGGCTTCGGCATCGTTAATGCGAAACGCCCCGGGCGGCGGCCAGCCTGGCTCGACATACGCGAAATAGAGCGCGTCCAGCTGCGCCCACAGAATGTCGCACTTGTCGCGGAGCGCCTGGATCGCGCCCTCTTGTTCGGCGCGCGTCGTGGCGTGCTCAAACACATACTGGATGGCGAACACCGCATCTTCCGGCGCTTCAGTCAGCCGCGCCTCAAAATAATCCAACCCGCTTGCCAGCCCCGGATAATGCTCGCGCAGTTTCTCCATGCGCAGCGCGATCAGGTCGCGCGAAAAGAGTTCGGTCAGCGAACTCGCCACGCACTCCACAAAAGGCCGTGTCCGCACCAGGTTCAGATATTCATTTCCAATAAATCGAGTTGCCGGAAGAATTCCCTCGGCGCGTACCACCCGCTCGCGCTCCAACCCAGTCGCCTCGGCCAGCTTGATCCAGCGCAAAATGCCGCCGTCGCGCTGCTCTTTATTGAGCGGATCAGTTCCATCGTGGTCCACGATGCGTTTCCTCCACGCGCGCCGAAAAGACGGGTCCGTCGAGCGCGAAAGGATAATTGCGTCCTTGATGGGAATTATCGACTGGTAGTAATAGCGGTTGAGCGCCCAGGCTTGCAGTTGCCCGCGGCTCAGTTTCCCTTCGTGCATCAGCACATGAAATGGATGCTGATGGTGATAGCGGTCTGCCCCCACCTGCCGCAACGCGGCACGCAATTCGTCGAACGTAAGCCTGCCCGCGCTTTCTTCCATTGGAGTTTCCGGGGCTACAGTTCCACGTGCCAATTGTCCTCCGCCACTTCCCAGCCCGCCGCCTGCACCGCGCGATGTTCCGGTCCCGCTTCATTCAGAATGGGATTCGTATTGTTGAGGTGGATGAACATCTTCCGTCCGACCCCGACATTCTTCAGCAGTCCCAGGCTTTCTTCAATCGGGATGTGCCCCATCTGGTGCGCCGTCTCGCCGCTCCCCTGCACGCGGATCAGTTCATCGTCGCTCCAGAATGTGCCGTCGAGCAATAGCAAATCAGCGCCCTCAATTTTCGCGAGCAATGCATCGCCGAGTTTCTCGACCGCCGGCACGTAGGCGACTCGCTTCCTCGAACCCAACACCGAAAACTCGGATTCGAAAAACAATGCGGCCGTCGCTTCGCAAGCCAGGCCATCGCTCTTCACATATTTGGGATAACGTCCGGAAAGATAATAAGCCTCGCAACGCAGCCCCAACCCGTTGCCGGCGGCATCGACCAGTGCCAAGGCCGTGCCCGCTTCCATCGGCATCCAGGCCACTTGCGGGTCGGCGCGATTCAGCATTCCAAACATGCTGTTTTCTTCGCGCAGAATTTTCAGGATGGACGGCGCGCCATACACGCGCAAGGGTTGCAGTTCGCGTAGCAGCAATAATCCAAGCACGTGGTCAAGGTCGGCGCTGCTCAAGACGACGCCCGCGACCGGAGAGTCGCGTAGCGCGCGAGGATGCAATTCCGGCGTTGCTTCGATTTGAAATGCCAGATCCGGAGAGGCCCCGGCCAGAAACCAGCGCGCGCCATCGGCGCTCAGCGCAAGCTGAGCCTGCGTGCGAGCCTTGCCGCGGAATTTGTTCTGGCGCACCGCCAGGCAGTTCGCGCAGCCGCAATTCCACTGCGGGAATCTGCCCCCAGCTGCGGAACCAAGGATGCGAATCTGCACCTTGGAGGACTAGAGCTTTGCGCTTACGTAAGAGTTGATCTCGCAGCAGAGAACGATTTCTTCGAATACCGGACTGGTCCAAGCCATTGCTTTCACCCCTCAAATCCAAATTTTCCTCACCGCCCACCCCAGCACGGCTTCGGATGTAATAACGGAATCATACCATTCACATGCTGCGAATTAGATGACAAAGAGTGTCATTCAGTGGCCCGCTTGTGCCAGATCAATTCGCCGCCATCCCGGCGCCTCAACTTGATGCAAGTCATAGATTCAACAGGAGTAACTTCATGACCCAGTATCATGCTTCACGGGATCGAAGCGGGCCACGACCCTTCCTTTATTCCGCCGAAAGTTCTCCTCTGCTGATTTCCCCGGATCTGCTTCCATAGGTCTTGTGCCTCCTGCGTTGCCGGCCCTGAGAGGTTACGGGAAAAGGGGCGTTACGAAAAAAGACGATTAAACGGCGGCGTGATTTCTAAGGCGGGCGGCTGAGGAAACCTCGCGTATGTCCTGAATGGAAGACGTTACAATCGGCGTCGAATATTGAGGGTGTGAAAATTCCAGCCGCATGCCTCGACCGACGAAGCGCCGTTTCAGCATGGAGCCTCCCCACGTCGAGCCTGCGATTGCCACCAGCACGGGCTGCGGACAATACTCCGGATGTCCTGAAATCAAAGCCGAATCGTCGTCCACCAGCACGGCGGTATAAAGATGATGTTCTGTTTGAATCTGCAGGACGGTCTCGGGCGGAAGATCTTTCAGGAACACGCCGCCTTCAATCTCCGACTGGACGATCTGGCCGTTCACCTCATCGCTGAGGTTGAAATGAGGCGCGAACAATGGGACGTAGGTCACGAGAAAGTTGCCTGCTCGTCACAGTATAGCGTGACATGCAAGATCGGGCCATCGGACGAATACATAACCAAAGTCAGGGATCAAAGGTTCGCAGGAAGATATTTTCCGTCGACGTTCACACTTGCGAAATCGCGGATTCCCGCAATCGCCACAGCAACACGCCGAGGATAAAGAACCAGATGCATTGCCCCAGCACAACAACGGTGATCGCGTGCTCGCTCTTCATCTTGCCTGAGAATATAGTCAACAGAACGAACGCGCCAAAAACTACTCCGTAAATGCCCACTCCGCGCGGCAGGACCGCGCCGCGCACAATTGCCACCGACAGCCTGACCCAAGTCGGAATGACCCCAATCCGTCTGGCAACCAATCGCTCCCCTGCCTGCAACTAAACAATTAGTTACCTTTTCCCTTGGACCGCGTCTAAGGCTAGGTAGGAGGAACCCAGTGCCGCCGAGACAGTCGGAAACTTTGACGGAAGCCGAACTCAGAGTGATGAACGTCCTCTGGGAACGGGGGTCGGGCACGGTCCAGCAAGTCCTTGATTCGATTACCTCAAAGCCTCCCCTTGCTTATAATTCTGTGTTGACGACGATCCGGATCCTGGAAAGAAAAGGCTACCTGAAACACGTTAAGGATGGCCGGGCGCATGTCTTCGCGCCGGTGGTGCGGCAGGAAGAGGCGACGCGGTCGGAGATCCGGCACCTGGTAAGCCGCTTTTTCAAGAACTCGCATGAGGATCTGGTCCTGAACATCCTTGAAGATCAGGGGATTGAGCCCGAGGAACTAACTCGCCTGCGAAAGATGCTTGATCGGACTGAGCTTGATCGGACTGAGGAAGTTAGGAGCGAGGAACGGAGCGAGGCGAAATGATCGCGCCCCATCTCATCGCAGCCCAGTTCGTACCCCAGTTGGCCCTCCATCAGATTGAGACATGGGCACAGGTGGGCGTCGAGTGCGTAATCAATTCGCTGCCGGAAGGGCTCCTGATCGCCCTGTTTGCATGGGCGGTGTTGCGCCTGCTGCCCAAACAGAATTCCCGGACGCGATTTGCAGTGTGGTTTTTCACGCTGCTGGCCGTGGTTGGAACAGCCTGCATGGGCGGACTCATGCTCACGGGATTGAATGCCCGGGTCTTCGTCGCGTCGGGCTTGGCGTCGGAAACACGGCCGGCGATCAATCTGCCCGCCCACTGGGCGGCCTATGTTTTTGCTTCGTGGCTCCTGGTCGCGTCTGTGGCGATGGCGCGTTTGTCTGCGGGCGTCTTTCGTCTGCGGAGGTTGCGGCAAACTTGCACGCCCGTGGACGCGTTTGCCTTGGATCCAGCGATTCGGCGGACGCTCGAAGAACTCACCGGAGCGACATCGTTCGCCTCCAGGCCGGTAACCCTGGCTACCTCCGAACGCGTGCGAGTGCCCGCTGCCCTTGGGCTCTGGAAGCCGATGATTGTTCTGCCTGCATGGGCGCTAGAGGAACTGCCGCCTTCCGATTTGAACATTATTTTGCGGCACGAATTTGCGCATCTGCGCCGATGGGACGACTGGAC
>JBAQJU010000003.1:0-5716 GCA_049300475.1 Terriglobales bacterium | reverse complement strand
CACGTGGTACGGCATCGCTACGTTCACTTCGCCCGCCAGTTCGATGAAACGGGTGTGGAAGTCGAACTCTTTGGCCTTCCATGAAAGATAAAAGGGATCGACCGGGATGCAGTGTCCGCCCAGCCCAGGCCCGGGATAGAACGGATGAAAGCCGAACGGCTTGGTGGCTGCGGCGTCGATGATCTCCCAGATATTGAGGTTCATGCGGAGGCAGAGCATCTTGAGTTCGTTGACGAGCGCGATGTTGACGCAGCGGTAGATGTTCTCCAACAGCTTGGTCATTTCAGCGGCAGCGGGCGAGGACACGGGCACAGTGCGGCGGAAGATGGAGCCATAGAGCGCAGCGGCGATTTCACTGGCCTGCTGATCGAGTCCGCCAATCACCTTAGGGATGTCGTGGCGAGCGACCTGGGTATTACCCGGGTCTTCACGTTCGGGCGAGAACGCAACCCAGAATTCGTTGTCGCCGGCGATGCCCTTATGGGAGGCCTTCAGACCCGCCTGGTTTTCCTGCTCGAGAATCGGAACCAGGACTTCCTCTGTTGTACCGGGATAGGTGGTGCTCTCGAGGATGACAATCTGACCGGCTCGAAGGTGAGGCGCAACGGCATGGGCTGTATCTGTTATGTAGCTCATGTCGGGCTCGTGATATTCATTCAGCGGGGTGGGAACGCAGATGATGATCGCGTCCATGTTGGAGATCTGCGAATAGTTGGCGGTGGGCTTGAAGCCGTTTGCCTTGGCGGCCGCGATCTCCGGTGGGGTAATACGGAAGATGTAGGTGCCGCCCTGATTGAGGGTATCGATTTTTTTCTGGTCGATGTCAAAGCCGGTGACGGGAAATTTCTGTTCGCTATAAAGAAGAGCGAGCGGGAGTCCAACGTAGCCGAGGCCAATGATTCCTACGCGCGCCTGACGAGTTTCGATTCGGCTTTTCAGGTCAATGAACAAAGAAGAGGCGGTCAATTGAGTACTCATAAGCTTGGAGTAAATTCTAGCACCCTGTTTTCGTCGGTCGATTCCGCAAGATGCGGTTCGCTAATGATTTTCGCATGGCTCTGCGCGCTTGGCATGAGATGGTGCTTACTACGGTAACGGCATTCGACGAGAAACCGGTTTCCTTAGTAACATGCGCGTGAGATGCGATTTCTCCGGCTGCTCCTAGTGGTGGTTCTGATCGGCGTTCTGCTGGCGAGCCAGGCAGCGCGCTTTCTGGCCGTGGACAATGCTCAAAAATCCGATGCCATTGTGGTGCTGGCGGGTGAGACCAGAGTGCGGCCGGCGCGCGGTCTGGAGTTGCTGCGACAGGGGATGGCGCCGCGCATGTTTCTGGACGCGGAGGCGGGAGAGCAGATCTACGATCAGCAGTTGACCGATATCGCGCAAAGGTACGTCAACAGCCTGCCAGAGGCGAACCGCATCTCGGTGTGTGCGATCGTTGCGCGATCAACCGTTGGCGAGAGTGGCGATGTCGCCCGCTGTTTGAGATCGGTGGATGCCCATCGCGTGCTGATTGTGACATCGGAATTCCATACTCGACGGGCTTTGGCGATTTTTTCTGAGCGTCTGCCGCAATACCAGTGGAGCGTGGCGGCGGCGCGGGGTCCTGCGACCTTTGGTTTCGCATGGTGGACACACCGTGAATGGGCGAAGACTGTTTTTGACGAGTGGTCGAAGTTGATCTGGTGGGAAGCGGTCGACCGGTGGCGGTGAGCAGTGCCCAGTACCCAGTACCCAGTGCCCAGTACCCAGTGACCAGTGACCAGTACCTAACACCCAGCATAGTTTCAAATGGCTACTGAGAGCGGTGGCACTGGCAACTTCTTTTGTTCTGCGATAGCTTGAAAGGTCGCAATTTGTTTTGGAGGAATTCATGGGGCAAGTCACAATTACTGTACGCAAGAACGGTTCGTTGCGCATCGATGATCCAAACAGCACGATTGAGATGGTTGACGGGGACGGCAACAAGTACGATCTGACGGGCAAGGCAGCCTTTTCACTGTGCCGCTGCGGCGCTTCGACGAATAAGCCCTTCTGCGATGGCACTCACAATAAGATCGGGTTCCAGGCCAACGACACTGCACCCACAGTGCCCGCGGCTCCCACGGCGCCCAAGAGCGAATAACCATTTGGTTAAACTGCCTCGTTGGAGGGGTTGTGTCAGACGATTCACGGGAACGGGACCGAGCATTGGGGATGGGCGCGAAGATCACGCGCCGCGATTTCTTGAACGGGGTCGCTGTCACGGCGGGGGCGGCCATCATTCCTCCGGAGATGTGGGCCGCGGTAGCCGCCGATCTGCAGGCGGGCGGAGGCGAACTGCAAGCAGCAACCGGGTATTACCCTCCAGCCAGCGTTGGACTTCGTGGTGACCATGCCGGGTCAT
Source organism: Terriglobales bacterium (assembly GCA_049300475.1). Taxonomy (GTDB): domain Bacteria; phylum Acidobacteriota; class Terriglobia; order Terriglobales; family Acidobacteriaceae; genus Acidiflorens. The sequence continues at coordinate 3,330 of JBAQJU010000003.1, read as the reverse complement.
TCGAAACCATGCACCACATCCGCGACGGAGCTTTTTGGGACACGGCTCCCAAGGCTGCCGATACCGGCGAATCCTACGATCTGGTCATCGTGGGCGGGGGCATCAGCGGACTGGCGGCGGCACACTTCTTCCGAAGAGCAGCGGGAGACAAAGCGCGCATTCTGATTCTCGAAAACCATGACGATTTCGGCGGCCATGCCAAGCGCAATGAATTCAATGCAAGCAGCCGCAGTCGCCTCGGGTTTGGCGGAACGTACTCCATCGAGAGTCCGGCGCCTTACAGCGCGGTCGCGAAGGGCCTAATCGAAGAGCTGGGGATCGATGTGCCTTCGTATCCCAAGTATGTCGACAAGAACCTTTACCGTTCGCTCGGCCTTAAGCCGCGAGTATTTTTCGATCGGGAAACCTTCGGCTCCGACAAACTGGTGCTCAACGCCGTCCACACGGGAAGCGATGAAAGCGGCCTGAGCGATGCGGATATCGAAACGGATCTGCAGGTCTTTCTGAAAGAAGCTCCGTTATCGGCGACCGCAAAGCAGGATTTTCGGCGTCTGCTTGCGGGCGAGAAAGACTATTTCCCCGGACTCACCTCCGACGAGAAAAAGGCGCGGCTCGCGCGCATGAGCTATGCCAAGTACCTCAGCGAAGTGGCCGGGGTGAACGCCGAGATCGTCAAATTGCTGCAGGCTCTGCCGCACCCACTGTTCGGGGTCGGCATCGACGCGGTCGCCGCGCAGGATGCCTGGGGTCTGGGTGCGCCGGGATTTACGGGGCTCAAACTCGATCCTGCGCCTGGCAAAGGCATGAACCGCGACTGCATCCCCAATGCCGAGGCGGAGAAATACTTCTTTCATTTTCCCGACGGCAATGCTTCGATTGCGCGCCTGCTGGTGCGCAGATTAATTCCCGCGGCCATTCCCGGGAACTCCGCCAACGACGTGGTGCTGGCCAAGGCCGACTACTCGAAGCTCGACGATGCGTCCTCCGCGGTGCGCCTCCGGCTGAACAGCACGGTTGTGAAGGTTCGGCACTTGGGCGATCCGAAGTCGGCCAAGGAAGTGGAGGTCAGTTACTTCACGGAGAAAAAGCTCGGGACAGTCCGCGCGGCGAATTGCGTTCTGGCCTGCTGGCATGTCGTGATTCCCTATATTACCCCGGAGCTGCCCGACACGCAGAAGGCGGCGCTGGCCTCCTGCCAGAAAGTCCCTTTGCTCTACAACAACGTGCTGATCCGCAACTGGACTGCGTTTGAGAAGCTCGGGGTGAGGGCAATCTATTCTCCCGGGATGTACCACAGCAGCGTGAATCTGGATATTCCGGTCAGCATCGGTGGCTATGAATGCACGAAGAGGCCGGATGAGCCGATCGTCGTGCACATGATGAAGGCTGCCTGCAAGCCCGGACATCCCGCGCGCGAACAACACAGACTGGGGCGTATCGAGCTCTACATGACGCCGTTTGAAACTTACGAGCGCAATATTCGCGAGCAGTTGGCGCGCATGATTGGCCCAGGCGGTTTCGACCCCGCGCGCGACATCATGGAAATTACCGTCAACCGATGGCCGCACGGATATGCCTATGAATACAATTCGCTCTTTGACCAGTTCTGGCTCGAGGGCGAGGAGACGCCTTGTCAGGTGGCGCGCAAGCCGTTTGGAAGAGTTGCGATCGCGAACGCCGATGCCGATGCTTATGCCTATACGGATTGTGCGATTGACCAGGCGTATCGGGCGGTGGGTGAACTCACGAAGATGTCGGGATAACTCGGAGCCGGCAACTAAAGCAGGCCCAAAGAAATTCTCACTTGCTCTTCGATTCTTTGGAGTGTTCCAGACGAGATGGAGCCTGTTGGCGGATAACGAATCAGACTCTTTTCGAGCGTCATGACCTGATCGCACTTTGCCCACGAGCCGTAGGCGAGGCCGCCATCACCCGCCGAAATGAGGACACGCATGCTGAACTTGGCATGCGCTTTGGTCGTGATCGGAACGACGCACACGTCGGAAGCGTAGCGGTTTAGCTGATTGACGGAGAGAATGAGAGCGGGACGCGGCTTATCGAGTTCAACAAGATGAACATCGCCGCGCCGAGGATAGCCGGCGAACCGTGAACTTGAAGGTTGCCGCATTCAGTCCCTTTGCAACGTGCGGAGGGCGGCTCTCTGATAGGCCTGAGTTTCTTCCCGCTCCTTTGCGCTCGCGGCTCCGAAAAATGCGGCGGCTTCCTCCTCCAGACGTTGGTATTTTTCTTGCAGCATTGCCCGCCGCAGTAGCTCGTTCACCCGTTCACTGGCGGATTGGTCGCCCTTGGTCTTTATTACGTATTCGCTGATCTCCGGTTCAATGGTGAAGCTCTTAGATATACGCATAGCAATACAACTATAAAACATCATAGCTATTATCGTATTGGCGACAGGCAAAGTCAAGCGATTCCGGGTAGTCCGTTCTCGCTCTCGACGCGGCAGCGCTACCATCGAGGACATGTCGGGCGCTAAAATTGCTGCCATGCCGAAACCTACAACTGCTCGAAGTGCCCCGCGCCGTCCGCGAATCCACGCTCCGGGAATTACGCGCAAAGCTCAACCGCGGGCCGACCGCCCATTTGCTCCCGGCTATGGAATTGTGGGAGCGCAGGATGGCATGGGCGTGTTGCCTTGGACCTGGGTTATCCGAAAAATGACTCGCTGCAGGACGTTTTGGGTGGCGACAATTCATGCCGGACGCACGCGTCCGCACGTGATGCCGGTGTGGGGAGTTTGGGTCGACAATGCTTTTTTCTTCTCGACCGGGCGCAAATCGCGGAAAGGCCGAAATCTGGCGGCGAACGCGGCTTGTACCGTGGCGAACGATAACGGCGAGGAGGCTGTGATCGTGGAAGGCGAGGCTCGGGTAGTGGAGGACGCGGGTGCGCTCGAGCACGCGGCCTCGGCTTACAAAAAGAAATACAAGATGGATCCGCGAGGCATGGGAGAACCGATCTTCAGAGTCGCTCCGACCAAGGTCTTTGCGTTCATCGAGAAGAGCTTTCCGAAGTCGGCGACCAGGTGGAAGTTGTGAGACGGTTCCCGGTGACCGATTGGCGGGTCGTGCGTCAAAGATGAGGAACTCAAAGACGAAGAATTAGGACTAGGTTGCGAAGGGCGCTCGAATGTTCGCTCTGATGCCGGCTCCGATCCCGACGCGGCGGTTGTTTTTCATTCCCGTTTTCGTTCTCTTTCTTTCTGCGGCACTTGTGCGCCCACCAATTGGGTGGGCGGTCGAAACGGCCAATTCCTCGCTAGCTTTGGCCGGCACGTGGGAGGCCACTCGTCATTTTGGCCCTGAACTGCGC
>JBAQJU010000002.1:0-1598 GCA_049300475.1 Terriglobales bacterium | reverse complement strand
GGCAATGACAAGGCGGGGCAGCACCAACAGAGCGATCAGTCCGGCTGCGCCGAATATGGCGAAGAAGATGGCGATTGTCCGCCACAAGCCATCGGAAAGGTTGAGCCCCCCGAGGAGCGTGTCAGTCGGGTGGTGCCCGTGAGTGCAATCCGCTGCAGAGTTAGAAGGCAGTTGTTCCGGGACGATGCCTTCGTTGGACGATGCGGCAGCCGTGGCGGACAGCGACTTTGCAGTAGACGGGCAGGAATTGTCTGATTCGGCCATGAGGCGTCCTTCGCAGTTTATAAGAGCAAACAGCTACGCCCCGACCGGCAAGAGAATGAATGGGCGTCTCGCCGCGCTTAATCTTAAGACTTAAGAGATAGTTTACCGCAAACTTGGAAACGGCCGGAGAAACTGAAGCAAGCCATACTGGCTGGCGGCACCGGTTGTCCCAAAGCGGACGCGGTCAGCTGATGTGGAACGTTCGCTAGTCGAACACCACCGTCTTTTTCCCATACAGCAGCACGCGGTTTTCCAGGTGCCAGCCCACGGCGCGCGAGAGCACCACCTTTTCCAGGTCGCGTCCCTTCTGCGCCAGATCCTGCACCGAGTCGCGGTGCGAGATGCGCACCACCGCCTGCTCGATGATCGGTCCGTCGTCGAGCACCTCTGTGACGTAGTGGCTGGTGGCGCCGATCAGCTTCACCCCGCGCTCGAACGCCTGATGATACGGGCGCGCCCCCACGAAGGCCGGCAAAAACGAGTGATGAATGTTGATGATCTGGTTGGGGAACGCCGCCACGAACGCGGGCGAAAGAATCTGCATGTAGCGCGCCAGCACCACCAGGTCGCACTCCTGCTCGCGCAGCATCGCAATCTGCCGCTGCTCCACCTCGAGCTTGGTCTCGCGCGTCACCGGAAGGTGCACGAACTCCGCGCCGTAGAAGCCCGCCAGCCGCGCGGCGTCGGTGTGGTTGGAGAGCACCAGCGGAATGTCGCAATCCAGCTCACCCGCCTTGTGACGGTAGAGCAGGTCGGCCAAACAGTGGTCGTATTGCGAAACCAGAATGCCCATGCGCGGACGCCGCGCGCCCGTGGCCAGCCGCCAGCGCATCTCATACAGCTCGGCAATTTTGGCGAACTGCACGGCCAGCTCATCCAGGCCCACGTCCATCCCCGAGGGATCGAACTCCACGCGCATCAGGAACAGTCCTGTCTCGGCGTCGCGATGCTCATCGGCGTGCAGAATGTTTCCATCGTGGCGGAAGACGAAATCGGAGATCACCGCCACCAGACCCTTGCGGTCCGGGCAACTGATCAACAACACTGCGGAACGGGTACGCTGCGAAATCTCAGGCAAGGCTCACTCATCCAGTTCGAATTGGGAGATGAACGGAGTGTACCACCGCGCTGCCCATGGCTTCGACGGAAGCCTTCGCACGAACCCAGGCAAACGATGGGCAGCCAGTGCAATCGTTTGCCATCCGCGGATACGTTGCCAAGGCAACCTGGCGATTCCGGTGCCGCTCCAAAAACTCGTGAAGGGAAGGAGGCAAGCGATGCTGACGCACTTCCACCCGCACGGCGAACCACACATACCGGGAGTGACCCATGAT
>JBAQJU010000001.1:0-22544 GCA_049300475.1 Terriglobales bacterium | reverse complement strand
AAAACAACCGCAGTGGGAGACACGTAAAGTCCCGTCAAAAGTACCGTGGACTGCGATCCAGCGATCAGGCTCAGGCTCGTGCTGTCGATGACTGGGGTAGTCGTGCCGGTCTGAAATACTTCGATCGCGTCACTCCCCGTCGAAACTGACTTGTACCCGGATATCGGCTCAGTAGATCCGAAACCCACGTTCGTAAACACATTCTTGCCGGCAACCGAAATATCGAAATTGCCGGGAGCGTTGGGGATAGTCTGGACAACACGATACTGGGCAGTGCTGGAGCTTGAGCCACAACTGGTAAGAAGGCCAATGGCAATGATGGCTAGGGCAAGGCGCAGAACCTTGGTCAGACGAGACATGCGTATTCTCTCCGCCGGCAGTTTATTGCGAGCAAAGCTGTGCGAGGGTCTATCGTAGCCCTTGGATTCACGTGCGTATGTGAATTTTGTGTGTAAATTTCGTTGTGGAAATGCTATTTGAAGGACTCAGGGGAACTCATCGACTCCAGAGGCATCCGTAACTCGCGCTCCATCCAGCCCAGGTTCAGACTGTTGTTTGGAAATGCCGCGCTGAACTCCGATTCACCCTTATAGAGAACGAATGTAGTGCGAGCAGGGGCGGCCGCGCGCAGCTTTTCCTTGCACGTCTTCGGCGTGTTGACCTCAAAGACCGCATCCTGAAAACGGAATTTCTTCGCCTGAACCTTTGGCAGCCAATCTACCGGCTCGAGCGTGGATGCTTTCTTCAGAAATTCCGGCTTCAAGTAATTCGGACGTTCCTCCTCCGGCACAAACGGAGAAGTCGCCATCCAGGCTGGCCAATCGCCCCATGGATCCAGCACATCCAGCACCTTAATTCGGGGATCGACCGCCGAAGCGAGAATCGCGATGCTGGCCCCCGACTTTTGCCCGAACATGCCTACGCGATTCAGGTCGAGATCACCGCGAGACGCAAGATAGTTCAGCACCATCTGCACATCGTGCGCCGACTTTCCGAGCGACTCCTGTAATTCGCTGAGGAACCACTCCCTCATCGGCCGGTCGTGATAGCGTTGCCCGGTCAGCGCGGAAACAAAGCAAACAGCGGCAAAACCATTCTTAGTAACGGCCCTTTGAAAATCCGGGGTCTTGAAAATGTCCGTGTCCTGCGGATAACCGAAAAGATACAGGATCACCGGAGGCTTCTTGACCCCTTGCGGTTTCATTACATAAAGGTCGAGCGCGTCGTTCCATCGCCACTGCACCTGGAGGAGTTCGACGGTGTAACCGGGGTGGGTATCATCGACGAGGCCAACCGGACGAACCGCTCTCAGGTTGCTGGTGAGCAGCCCGGGCGTAGTCCAGTCCTCAGTAACGCCCTTATAACGGGTATCGGAAAGACTTTGAAGCAATGGAGTCGCCGCCGAGGGGGCCGACAAAGCTGGATCCGTTCCCGATTGACCAATGCCTGCGGGCGCTAGAGAGAAGAGTACAAGTCCAAGAGCCAACGTTCTTAGGAATATGAATGGCGGAAACTTCAACATTAATTAAGTCCCCAGATTGGAGTTGTTTTCCTACAAGCGAAGGCGGCCTTGCCCTTGGAGACTAACAAAGGGCGGGACGATGAAGCTGCCCGCCCTTCAAGCCAGTTGAACAACTGACATTCGGTTAAGTCAGCTTATGGACGGACTTGGAAACCGCCCGGACCCTGCACCTGGTTGACGATTGCATCCTCGCCGTTTGTCGTTAGGGTGAATAGGATTTGGCCACCCATATCGCCGCCCGCCTCCTTCGCCCCGGTATTCACGGGCGCGGGACCGAGGAGGTTGCCCGCGCCATCCATCTGCTGGTAGTGCGAGCGCAGAATCTTCATGCCCGGATCCGCCGGAACGCTGTGCGAACCAACCGTCTGGGCAGGCACGGCCGAGAATGGGATGTAGTCAGGAACATACCCTACCGCGTACTTGTTAGAGTTTTTGACCAGCATACTAAGAGCGGCATACTGACCACCGGCTCCGCTGTCGCTCACAACTCGTAGAATGCTCCACGCCGGGTAAAGACCGAGGCGTACGTTCGGGAAGGAGAGAGCCGTATGTGTTGCCGACTCTATCTGCGGGTTTGGCGCCCACATAATATCCTCAGAGCACGGGAAGTTGCCTGCTCCACCTTCGCACCCCGCGGGCAGGTCAGCGGCGCCCGGCAACTCTCCGGCGCCACCAACGGCACCATTAGACGGTTGAGACGGATCAAACGGCGTATTTGCGCCCCGGGCGCCGGTGGCCTGGTTCCCGTAGCTGGAGAAAATGGGATCGTAGCCATGCAATGTGAGGTAGCCGAAACTGTCCGAGTCGGCTCCCTTCTTGACGTTTCCAAAGCTGAAGAAGGTGTAGGCAACTCCGTCTTGCGCGGTCGGGAAGGCTCCGCCGTTCGCATTGTTGGTGGCGAACACTCCATTGTTCGTGACTTCGCCAGTACCAATTCCGCGATAACGAGCACCCTTCCCCGATGGGTTGTTGACGCAAGTTCCAGACTGCCCCTGGAGCGGATTATTGACGGCGGCGTCGACATTGGCTTCCTGGCTGAGGCCAAGCGCCGGAGATCCACCGGCCTGGTTGACAGTGGGACGACGGAATACGGTGGCTTCGGTGGTGTTCATTGTGCCCGAGAGAGGTTCACGCAAGAAGATGTTGAGCCCGCCCGAAAACTGCGGACCAAATACACTGGCATCGCAAAGGGTGCCCGAGAACACAGTCGCGAGTTGCTCGGAAGAAACATTATGCACGCCTTTAAGGTTATTACTGCGTGCAACGACGAACACCATCGGCTCTCCGCCCACGTCAATTTGTTTGTAAGCCGGTTCCGTGGTGCCGCTGAACGGGTCCTTGCCGGAGATATTGAACGCCAGCGGGTTGGCTGTCGCTCCAGTTGCCGGCAGGACGCCGCTCTTAATCGAGGTTGCAACAAGTTGGGCGAGAGTGGCTGTTCCAAATGCCGGTGGGCAGGCGCCCGGTGCGTTAGCTGAGTTGTACCCGAGGCCGTCCAAAGCGTCCCCGGTGTTTACAGCGCCCGCGCCCAGGGATGAATTGGCGCGGCAAACGGCGAAATTCGCATCCTCAACCCGGATGTCGGTGGCCGCCGCGCCGACTTTATTAAGGGTGCCGGCGGCGCCTGTGAAAACTGCGATCACATTCGCAGGCAGTACGGTGTCACTGTTATTTCCCCAGGGCGTACCGGCGAAATTGATCTGATTGCCTGCGACGTCGAGAGTGCCAGTGCTGCCATTCGACGTGCCAGTTTCTGTGCACTGCGGCCGGGCAAAATAGCAGCGGTCTCCGACCACGGAGTCGACCTTGTCGTCTGCCCATACGTGGAGGGCTGGGGCGCCGCTGACGCAGGTAGCGGGACTGGCAACGTCCCACACGATCCAAATCGTGCCGGCGTCATTGTTGGCAACACCGCCGAGGAGGGTCGGACGGGTGTCGGTTAGGTTGATTGCGTTCGACTTACTCGTCCAGTGGCAAGTTGTATTAGTGCCGCCGACGAGGCTTAGGCCGTTGTTGAAGGCCGCTACAGCCGCAGTCTGCCAAATCGCCGACGAGCCCGCCATCACGACTTCCACAGCGGGGTTCGCAGCGAAGGCCTGAGGCACAATGCACACGATCGCTGTCAACAAAAACAATGCAAGAATCGATTTTACTCGCGACATAGTATTGATCCCTCTCTTAGTGGGTTTGTAAATCTATTTCGTTACACATGAGGCGGAGCGCCACACGCAGTGAGAAAGCTTTTCAACGAACGTCCGACACGTACGCAACGGTCAATTGGCTGCGCCTGCCTGTCCGCACAACCAGACTCACCACAGCGCCGCCTGAATTGCACCCGAAGTCTATCCGCACATATGTCCCGCGATGTTACGGCTGTATGACAAATTGGTAAAACTTCCTTAACGTAACGCAAAGCAGAGAATGCGCGCCGGCGCGGGCTACTTGCTTTCTGGCAGGGGATAAGCGCGGAAACACATTATGCTTTTCTATCTCTCTCGGCGTTTTAATTGTCGCCCTAACTTGTGGAAAACGGGGAGCGATCATATCCTCCGATCGCAAACGATGATGAGTTTTGTTAAGGAATTGTTACATGCAAGGCTTAATGAAAACGGAATGAACGACTGGCCGAGATTTCACATTCTCTTAACCTTCCGGGCACTGAACCCGCCTTACAATCGCCGCTTGCCATTGCATTCATAAAAGCCAATTCTCCGGAGTGATAAGTGTGCGATGCTCTGCACCGTTTTATGTTTTATCGGTTCATCGGCGCTCTGGCGCTCGTGCTTCTCGGGTCGTCGTTCAGTCCGGGGCAGGAGCAGAAGATGACTGCCGACAAAGCCGGACTTAGGGGGATCGTGACTGATCAGAACCACGCCGTGGTGCGCGATGCGAAAGCGGTGCTCGCGAGCACTACGGGCGCGAGACTTGCTCTTCCAGTCGATGACAAAGGCGTATTTTACGTCACCGGACTCAACCCGGGGACATACACGTTAACCGTATCGGCGGCCAGCTTTGCTGATAGGGTCTTCGCTAGCTTCACGCTGGCAGCGGGCCGAACGTTGACGCTGGACACCACCTTGGAGCCAGCCGGAGCCAGTCCGGCGATCGAGGCGGGCGGCGCGGAGCAGATGGAACGAGGTGCCTCTCCTCCTGCCCAGAAAATTGACGGGGACAGGGGCGTGATCAGTGGCACAGCGACCGACCAAACCCAAGCCGTCGTAGCGGGTGCAAAAGCGGTGCTGACAGATCAGGCTGGGGATAAACTCGAAACCCAAGCCAATGAGAAGGGCTTATATTCCTTCACCGGACTTACTCCAGGCACTTATACCCTGGTAGTAACCTCTCCCAATTTCGCTGCGCAGACTTTTGACAACATCACCGTGACCGCAGGGCTCGAGTTGACGCTGGATGCTTCCTTGCTGCCCGCCGGTTCGAAAACCGAAGTGAATGTGGAATCCGGCAGTGTAGGACAAGTGGAAACCGAAAGCGCCACTGTTTCCGGCACGATAACGGAAAGAGAAGTGGTGTCGATTGGACTCAACGGCCGTAACTTTACTCAACTCATCGCACTGGCACCCGGCGTAAGTAACCAGACCGGACAGGACGAAGCTAAGGTGGGCGTCGTAGGCAGTGTGAAGTACAGCGTGAATGGGGGCCGTGTCGAGTACAACAGCTTCGAGGTCGACGGCAGCGACGTGCTGAATACGGGGCTCAATGGCGCCTCCAGTACGCTCATGGTCTATCCGAGCCTGGACGCCATCCAGGAAGTTAAGGTGTTGACATCCAACTATGGCGCTCAGTACGGAAGAACAGCCTCCGGGGCCGTGCAGGTGACCACGCGGTCTGGCACTGCCAAGTTTCACGGGAATTTGTACGACTTTATCCGCAATGAGGCATTTAACTCACGCAACTTTTTCGACGTCGTCTATACCACCCCGCCCCCTCCCGGGCAGACTGTGGGGCAGACGATCGGCAACAGGGCCCCGCTTTATCGGCGGCAGGATTTCGGGGGAACGATCGGCGGGCCACTCTTCATACCGGGTGTTTTCAACACCAAAAAGGATAAGACGTTTTTTTTCGTCTCCGAGGAATTTCGCTTCGAAAAAACTCCTGTGGAATATAACCAAGCGGTTCCGGGGCTGAAAGAGCGCGGCCTGATCTTAACGTCGCAGGGAGTCGAAAAGAACCTGAAAGTCAATCCCAGTAATGGCGAAGTTTACCAGGCCTTCGATTTCAGCGACGTATGTCCTCAGGGGAGCGGGTCGTTTGCCCGTGCGCAATACCCCGATTGTCCAGCCCTGACATCGGCGGGGAATGGACTTTATAACATTATCCCCAATAATACTTTGGGGGCTGGAGCCGTCGCCGGCGTGGATAAGAACGCGATGTTGATCTTGAACTCAAATCTCATACCCCTGCCCAACGCCCCTTTCGGCTGCAACTTTACTCTGCCAAATGTTAGCGCCACCGTCAGCAACCTCGATCCGCAAGATCCAAACCATTGTTATGTAGCCGCCGTTTCTCCTTCTACTTACTGGCGGGAGGAGTTGTTCCGCATCGATCAAACATTGACCAACAAGATGAGGCTGTCGTTTCGCTACCTCCACGATGACTGGAATACCACCGTTCTGACGCCGCAGTGGGGCATCGTGCACAACGCTTTCCCCAGTGTGCAAAATACCTTTACTGGGCCGGGCATAAGTCTGGTGGCGAGTTTAACCGACACGATATCGCCGACCCTGCTGAACAACTTGGTTCTTAGCTATGTCAACTCGGGTATTACTCTGGCTGACAACAACGGTCCGGGAGGAGCTCGGTTCCAGCGCGATCCCAGGCTCGATCGGCCGCTGGTTATTGACCCGTCAAATCCAGAAGTGTGCAATCCGACGCTTAGTATCGACCCCGCGACTGGTTTTCCGGAATGCGCCATCGGTCACATTTTCAATAACGGTTTCGGCGGCAAGATGACGGGAGTTCAGTTTCTCGGTACAAATGCCGCCTATGGAGGGAGAGGGTTTGGAGTCGATCCCTCCTACATGCCATGGGGCCATAGCAATCCGACCTACGCCGTGCGCGATGACATAGGCAAGTCGTTAGGCAAACACACGCTGCAATTCGGAGCGCAATATATCTATTCCCAGCGCAATCAAACCAACAACGCGATCGGTGCAGCTTCTGGCGACGTACAAGGACTGCTGAGCTTCGACAATCTTGCACACAGTACAGGAAATGCTTTTGCGGATTTCCTGATCCAATACAGCCTGAACAACGGGAATCCCAACCTTAACAATGAAGGATTCATCCAGAGCTTTACCCAGGATTCCGCGCAGGGCCGGTATTATCAACGTTTCCAGATCGCTGAGCCTTATTTTCAGGACGACTGGAAGGTGACGAGCCGACTTACCGTGAATCTTGGTCTTAGGATAAGTTTGTTTGGCACTTACAGTGAGAAGAGCCGTAACGCGTGGAACTGGGAACCATCACGGTTCAACGCGGCGCGCTTTGCTGTTGACCCAACCTATGGTGTGCTTCTGGATGGGGGCGGCCCGGTGCCGGCCTCCGTATTGGGTCCCGGCGACCCCAATGGCGTGGTCAGCGCTCTTGGTTTGGTTCGTTGCGGATTTAATGGTACGCCGTCAAGCTGCATGCAAGGACATCTATTCAATCCTGCGCCGAGGATTGGTTTCGCCTGGGATTCCCTGGGGGATGGCAAGACCTCAATTCGCGGCGGTTACGGCATCTTTTTTGAGCACGGCACTGGGAACGAAGCCAACACCGGTTCGCTGGAAGCAAGTGCGCCGGTCGTGCTCAGCATGACGCAATTGCTTCCTTCCAACTACGCCTGTATCGGCAATGTGGGGTATGGAAATTCGGCCAACCCCGAATGTGCAACTCCTCTGGGTGCTTCTCTCCGCGTTTTTCCCCCGCCCGCCGGCTCCGCCCTTCCTCTCGACCTAACCTCAATACCGACCAAAGCAATTTGGTCCTACGCTCAACAATGGAGTTTCGGGATTCAACGGGAACTGTCGAAGGCGACGGTGGTCAACCTTGCGTACGTGGGAAGCAAGGGGACGCATTTAACAGTCGAGCGCCAACTCAACCAGTTGTTGCCGTTGCCGGCAAGCGAGAACCCCTTCGGCCCGAACGAACCACTGACCATAGCGGATTGCACGGTTACTCCCTTTGGGTTTACCGGTAACCCGGGAGACGGTACCGTGCCATTTCTGCTCCAGAGCGGAACATTAGTGACACCGCAAAACCCGGCTTATATACATATTCAGGCAGCATGCACGAATCCGAACATTCGGAACGTCAATTCCCTCCCAGGCCGGCCATACCCCGGTCTGGGAAGAGTCCTCTCGCTGCAGAATGTTGCCGATTCTACTTATCACGCATTGCAGACTACTCTACGACATACGAGCGGCGGACTGACGACTGGAGTCTCTTACTCATATAGTCATTCGATAGACGACGCATCGGATCGAAGCGATCCGGTTCTAGTTAATTCTTATGATTTGCGTGAGAACCGGGCCAGTTCGAGTTTCGACGAACGTCATCTGCTCAACATCAGCTACGTGTACCAGCTTCCACTGAAGACTTTCCCTCGCCGCTTCAGCAACTGGGCCAACGATCGACCGAAGGACATGGACCCTCCCAAAGCGAATTGCTGCTCCGCACTGGCGAATGAGCTTCTCGACGGCTGGGAGCTTTCTGGAATAATGCTTCTCGCGTCGGGCACACCATTCACAGTGATCAACAGCGCCGGCAACACCGGCATTTCTCTGACTGACAACGCCGGCGTTTCCAGCGGGCTCGGCATCGCGGCCTCCTATCCCGATGTGCTGAAGGGACAGCCGGCGCCACTCAGCAATTCTCAAAGCTTTGGTCCACTCATCGGCAACCCTTCGCAGTTTGTGGCTCCGCGGGGGCTCACTTTCGGAGATGCGGGGAGGAACTCGCTGAATAATCCGAAGCGCATCAACTTTGACTTGGCGGTCCTGAAACATTTCAAGATCAGGGAATCGGGCGAACTGGAGTTCCGGGCTGAAGCCTTTAATGTTCTCAACCACACTCAGCTCCGAATCTACGATCCGGACAACCCGGGCAGCACTGGAAACAACATCATCAGTTGCTATGCCGGCCCGGTGTATTCCGCCGGATTTAGGGGCAGCGGAGCCGATTGCGTCACGGGAGCTTCTTTTATGCACCCGCTCGATGCACATCGGCCTCGCACTATCCAGTTTGGTCTCAAGCTAGGCTTCTAGGACTCTGAAGATCATGCAGACATTTACTAAAAATCCAATGCCGTGCCGGACGCGTGATCAGTTCCCCTCGCTCCGGCTTTGCGGAGGGTATGTGAAGAGTCTGTGGCTTCCATCGCTGGCCACAATAATAATAATGATGCTTTCGTCGTGTGGGGGTGGTAATTCCAACATCGGCTCGCAGGTTCCTGTAACAGTCTCGGGCAACTGGCAATTTACGATGGCGGCTCCTGCGGACGGTTCGTTCACGGGTGGTCTGCAGGGCGGGTTCTTGTCGCAGAACAATACTGCGGTGACGGGAGCCGTCGCCTACTCCGTCGCGCTGCCCGCCAACCCGAGCCCGACCGTGTGTAACAGTGGATCGGCTGCGATTACCGGGACCATCACAGGTCAGAATGTTGCTCTCACCGCAGCCGCCGGTGCACAGACTTTTTCGCTCACCGGAACGCTGAGCCTAGATGGCACGAGCATGGGCGGTAGTTATAATTCAACTGCCGGTATGGCTAACGGCACGGCCTGCGGAACCGCTCAAACGGGGCTGCAGTGGGTCGCAATCCTCGTACCACCGCTCACGGGTCCGATCCAGGGAAGTTTTCACAGCACAGGCGGCGTTGCTGGCTTGAATGAGCAAGATTTCCTGGTGTCGGGAGCGGTTAGCCAAGCGGCGAACACCGGAGCCAGCACCGCTGTCGTCACGGGTAATTTGAACTTCTTGAACTCGGCCACGGATCTAAGCGACTACCCTTGTTTCGCGGTCGCGTCAGTTAGCGGATACATCAGCGGCATTACCGTCACTTTGCAGATAGTAGGGGCTGCGGCCGATGGTCCGAATATTGGTCAGATTGGTGCGTCGCCGGGCTCGGGTCTTCAACCTGTTACCTTCAACCCCGCGCAAAACGGATACGCAGTCCAGTCATTGGCTGGAGCAGGGTACGCTGTGTATTCGATGGACTGCGGGGGTGGGAGCCTCAATAACCCCGCGGACTCTGGGAACATTTGCCTCGCCGTGAACGGTTCTACGGCTTGCCAGCAGCCGATTACGCTGACTCCATCCGGATTGATATTCCCCCCCCAACCGGTAGGCTCGCTTCTGACAATGCAGACCATCACCCTGACCAACACTTATGGTTCTCTTCTAAGCGGCCTGACGTTGATGCTAATAAACGACAGTGGTCCGGACAATTTTACGGAGACGGACACTTGCGGTCCCGATGGTGTTCCTTCGAAGGGCGAACCTTTCGAGCTTGCTGCGAAGCAATCTTGTACAGTTACAATCGCTTTTGCTCCGCTGGTCAGCTGTGCGGCCGGAACTTTGTCGGACCAGTGTCCGACCGCAAGGCTAACAGTTACGAGCCCCAACAACGACGCGATCTTCACCGCGCCCATCACCGGAAGTGTCAGCGCCAGCGCTGCCACGACTCGCGGATCCGATTTCGGCCCGGCGGATGGTTCGCAAGCCAACCTTCTCCAGTTCCCGAGCTTCACCGATCCGAACCGGCATCTGCTTCAAACCCCTGCCGAGCTCAAACACTCGCCCCCGCCAGGACGCAGAACATGCAGAAATTGACGAAAGATTCGATGACTAAAGGCCCAAAGCTATGCCCGCCGACTCGTGAACCGGCCTCGCCCCGGCTTTGCGGAGGAGATGTGAAGAGTCTGTGGGTCTTATTGATGGCTAGCATGATGATGCTTTCGGCATGTAGGGGGGGCGGCGGCTCCAGTGACCCGCAGCAAAGCGCAACCCTTTCGGGTAACTGGCAGTTCATGATGACGAATCCCGACACTGACCTGACCATTCCTCAGGGCACCCTGTATGGGTTACAGGGCGGGTTTCTCCTGCAGAACAATGGCTCGGTAACGGGGCAAGCAGTTTACTCTCTCTCGGGAGTGAGCCAATCCAATGGAATATGGTCGATATGTGATAGTGGATCCGCTCAGATCACCGGAACTGTCAGCGGCCAGACTGTAAATCTCGCAGCGGCAGCCGGCTCCCAGACTTTTGTCCTTAGGGGGACACTGGGTTCCAATGGCCAGATAGCAAACGCGACCTTCACGACAACCGGCGGTATTGCAACTGGTTTTAGCAGTTGTGGAATGCCAACGCCAGCCGGAGGACTGCCCTGGAGCGCCACCTCCGTGCCGCCGCTGACGGGATCGATCACCGGCAGCTTTCACAGCTACAATATTTCTCCTTCCGGTTTGTACAATCAGGATTACCCGGTGACCGGCTCCTTCAGCCAGGGGCAAAATATCGGAGCCAGCAGCGCGACCGTCACGGGCACACTAAGCTTTATTGACCCAACTAGCCTTGTAAGCGACTACCCTTGTATCCCCGCTGGCACCATTTCGGTCAATGGCCAAATTAGCGGCAACAACGTCGTTTTGCAGCTTATCGGAGTCGACGGATCGGACTCGGGTCAAATCGGTGTCCCGACAAGTCAAGCCGGCTTAAACGGTTTTCAACCCGTCACCTTCCAATCTTCGGCGCCTGGTGGTTACGTTCTTAACTCCACTGGACTAGGATATGCCGTGAACACGAAGTCCTGCCCCAACCCTAATAACTCTGGTGGTAACTCCGAAGACGTCGGCTATCTCTGTCTGGCGTTGAACGGCTCAACCGCTTGCCAGCAACCGATAACCTTAATTCCGGCCTCTCTCACCTTCCCGCCCCAAATGCTGGTGGCGTGTGCGGATACAACTTGCTTGCAAGTCATCCAGGGTACCCCTACCATACAGACAGTCACCCTCACCAACAACTCAAATAATGAGTTGGATGGATTGAGTTTAGATTTCTCTGCACAACCATCGGATTTCAACCCTCTGCCGAGTTTCGCGGTGTCGGACACTTGTCTTGCCTCGGCTGGTTCGACGAATTTCAATCTGCGGGCAGGGCAGTCCTGCACCCTTACAATTTCGTTTGCTCCTCAGCAAAGCTGCTCGTGGCTGCCAAATCAGGGCGGCACTCCGCCTGTCCAATGTCCGGATTCTAGGACAGCAACCTTAACCGTTAACAGCCCCTCTTCTGCCGATAACGATCTTAGCTTTGCGGTGCCTGTCAAGGGCACCGGAATTAGCTACATCCAGCCCTCATCTGGCGAACTCGATTTCGGTGCCGAAGCAATCAGCGAAGCAAGCCTCCCTCAACTGCTTTCCTTTACTAACTACGGCCCGAATCCTGTCCAGATCTTCGGCCCCCGAAACCTAAGCGCCTACCCTTGCCAATTTCTGGTTCAGCAGAGTCTCCAGCTCCCATTAACGCTCATGGATTATCAGAGTGGCAACGTTGCGGGCGTGCAAGTTGTCGCTTACGGAGGGGGCGCTAGTATTAATGTTAGTACCGGCGTAGCCAGCTACAATTGCGACGTCGACCCGGATACCGGCCTGTCAAACTTCCAGATCACCTCGGATACTTGCACGGGAGTGACCCTCTTCCCTCAGGCCTCGTGCAGCCTCGACATTGCCTTTGTACCGCAAAAAGGAACTTACGAAAATATAAATCTGGACTATTTTCTCGAACTGAACACGCTAACGTGTACGAGCACGCAAACCACCGGCTGCGAAGTTGATAGCGGACGCTTTCCGGTCGAGCTAAAGGCGAATGCACCAAGCCCGCTCAGAATGCTTCCGGCCGCCGGCCTAAACTTTGGCGTGCAGGCCGTGAACAAATCGAGTGGCCAGCAGGCAATTACGCTATTCAACGACCCGGGAGATCCGAACTCCGCGACGGTGAACTTAACCTCCAAGATAGAGGTGTCAGGTAGCTACTCAGAAACGGACGATTGTCCAGTTAACCTGGCGCCGGGCTCGGCTTGCACTCTAGGCATAACATTCAACCCCACTTCCAAAGGACTTAATCAAGGGAAGTTAACCATCTTTTATACGCTCGGATCGGGAGGCAGCGGTAATCCACAATTTGTGTATCTGCAAGGGACAGGACAATAGCTTCCCCGGTTCTTATTTATGCGGGTGCCCGGTTTTATGGGACGTGGCCAGCCAATTTCCGGGCCTGCTCCGTCCCCTGATTCAACTTAAGGAGGTTGGCAGTGGTAACCAGACGATGGATTCTCCTTTTGCTGTCAGCGGCGATGATTTCGCTGCTTCCCGGATGCGGCAACAACAGCACCTTCAATGTCGAGAATCCGCCCCCGCCGCCGCAGGCGAATGTCTCGATTGCCTTTACGTCGACGCCGCCCGCCGCAATCTCCATCATTTCAACCCCACTGCCAACACTCGCAGCCACCGTCACCAACGATCCTAACAACTACGGAGTGGACTGGGAACTTGCGGTATGCCAAAGCAAGAACAGCAACTGCAACGTGCAACTGTGCTCCGGCGGCACCAATTGCGGCGCCCTCTATCTCTCCGATGACCCAACTAAAACACAAGTGGCGCATTCGGCTAGCGGAACTGAGCTGACCTATCAGCCACCCTCGACTTTTCCCACGCCTGGAAACACCATGTTTGTCGAAATTCTCGCCTCCGCTACTGCGGATCATACAAAGAGCGTTCTTACTCCGATTAGCATCATAGCTTTCGGCAGCGTTCTCAATGGTACTTATGTTTTTCAGGCCCAGGGAAGCGACTCCAGCGGCTCACCGTATCAGGTTGCGGGCGTTCTTGCGTTGGATGGCACCAGTGACAACTGTTCCGGCTTCATCACCTCCGGCCAGCAGACGCTAAACACAGTTTCCGGATTGTCGGTAACGACCTCCATCTTAGGAAGCGGCGGAACACCCTGCCTTCCCGCTCCCACCTCCAGCTCCTATTTCATTGGGCCCGATAGCCGCGGAACTATCATGCTCAACCTGAATGACCCAAATAACCCCGGCAACCCAGTTACAGAGACCTTTAGTCTGGTGGTTCTGTCTAGTTCAAAAGCTCTGATCGCAGAGCTTGATTCTAATTCGTCCGCGGGAACCCTGGAGCTCCAGGACCCGGTCGCCGCCGCCGCCCTACCCACCGGTGGTTATGCTCTAGTCGCCGGAGGCACGGATTCTGGAGGCACACCGATCGCGTTCGGCGGGGTTCTCAACATTGACAACGTATCGAGCCTTGGCAGTATCTCGGGAAATGGCAGCTCGGCAATTCAGGATTACTTCGGCATGGGTTCAACCAGTTGTATACCAAAGAAAGGGCTCGCTGGAAGCACCGTTTCTTCGTCAGCGACTGGCATCGCGCCCGGCGTTGTCGTTTTTGATCTAGTGACCAGCTGTGCTCCCGATCCTTTCGGTCCCACTCAACTCACCGGCTATATCGTGGACACGACCCATATCCGGTTAGTCGAGACCGACAGCCTCTACCTTACGGCTGGACTCGCGATCAGCCAGGGTTCCGCCACGGGCACCTTCGACCCCGGTTCGTTTTCAGGCCCATACGTTTTCGGCGCCCAAGGCTTTGCCAACCCCGCTAACGGGGTGATTCCATCATCGTTCACTTCGGTGGGCGTCATCTGCCCGGACGGAATGGGCACGCTGAACACCGATATCTTCTGCTCCTATACCACACCTAACGAGACAACTTACGGCGGCTACACGGATACTGTCTTCTTTTCCGATAACGTTCCACTCCCCGGCGGACAGAATTCCCCTTGTCAGTATCCCCCATGCCCCGGTGCGATCAGTGGCGGCCTGTCGGGCACGTATCAAGCGGACTCCACCGGAATCGGCAGCATCCACTTAGCCGATCTGAAGTTCAATCCCCCACCCGGCACAGGCAAAAACGATTTCCCTCACCCCGATCTCCATTTCTTCCTTAGCGGCCCTCAGGGATCGGGAGCGCCTGCCCTCTTTATCTATTCCGAGATAGGCGCCAGTGCATTCTATCCGGCTCTCGGAGTCGGAATCGCTTATCCGCAGCAGCAGCCTGCCAACGCGCTCTCCTTTGGCAACAGCGAACTCTATGGTGTCAGCTTCACCCAGCAAGGCCAATTGTCCGGTGCGGAAAACGACGGAACCGGCCAGATGACTGCGACTTCGAGTGGCGGCGCCGGCGCCTTGACGGGTACGGTCGACGATTTCAGCAACATTGGCGCCCCGCCCATTGTCCTCAAAGACACCTTCACGATTCCAGCGGACAACTTCGGCCGCATCGCGGGTACATTCTTGGCACCTCAGCAGACGCCCCCGGCTACGCAACCAACTGTCGAATACTACCTGGTTGATCCCGACCAAGGATTTTTTGTCGAAACGGACCTGCTTGCTAACCTCATCTCAGGTGCGCCCACCGAGGTCACTCTGGGCTACTTTGCCAAGGCTTGCGACGTGACCAGCGCCACCGACTGCCAGCAGGCGGCTCAGCGGTCTTCCACAAAGCCCGCATTAAAGACGCATCGCCTTCATAGAAAAATCTTCTAGTTGGGTGATGTCGACCCTGAGGTTGGCGCAGCTTGCGTCTGCGGCGTTGGGGTTTGTCCGGTGGTCGGTATCGTGCCTTGTCCTTGAGCGGTCCCGCCGCTCGCTGGCAATCCAGGAGCCATAGCGCCTAAGTTCCCAGGAGCGGTTGTAGAGATGCCTGGGTTCACGGGGCCCATTAGCAGGCCTCCGAGGTCTGACTCCGGCACATAGATGAAGATCCAATCGTTGTAATGGTTCTTACCGTAAAACTCGCGAAGGCTTTTCTCTTTGCTGGTGCTGGCAACCCCGAGGAGCGGTCCTCCGCCGAACATTGGCCCGTTGAAGCCGGAACCAGAATTGGAATCGGAAAACGACGATCCAGGCGAATTCGAATTCGCCTCACCTTTCGAAAGATTGCCCGCAAACGAACTCCCGAAACCACCACTACTCGAGAACTGCTCAGTCGTCGGGCCCAATACCGGCCCGCTGTTTAAGCTGATATCGGACTGATGCAGAAGTTTGAAGTCTTTCTCTTTGCCCGTTGCCCGGTCGATACTCATCGGATCCGTGTAGCGCTTACGAAGGAAGCGGAAATTGTTGGTGTGCTCCAGATCCTCAATTCGCGATGGATAACGCCCGAATGCCCTGTAGAAGCGCTGGATCGCGCGCATGTATGCCGTGCCTCGACGTTGTAACTCTTCTTCGCGGTCACGCTGGATCTGTTGCTTGATCGCCGGTAGCGCGGAGAGCAGACCAAGTGTCATGAGCGCGACGGCTAGCAACATCGTGATCATTACGTAGCCGCGCTGCTTCCCGCGATGGCGCAGTCGTGCGGAGGAGACACTTTGTAATGTGAAGGTGCGCGACATGACTATCCTCGCGAAACCCGAATTGCTCAGCAACCTCCCTTCAATGCTACGCGGTGCCTCTTAACGCGAGGTTAAACACTCATGAATATCTCAGCCATTCTTCGCCTCATTGCGTGAGTGGGAGTTGGCAAACGTCGAGCCAGAATGCAGACAAAACACCGTGGGTACGATTGTCGCACCAACCAGCACTTTGTACTCAAGACAAACCCGCTGAAGGGTAGCGACCACCCGACGTGAACGCTGCCGAGATTGCGGCGGACCTGCAAACCAGGATTCGTGCTAAGCACGCTCAAAACGTGTGTGAGTACAATCACACCGCGCCGGCGAACCA
This sequence comes from Terriglobales bacterium, assembly GCA_049300475.1. Lineage (GTDB taxonomy): Bacteria > Acidobacteriota > Terriglobia > Terriglobales > Acidobacteriaceae > Acidiflorens. The sequence goes on along the minus strand of JBAQJU010000001.1, from coordinate 6,228 downwards.
ACGAATTCCCCCGTTCTCACGCTCGCCCCCCATGGGTCTAAATGCCGCGCGGCCGGAGTGTCCGGATTTTCCTGTTGCCTCTAGCTATCCCCTCAACTGACTGACCCCCAATGCCTCCGCCTGGACTACGATCCGAATCCTGGAGAAAGAATGGTCTGTCGCAGGTTGTTAACACGTTGGAAATGGAACGAGGAGGAACAGAGGACATCAAAACCGTCCAGTCCCTGCTGCGGCATGCAAATCCCGGAATCACGATGGCTATCTACACCCACGCCGTGAGCAGCAGGAAGCGGAAGGCGCAAAGTCGGGTGGTAAAGATGGTTCTGCCGGCGAGTCGGAAGCGCCAATTGCGATGGCAGCGGGAGGTACTGCTTAATGTGTGCCTTCTTGTATACCACGCTGTTTCAGCACTTGATGCTAAACTGCTGAAAAGAATGGCGGGGACGACGGGACTCGAACCCGCGGCCTCTGCCGTGACAGCGAAATCTTCAACCGTAACTAACTGAAAACACGCGGCACGGATGGCGCTACAAAAACGTTTCAGTGACCCCCAGAAATAGTTCGTGGACCCTTATTGGACCATGATTTTTGGTGTGCTTTCACACGGCAGAGGCCGGTCGAAAACTCACGCCGCACGGTGTCGGCCAGGGGGTTCGCCGCAGGCGCAACCCAAAAGATTGAAATACCTACATTGCTTCCTCATCCTGCGTTGCCTTCAAGAACTTTTGACTGAGGGCCGGATCAATACGATCGGCTTGCGCCAGCGCCCATTGGCTCCATTGCTCGACTTCTTCGATTGAAGAACCATCAAGTGCCTGTGCTTGTCGGATCGCTTCGACATACTTCCTTATCTCGCCGGCCTGCTGAAACGCTGCCGCATCCCTGAGAAGCCGGTTTATTCGACCTTGCTCGATTCGCTTCTGCCGTTCTCTCTCTGCGCGTTCTGCTTCAAGCTTGCGCTTACGCTCTTCCTCTTCGAGTTCAGCTTTCCGCTTAATACGCCATTGATAGTGATGCAGCGCGTGTTCGCGATACTGAATCTCAGCGGTCAGGATCAATTGCACCGCGATGTCTGTCATCCGAGTTTCGAGCTTCTGAGCATCATCGTCCTGCCAAGTCGCAAGCACTTCTTCAGAACCGAAAAACTTCACAACAGACAAGCACAGTTTCGTGTCGTTGGATTCCCCAGTGGCGTTTTCGGCTCGTGCGCGACGAGTTGATATCTTAGGTTTTTCCAGACGGAGATGAAGATGCTGCTGGAAAAAGGAAATGTGAATCTCTCGTGCTTCGCGGCCGTGGACCGACGGTTTACCGTTCATCTTCGCCACTGCGAAGAACAGGCTGTTCAAGATCCGAAGCCGACGGCGTTCAAATGGTGTTTCAAAGATCGGATTGTTCCACGACATCGGATAAGGATCGGCTAGCTGCTTCTCTCGGCGTTTTTCATCCTCCCTCAGGAGACGATCAATCGCGGGATGCCAATTGAGGATTTTATGTGGAACGGCTACGCGACCGACAGTTTCAGCTATCCGTGCCCGCAACGTCTCGATCGGCTCGGAGAACTCTGGAGGAGCGCCAATGGGGGTAAGAAGTTCCTCCTGATTCCAGTAGCGGTACGAACCATTGCCTCCGCTCCCGATTGAAACCTCATCGTCCATCCCAGGGGGACGTGTGGAGAATGCCGCTTGAAACGTATCCTTTCCCGCATCTTTCTTTGCCCAGTAACCGCGATCTGGGGTCGGGATTCCTGCCCGTGCGCAGGTCTTCTTAAGTGCTACGTCGGAGATCCCGAACCGTGCGGAGAGAGTCTTCATCGGTTCAGACCAGACGAGATCATACAGCGTCTTTCGAGAGAGTCTTTCAGTCATGGTGTTTTTTGAATCGGATATTCTAAGTTGTGATTCTGATACCCTCGCGGTGAACCAAATCGTGCGCCCGAACGCACTCGGAGCTATTTGCTGTCGGCTGGCTTGAGGTGGGCCGGCTCTTCGAGGATATCCAAAAGAGCAGTTGCGCAATACACTCGATCGCGCTTCGCATCGCCAACCCGTTTTACGATACGCGCACGTTCCAGTCGTTCGATGGCGCGCTGCGCGGTCGTAAACGCGATCGCCAATTTGTCCGTCACGCCTCTTGTAGTGATGAACGGATTTGCCCCCAAGAGTTCGACTACACGCAACGGGTTGTTGCTTGACTCCCCCGAAACTCTCTTCTGCCAATCGGCCAGTAGTCCGTTGATACGCATGGCTCGACTCAAAGCATCCTCAGACATGCGAGCGACTCCCAGCAGGAAATACTCCAACCAATCGTTCCATGCCCCGCGTTCGCTGATCCCGCGCAAACCGTCGTAATAGTCTCGCCTTGAAGCTTCGAAGAAGGCCGACAAATATAGCAGAGGGGTCGGGAGGATCTGGCGCTCGATCAGGAACAAGGTTATGAGCAGGCGTCCGACTCGGCCATTGCCATCAAGAAACGGGTGAACGGCTTCAAATTGATAGTGAGCCAGCGCAATGGTCACGAGAGGCGGCAGGGTCGACTCATGCAGGAACTTTTCCCAGGCCGCGAGGCACGGCTCGACCTCCCCTGGAGGAGGTGGGATGTAAGAAGCGGTTGCGAGAGTGCTGCCAGGCTTGCCAATCCAATTCTGGATCTTCCGAAAACGTCCTGGCGCAGCCCGATGCCCCTGGACGCCTGTCATGAGTTTTTCGTGCAACTCGCGGGTGAGCCGGACGCAAAGAGGAAGCTTCTTGAGACGCGAGATTCCGTGCTCAAGCGCAACTACGTAATTGCCAACTTCCCGAAGATCTTCGGGACTGCGATCCACGACCGCTCCCGCCTCAGCAGCAAGCAACTCGCCCAGCGTGGCCTGTGTGCCTTCAATCTTGCTCGATAGAACGGCCTCACGCTGTACAAAGGGCCGAATCAAAATGTGAGGATTGGGAAGCCGACCACCCTCGCCCGCCAGTCTTCCGACGAGCCGGTCTGCATCCGAGAGTGCCCCAATCAGCCGCGGTGTCCAGTTCAGCTCAGGAGGCAGGGGCGCTGGCACAAAGGCTGAATAGCTGCCCTGCGATACTTTCTTGCCGAGAGTGTTGGTAACCTTGGACATTACCCTTTCCAGAGTCGAAAATAGCGCTCTTCGCTATTTTCACAATCTATGATAATCGAAAATAGCAACTCTGGCTATTGTCACGGCGAATAGCTGGCGAAGGACGTAAAATTGAGTTCTGCCGATTGCTTCGGGAACAATATGCTTAACTCCCATTTCCAATAAGGTGGTGCAGGAGCTCCTACGTCATGCCAACAGTCGCATTACGCTGGATCTTTACGCTCAGGCGGGTATGTCGAACAAGAGGCTGGCACAAAGCAAACTTGTCCGGATGGTGCTCAACAAGGGAGAGGCATTGGCCTAACTGGACCAAATTGGACCATGACGCAATTTGCCAATTCCTTGCAACTGCTTGAAAGAATTGGCGGGGACGACGGGACTCGAACCCGCGGCCTCTGCCGTGACAGCGTAGCCGGGATAGGTTTTACAACGACTTACAACAACGCGGGGACTGCCAAAATACCTGCAAGTCGTACAAGACATCATCTTTTGTGGGTTGGGTTGTGGGTTGGAAAATCCGCCCGCCAGGCCCCTGCCCTCTCCCGGCAGCGGTCAACGTTGGGTCGCGCTGCGCTGCAGGGAAATTACACGACGCTAGAGGGATGGTGGGCATATCCACTGCTTGCCAAGAGGACTCGATCTTGCGGCCTCCTACGTGACAGACAGGTGACTCGCCTTTCTGTCAATTCGTCAATTCGGATGGTTGCGGCGTATTCGGAAGACGTTGGCTCAGAATTGTTGTTGGCTGCGAAGGCCGGATTTGAACCACCGACCTTTGGGTTATGAGCGCAGACAGATACTTCTATCTTATTGAATGTGGGGCATGGGCGATGCCTTACCGACCTTGAAAATCACACCGGGGAAAGCACATAGACAATGAATCGTGAGCGAACGTGAGCGCGTCCGGTAGTGCGGCAGTGTTTTGTGGCCTTGCACCGCAGCACCAAAACTGAAAGGATCGTGGTGAGAAACAATAGGCTGGTTATGCTGTGGTTTTGTCTATCGGTTTTGCCCGCCGGTTTGCCATGCGCCGGTGCTCAAGGCGCGAAGGCACTCCTGTTGTTCGGAAATAGCGACCATTAGACATTCTTGGGGTGCCTGAATTGCGCAGATACCAGCAACAGTTCGGTATGTAGCGACGTGGGGGATAGTCCCCGGATTTGTAAATCCCAGGTATATCTCCAATTGACTCGACAAGTACCAAATGTCTACCCGATCCGCCTGGGCACGCCGGAGGAATTCCATGCTCTGCGGGAGGAGCTTCCACGCCTCGGATTTGTTCAGGACAACATGGAGGGCCACTTCCATCTCCGTCATATTTCTGAGGCACAATTCGATGTCCAGGCCAAGGGAGTGGAGGCGTCCGCGGCATTTGGCACGCTGGCGGCTTTGTTTTTGCAAGGAAAAAGTGTCGAGACCGAGCACGTGCGGCAGGCGGTTGGAGATCGAACCTTCGCTCTGCTGAACGCTTTAGGCCTGATTGAACAAGACGGTTCAAGCGGACGATGCATCGCGACCGTTGCCATGTACGCAACGCACGGGCTTTATGTTGTCTCGGACCGCTGGTGTGGAGTGGACGGACAGGCGTTTCAACCACCAGTGGACGTGGTTTACCCCGCGATCTTGGGCACGACGCGCGGCTTCCTGACTATGATTCCGGCTTCATCTTGCGAGCGCTTTCTGGAACTGTGCTGCGGAACCGGAATCGCTGCTCTCCTCGCGGCGAGAAACGGCGCTAAGCATGCGTACGCCTTCGACATCGCTGCTCGAAGCGTGCACTTCGCGGAATTCAATCGGCGACTGAACGAACTCGAAAACGTCACGATCAGCGAAGGAGACCTCTATTCGCCGGCAGTCGGGAGGACATTTGACCGGATCGTGGCGCATCCGCCCTACGTGCCCGTCCTGGAGCCGAAATATGTTTTCTATGACGGGGGGCAGGACGGCGAACACATTACGCGGCGGATCATCCAGGAACTTCCGACGCACCTGGAAGACCGCAGTCTGCTGGTCTGCGTAAGCCTTGGCTCGGATCGAGTGGATAATCCCTTCGAGCAGCGGGTCCGGTCTTTTCTCGGTGATCGCCACGAGGAGTTTGATATAGCTCTTTTTGTGCGAAGTGAAATGGAACCGGCCACCCAGGCGCTGAATGACGTTGTCCGAGGGCGAGGAAGCGTCGAGCAAGTGCAGATATGGAAGGAGGTCCTACAGAAACTCAAAATTGTCAGCTTTGTGTTTGGCGGCATCTTTATTTATCGTCACGGGGAAAAGCGAAAGGGATACACGATCCGCCGCACCATGGCAGAAAAGGCGGGTCTGCCGGAGATAGAGAAATTGATGGAGTGGGAGCGCCAAGTGGCCCGCGGGGAGGACACGGCGATCCTGCAGCGCAGCCTCTTGAGAGCCGCCTCAGGGTGTCGACTCACGGCGAATTACACGCTCAAGGAACATTACTGGGCGCCGGAATCACAAAAGCTGTTCACTGACGCGCCCTTCAAAATGCAGTTGGAGGCGCCCGAATGGACCCTCCAGTTGCTTTCCGAATGCGACGGTTCCCGCACAGGGGAACAGCTTCTGGAGTCGATGAAAGCACAAGGAATCATCCAGCCGGAGACGCCGTTCCATGATTTTGCGGATGTGCTCACGGTGATGGTGTCGGGTGGGTATATGAGTATTTCAAACGTATAGGGAATATTTAATTTGATGCGTGCAAGATTTGGTGGGAGAATGTCATCCAATTTGTGGAGTCAGAATGAATCCCAAACTTAGGTGGGGGCATGCTACTTCGATTGCTTTATGCTGTGATCTGCATCTCTACTGCACTCGTGCAAAGCGCATGCAGCGAGCAGGTACCGCTGGATGGTACGTCCCTGCACGTGGCTCTGGCCTCGGGTTGGCAACGCGCGCCAGTTAGTCAGATTGGTTTCCAGGCTATGGGTCTGCGCTACAAAGGCGAGCCAGCCTTTGAGATCACAGGTGCGCAAAACACAAAGACGCCAATACAAACCGTTATGACGCTGCCTTACGAGTGCGATTTGATGCTTGGCGTCTTAGATAATGTCGTAAACAAAGGGAAGTCAAGTTTCCTCTTACCGCGCCCAGCGTACATCCCTCAAGAG